>JASJDE010000124.1 GCA_030065195.1 Erythrobacter sp. | reverse complement strand
ATGGCGGGGAATCGATGATCCCTGCGCTCGAGGCGGTGATCAAGCACGGCGGCAGCGCCGGTGTGCGCGAGATCACCTTGTAGGGCTTGGCCATCACATTCGCGAGCACGTTCAGTCGCCCGCGGTGCGCCATGCCGTAGATGATCTCGCGCACACCGGCGCTGCCGCCGTGCTTGATCACCGCCTCGAGCGCAGGGATCATCGATTCCCCGCCATCGAGGCCGAAACGCTTTGTCCCGACATATTTCTTGCCGAGGAATTCTTCGTACAATTCACCCCGCAAAACAGCAGCCAGGATCGCCTTCTTGCCTTCGGGTGTGAACTGGATCGTCTCGCCGGGGCTTTCGAATTTGTCCTGCAGGAAACGCCGCTCTTCGGTGTCGGCGATGTGCATGTATTCGAGGCCGACTTTGCCGCAATAGGTGTGCTTGAGCGCTGCGAACAGCTCGCCAACGGTGGTCCAGTGCAGGCCGAGCACGCCGCCGACGAAGACTTCGGCGTCTTCCTTACCGGAGAGACCATGGAACTCGAGCGTCAAGTCTGCCGGAGCTTGCCGCTTGGCAGAGATACCGAGCGGATCGAGATCCGCCGCCATGTGACCGCGTACGCGATAGAGCCGAACGAGCGTCATCGCCGCAATCGAAAGGCTCGCCGCCATCTCGATCGCCATCGGGTCCATCGCCTTGCCGGCCTTCTTCGCCGCCTTCTCGACCGCGAGACGCATCTGCGTCGGGTCGAGCGCGGTGGTCAGGTCGGCATCGGCATCGCTGACCTGGTCAAGCCACTTGGGATTGCCCCAGGACGGCCCGGGCTGCGGGCCTTCCTGGTCGGTCATCTGCGGGACGAAGTCGTTCGGTTCTTGACCCATAGGGGTTCTCCGTGGGGAGGAAGGTTGCGGCCCGGCTTCAGGCCATTTCCTTCAGCATCGCATCGAGTGTGGTGCCGAGTTCGCTGGGCGAGGGCGAGACGCGAATGCCCGCATCTTCCATCGCGGCAATCTTGTCTTCCGCGCCGCCCTTGCCGCCCGAAACGATCGCCCCAGCATGGCCCATGCGGCGGCCCGGAGGCGCTGTGCGACCGGCGATGAAGCCGACGGTCGGTTTGCTGCGGCCCTTGGCGGCTTCGGCTTTGAGGAACGCGGCGGCTTCTTCTTCCGCGCTGCCGCCGATCTCGCCGATCATGATGATGCTTGTCGTTTCCGGATCGTCCAGGAACAGGTCGAGCACGTCGATGAAGTTGGTGCCGTTGACCGGGTCACCGCCGATACCGACCGCCGTGGTCTGGCCAAGGCCCACCATCGTCGTCTGGTGCACGGCTTCATAGGTGAGCGTGCCCGAGCGGCTGACGACGCCGACGCTGCCCTTCTTGAAAATCTTGCCCGGCATGATGCCGATCTTGCACTCGTCGGGCGTCAGCACGCCGGGGCAGTTCGGGCCGATCAGGCGCGACTTGCTGCCGGTCAGCGCGGCTTTCGCCTTGACCATGTCGAGCACCGGAATGCCCTCGGTGATGCAGATGATAAGTTCCATCTCGGCATCGATAGCCTCGCAGATCGCATCGGCGGCGAAAGGCGGGGGTACGTAGATGCACGATGCGGTTGCCCCGGTCGCTTCCTTGGCTTCGCGCACGGTGTTGAACTGCGGCAGGCCGATATGTGTGGAGCCGCCTTTGCCCGGCGTCACACCAGCCACCATCTGCGTCCCGTAATCGAGCGCCTGCTGGGTGTGGAAGGTGCCGGTGTTGCCGGTCATCCCCTGGGTGATGACCTTGGTGTCTTTGTTTACGAGGATGGACATGTGGAACGGGTCTCCGATCAATAAGCAACGTAAATGTGAGTGGTCTCTTTGATCCTGCCAGCCTGCGAACGGGTAAAGATCTCTCCATGGACCTTGGTCTTGGCTTCTACGGGCTGCTTGCCAGGCTTCAGAGTTCCAGCGAATTCGTAATAATGGACGAGGTCAACGCTCTTGCCGCCGCCACCGAATGCCTTGAAAGCGTTCTTGAGATCGCGGCCGTAAGGCATGGCGTTCTTGAGACCCTCCACCATGAGCACGCAGGCGTTCTTATAGCGGGATTTCTCGTCGAAAGTGAGAAGCAGGAAGCTGGCTTTGCGGCCATCAATCTCACCATCCCATTGAGCGCTCTTTGTCACGCTCTTGAAGCGTGCTTTGGCTCCAATTGAGGGTGCTGGTTGCAAACCTTCTAGGTCGTAGGTGACTGTGGGACTGGCTACCCAGTTCTCAGCCGCTTGGACTGTGGCAAGCCTGTCGGCGTGATCGACGCCCGGCATAAGGCACGTCTCGACAAAAGTCGGGACGAGGTTTGGCGACTCTTCTGCTTCTTTGGCCTGAGAAGGCGACGCGAAAGCGAGAAGAGCCGTACCGAAGGCTGCGAATGCGGGCTTAAGCAAGGCTGCTATCCAGCCCTTTGCACGCTTCGAGCAGTTCCTCGACCGCGTCGGTGCTGACCTTGAGGTTGGCTTTCTCTTCGTCGCTGAGTTCGATTTCGACCACATCCTCGGTGCCGCCTGCGCCGATCACGGTCGGGACACCGACATAGAGGCCGTCGAGGCCGTACTTGCCCTGAACATAGCTCGCGCAGGGCAGGATGCGTTTCTGGTCGCCGAGATAGGCTTCGGCCATGCTGATCGCGCTGGTGGCGGGGGCGTAATAGGCCGAACCGTTGCCGAGCAGGCCGACGATCTCGCCGCCGCCCTTGCGGGTGCGGTCGACGATCTCATCGATGCGGCTCTCCGAAACGCCCTTGATCTTGGCGTAATCGTCAACCGGGATGCCGTTGATCGTGGTGTAGCTCTTGACCGGGACCATCGTGTCGCCGTGGCCGCCGAGCACGAAGGCGTTGACATCCTTGACCGAGCAATCGAATTCCCATGCCAGGAAGGTCGCGAAACGCGCGCTGTCGAGCACGCCTGCCATGCCGACCACCATGTTGTGCGGCAGGCCTGAGAATTCGCGCAGCGCCCAGACCATCGCGTCGAGCGGGTTGGTGATGCAGATCACGAAGGCATCGGGGCAGTTGTTCTTGATGCCTTCGCCGACCGCTTTCATCACTTTGAGGTTGATGCCGAGCAGGTCGTCGCGGCTCATCCCAGGCTTGCGCGGGACGCCGGCGGTGACGATCACCACGTCGGCGCCGGCGATATCGGCGTAGTCGTTCGAGCCGGTGATCTTCGCGTCGAAACCTTCGATCGGGCCGCATTGCGACAGGTCCAGCGCCTTGCCCTGCGGCATACCCTCGGCGATGTCGAACAGGACGATGTCGCCCATTTCCTTCTTGGCGGCGAGGTGAGCGAGCGTGCCGCCAATCATGCCGGAGCCGATAAGCGCGATCTTCTTGCGGGCCATTCTTTGGACTTCCTTCCCTGATCCGACGGGACGAAGAAACAGATGTATCAGCCGGCTGCAAACCCCCGTCCCAAGCGGCGTTCGCAGCGGTATGTCCTTCGCGAGGTAGGCGGGTGGATCGGTGATTGCAACCGTCAAAAGGTCGCATATGGCAACTATTTTTGCAATTAGTTCGCAATTGCATTAAAGGAGTCTGCGCCGCGCTTGTCGAGTGCGCGAAATCCCTGATGTGAATTGGAATTGCCGAAGTCAGCCGGTGACTTGCTGCAGATCGCCGTCGCGTTCCTGGGACAGGAGCATGGTGGCGAGATAATCGGGCACGGCGCGGCTGAAATAGAAGCCCTGGCCGAGCGTACAACCCGCCTCGCGCACCGCCTTCACCTGATCGATCGTCTCGAGCCCTTCGGCGACGATCTCCATTCCCAGCGTCGATCCCATTTCCGCCACCGCGCGAATGATCGCGTCGCTCTTCACGCCGACATGCGCGCCGGAAACGAAGCTGCGATCGACCTTGATCTTCGACAGCGGGAATGTGTTGATATAGCCCAGCGAGGAATAGCCGGTCCCGAAGTCGTCGAGCGCGAACCGGACGCCGATCTCCGACAGTTCCTGGATGAAGCTCGCAGTCGCGTGATTGTCTTCGATGAACAGGCTTTCGGTCACTTCGAGCTCAAGCCGCGACGGATCGAGACCCGCTTCGCGCAAGGCGTTGCGAATGCCCAGCGCTGCACCGGGTGCACGGATCTGCAGCGGTGAGAGGTTCACCGCCACGCTGACCTCTTCGGGCCACTTCGCGGCCGTCCGCGCCGCTTGCGCGGTGATCCAGTTGCCAAGCGTGACGATCACGCCCGTTTCTTCGGCCACCGGGATAAATTCGTCGGGACGCAATTCGCCTTTCTCCGGGTGGAACCAGCGCACCAAGGCTTCGAAGCAGCGGATCCGGCCGGTTTCGAGGTCGACGATCGGCTGGAAGAAGATCGACAGCTCGTCGCGCTGCAAGGCGGCGCGCAATTCGTCTTCTATCTCGCGGCGACGCACCAGATCGCGGGTCATCGCCTTGTCGAAGAAGCGGGTTTGCGCGCGGCCACCCACCTTGGCGTGATACAGCGCCAGGTCGGCGCTCTGCATCAGCGTGTCGGCGTCCTTGCCGTCTTCGGGCAAAAGCGCCACGCCGAGCGATGCGCGCACTTCCAATCGGTCCCCATCGACCCGCACCGGACGCATGATTTCAGCATGGATCTCGCTGGCGATCAGCTCGGCGTGCTTGCGGCTCTCGATCGGGCAGAACAACACGAACTCGTCCCCGCCGAAACGGGAGACGGTCGAGCCTTCGGGACAAACTTCTTGCAGGCGTCGCGCAACTTCGCTGAGCACCCGGTCGCCGACCGGATGGCCGAGCAGGTCGTTCACTTCCTTGAAGCGATCGAGGTCGATCCATACCAGCGCCAGCCGACTGTCGTCGTCCACTGCCATCATGGTTTCGACCATGGCATGGTTCAGACCCGCTCGATTGGCGAGGCCCGTCACGACGTCGGTCCGGGCAAGATGCTGCATCTTGTCGGCCAATTGCGCACTCGTCTCGGCCGCCGAGATGGAATCCCGCAGGACCTTGAAGACGTTGAGCACGATCGACATCATCGCCGGGATCAGCAGTGCGATGGTGATCGACAGCGCGATCATGGCCGGCTTTCCGCTGGCGATACAGGCCAGGACGATCGGCAGGCAGGTGAGGGTGAGCTGGCCGATCCCGATCGTCGGTCGCCCGGCATTGCGCGGAGCGACGCCGACACCGTAGCACAGGGCGTTGGCCACCATGAGCACCTGGACTTCGCCCGGTGCGTCGAGCCAGATCGTCGCAGCGGCGAACATGCCCAGGACGAAGGCGTAACTGAACGCGCCGATTTCGTAGACGAACTCGAGCTTGCGCGTGCTTGTGCCGCGAGAGTCGGGAGAGAGGCCGAGCGCCGCCGTAACACGTGCGACAGCAATGACCGTAAGCATCACGCAGCCGACATACAGCTCGGACATTTCCGACACCCATGCCGCCATGGTTGCCGCGGCAACGGTGGTTACGGCGCCGATCGCGAGGCTGGCCGGTTGGGTGTAGAGCGATTTGACGAGGATGCGGCGAACGCGGGCGGAAAGCTTGTCCGAGCGTTCACGCCCAAAGCGCTGCGCGCAATAGGCACGCATCCTTTCAATTGGACCCTCTTTTCCCAACATGCGCCCGGGATAACGCAAACAGGTCAAGCCAAAGTTAATGGATTGCTTACCGAGATTTTCCCTCGATTTCCCAGCCGTTTACGACTGGAACGCGGTCTCTTCATTGGCGGCTTTCGGCGCAATCACGGGAGCGATGACGGTCTTTTCCGCCTGCATGGCCAGGCGCCGGTCGAGGGTGCGCGTGATTCCGAGCCACCAATCATAGGCGTGGCGATCGCCGGCAAAGAACGCCTGTTCGGCCTTTGAACGCGCCTCGCGTGCCGCACCCAGGCCGTGTTCCGCAAAGTGTCGCAGTGCCGCGCGCAGCATCTGCTCGCTCGGCGCCGCCGAAGTCGTCACTTCGCCGTTGTCGTTCGCTGCACCCACAATCGCTGCGGGCGACAGGATGCTTGCAACCGGTGAGCTGTTTGCGCTCTTTGCGGCGGCGAAAAGAATGGTCATGAATGCGACTTTCAGGTTCTTTTTTTGAGACCGTCCGTCCACAGGCGGCGTCCTCGTCGATTGGTTACGCAGAGATACAGGGCGGCTCGCTAAGGTCCGGTGAGCGGACAAGGTTTCGCGCCAGTTAACCCTGATCGGATCGTCGGGTTTTCGCGGGTTCAGGGCGCCTCGGATGCCGGCGCTTCACGCGACAGGTCGAGCGTCCCGGGATCGATCTTCCATTTCCCGGCATTGGCGTAGTTTGCCCTGACCTGTCCGGCTTCTCGCAAGGCCGGGTCCGCCACCGGCGAACCGACGGCCGGGTTGGCCGCTGCGATCTCTGCGCCCGATGCGGCAGGATCGATCGACCGCGAACGCGCGATCACGGCGTCATTCGCCACCGTCTGCGGGGGAGCCAAGCTTGCAGCCTGGCTGGCATTTCGTGGCGACGAACGGGCGGTGCTCCCACGAACGCTCGGCTCGAACCCGGCATAGTTGCCCGTAAACGCGTCCTTGCGTCCTGCCGAACCGCGATTGCGGTAGAACCGGTGCGCGCCGATCGTCCCCACGTGCTCCAACGAGCCGGCCCAATAGGGATTGACCCACAACGTATGGTAGTGCGTGGCATGGCCGACCGGGGCATAGACTTCCCCGGCGAGCGCCGCCGCAGCAACCCGCTGCGCACGCGCCCAGCTTGCGCCGCCGGCCTTGCGTCTCAGGCTGCCGTCGCAGGTGAAACTGAACTGGCAGCCGGTCGAGCGGTTCGAACCCTGGTAAACGACCCCGCAGATGCTCGACGGCCAATTGGGATGGGCCACTCGGTTGAGCACCACCTGGGCTACGGCCCTTTGTCCTGCATCGCTTTCGCTTGCCGCCTCGTACCAAACGGCCTGCGCGAGGCATTGCTGCGCGCGCGCCTTGGATACGCCGTTACCGGCAAGCAGGAATCCGTTGGCGGCCGGACCGGTGTCGATCACCTGGCCCACTTCGTGACCCGCGGCATCGGCGCTGGTTTCGAGCGGATCGGTCGTCGGAAGGGCAATGAGGTTCTGGGTTGGCGGATCGGCAAGATAGTAGAACGCGGAACCGGGAAAGCTCATTCCTGGCTGCTCGAAAGGCATGCCGCTCTGGCCGGAAAACTGCACATCGGTGATCGGAGCCGCCGCAGGTTCCGCCCCGAAATCGCCGGGCGCCGCCATGGCCGGGACGGCGATAGCGGCGACGAGGACGGCCAGTCGCTTGCGCAAGGAAAAGCGCGCTTCGGCCTGTTTGGGGCGCAGGTCAATGCGCTCTCGCGATCGATCGGGTAGCTTGATCACGTCAGGTGCGTTTCGCTTGAGGATTCGAGCTCGTGTCATGGCGCGCTCCGGCGCGTACCGGCAGCGGGCATGGCTTTCGAGCGCGAAACCGGCAGCGTCCCGAAAGCAAACAGCTTTGGTTGACCGGTTAACGCTTGCAATCGGACGGCTTGCGAGGCGGGTCCGGCGGGCCTATCGCTCCCAACCGGGATATGGCGCGGGTTTCACACATTTCGAGCAGGGCGGTCGCACCTGCCTTGACCGTGCTTTGTGCAGCCTTGCTTGCGTCCTGCGCGCCCGAGCGCGGCGCCAAGTCCCTTCCCGGCTCCGATCCCACATTCGTCAGTCTCAATCCGTGCCTCGACGATATCCTCGTCGAAGTTGCAGGCCCCGAACAAATCCTCGCGCTGTCGCATTACAGTCGCGACCCTTCCGGCAGCTCGGTCGGTGTGGAAACGGCCCGAAAATTCGGGGTTACCGGCGGAACCGCGGAGGAAGTGCTGGCGCTGGAGCCCGATATTGTCCTCGCCAGCAGCTTCATCGCGCCGACGACGCGGGCGGCCTTCGAACGGCTGGGTCTGCGGGTAGAGACCTTTGGCAGCCCGACAACGGTTGTAGAAAGCGTCGAGCAGGTGCGCCGGATCGCGTCGCTCGCGCGGCGCGAGCAGGGAGGGGAGCGCTTGGCGAGCGCGATCGATGCTTCAACGGACCGCAGCCCGGGCCGCCGCGCCATCTCCACCCTGCTGTGGCAGCCGGGGCAGATTGTGCCGGGAGAAACGACGTTGATCGGCGAATTGCTGCGCGAAAGCGGCTTTACCAGCCACAGCGCCGCGCAAGGGCTGGGGCAGGGAGATTATGTCGCGCTCGAAACGCTGCTGGCCGACCCCCCGGAACTGGTCCTGGTGGCCGGAAGCAGCGCGGGTCAGTCCCATCCGATGCTCAACCGACTTGCCGCGACCCAGGTCGAGCGGCTCGACCAGCGCTTGCTCTATTGCGGCGGCCCGACCATTATCGATGTGCGCGAACGACTGGAGGCGCTGCGCGACGAAGTCGAGCGCCGGAATGAACGGCTGATCGAGGCCCCGCGACAGGCGCGCGCTTCGGGGCGCAATCCATGAATCGGGCTGCGCTCATATTCGCCTTGCTGCTGGTTGTGCTGGTGCCCGTGTCCTTGCTCGCCGGCCGCGTGTGGGTCGATCCCTCGACCATGCCCAACGCCACGCTGATCCTGCTCGAATTGCGACTGCCGAGGGCGGCGCTGGCGGTGATGATCGGTGCGGGGCTGGGAGCGGCCGGTGCTGCGATGCAGGGCTACCTGCGCAATCCGCTCGCCGACCCGGGCCTGTTCGGTATCGCTCCGATGGCGGCATTGGGCGCGGTCGCCAGCTTCTGGTTCGGAGCCTTGCTTCCCGCGGGCCTCGCCGCATGGAGCCTGCCGGCCTTCGCCTTGATCGGCGCTGGGCTTGCGATGGCGCTGCTGGCCCTGATTGCGGGCCGTTCCACGTCCGATGCCGCTGGCGGGGCCGGGGGAGGGATCGCGCTCTTCACGCTGGCCGGCCTGATGATTGCCAGCCTTGCCGGGGCGCTCACCGCACTCGCGATCACGCTGGCTCCCAATCCCTTCGCGCTGTCGGAAATCGTGCTGTGGCTCAACGGGGCGTTGACCGACCGATCGTGGCGGGAAGTGTGGATCGCAACGCCGCTGGTCGCGCTCGGGATTGCTGTCCTGGTGCTGGCGGCGCGATCGCTCGACGCCCTGACCCTTGGGGAAGACGCCGCCCGCTCGATGGGCGTTCACCCGACCCGCCTGCTGCTGTTGCTGGTCGTCGGAGTGGGGCTGACCGTGGGTGCCGGCGTGGCAGTGGCCGGGATCGTCGGTTTCGTCGGACTGATCGTCCCGCACCTGGTGCGTCCGCTGACCGATCGCCTGCCGTCGAGCCTGATCCTGCCCAGCGCGATTGCCGGCGCGTGCCTCGTCCTCGTCGCCGACAGCGCGGTGCGGATCCTACCGCTGACCACCGAATTGCGGCTCGGCATCGCTCTCAGCCTGATCGGCGCACCGTTCTTCCTGTGGCTGTTGCTGCGGATGCGGAGGGGACGGATATGAACCTCGTCGCCGACAATCTCGCATTGATGCGCGGCGGAACGACCGTGGTGCAGCAGGTTTCCGCCACGCTCCAGCCCGGCCGGATCACCGCCATTTGCGGCCCCAACGGCGCGGGCAAGACGAGCCTGCTGATGGGGCTGGCGGGCCTGCTCAAGCCGGTTGTGGGAAGCGTCAAGCTCGACGATGCGGACCTGTCCTCGATGGCGCCGCGCGCGCGGGCGAGAGCGCTCGGCTACCTGCCGCAAAGCGCCGATATCGCCTGGGACGTTTCGGTCGAAAGCCTCGTTGCGCTCGGCCGCCTGCCGCATCGGGATCGCGGTGAGGAGCAGGTCGAAGCGGCCATCGCGGCGCTCGCGCTTGAACAACTGCGCCATCGACCGGCCAGCCGCCTGTCGGGCGGCGAACGCGCGCGCGCGCTGCTGGCCCGCGTGCTCGCCGGAACCCCGCAATGGATCCTCGCCGACGAGCCGCTGGCAGCGCTCGACCTCGCCCACCAAATGACGCTGATCGCGCATCTCAAGGCCTGCGCGGCTTCGGGGCAGGGGGTAGCGATCGTGCTGCACGACCTGGCCCTCGCCATGAATCATGCCGACCGGGTGCTGGTGCTGCGTTCGTGTGACAATGGCGGGCGGCTGGTGGCGGACGGTGCACCCGAACAGGCCCTGTCGGCGGAGACCATCGCCAACGGTTGGGGGGTCGAGGCCGAATGGGTCGCACGGGACGGAAAGCGGGCGCTGCTGATCGCGAGCGAATGACGGGATACCGGGCAGGTCGGCTGAGAG
>JASJDE010000123.1 GCA_030065195.1 Erythrobacter sp. | reverse complement strand
CTGGCCCGACTCGAACGGGCACTCCCGAAGGAAAGCGATTTTGAGTCGCTCGCGTCTACCAATTCCACCACAGGGGCACTCTGTAAGCGGGAAGCGCGGCTGTTAGCGTCGCACCGCATGCACTTCAAGGAGTCATTTGGCCCGATCGCGGCGCTATTTGAGCGCGTTGGCCAGGATCTTGTGCAATTTTGAATGCAGTGCATCGTTGGCGGCAAGCACCTGCGCCGAATGGATCGGGTTCGAACGACCGCGATAATCGCTGACGAACCCGCCCGCTTCGCGGATCAGGAGACAACCGGCGGCGGTGTCCCAGTCATTGAGGCCGCTTTCCCAGAACCCGTCGAACCGTCCCTGCGCAACATAGGCCATGTCGAGCGACGCGGCACCGAACCTGCGGATGCCTGCAACCTGCGGACCGATTGCGCCGTAGATCCGGCTCCACTCGGCAAAGTCCCCATGCCCCTGGAACGGGATGCCGGTTGCGATCAGGGCATCGCTCGGCCGGGAGCGCGCCGAAACCCGAAGACGCGCGTCCTGCAGCCATGCGCCGCGGGTCTTCTCGGCCCAGTACGTTTCGTCGTTGAGCGGATGGTAGACCACCGCGGCGGTCACATCGCCCCAGCCTTTGCCGTCGAGACGCGGCTCCTGCACGGCGATGCTGATCGCGAAATGCGGTATGCCGTGGAGGAAGTTGCTCGTGCCATCGAGCGGATCGATGATCCAGCGCGGCATGTCCGGCGCCCCTTCGATCACGCCGGCCTCTTCCATAACGAAGCCCCAGTCGGGCCGGGCATGGAGCAGTTCGTCGTAAAGCGTGCGTTCGGCCCGCATATCGGCCTTGCTGACGAAGTCCGCCGGGCCCTTGCGGCTGACCTGCAAGTGTTCGACTTCGCCGAAGTCGCGCCGTAGGCGCCCGCCCGCCTTGCGCGCGGCGCGTTCCATGACGCGGATCAGGCCTGAAAACATGCTCATCGGAAGTTAGCCAGCCTTCCCCACATACGTCTGCTCGTACACGTCAACCACGATTCGGGTGCCGCTCTCGATATGCGGCGGAACCATGATGCGTACGCCATTGTCGAGCACCGCGGGCTTGTAGCTGGACGAAGCGGTCTGCCCCTTCACCACCGCGTCGGCTTCGACGATCTCGGCTTCGACCTGTTGGGGAAGCTGCACGCTGATCGGCTTTTCTTCCCATAGTTCGAGCTGGACCTGCATCCCGTCCTGGAGGAACGGACGAGCATCGCCCAGCAGGTCGCTCGGCAGGTTGATCTGCTCGTATGTGTTCTGGTCCATGAACACGAGCATGTCGCCGTCTTCGTAGAGGAACTGGTAGTCGGATGTGTCGAGACGCACCTTCTCGACCGTGTCGGCACTGCGGAAGCGCACATTGGTCTTGCGGCCGTCCTGCAGGTTCTTCATCTCGACCTGCATGTAGGCGCCGCCCTTGCCGGGCTGCGTGTGCTGGATCTTGGCGACTTTCCAGATTCCGCCTTCATACTCGATGATATTGCCGGGACGAATATCGACACCGCTGATTTTCATGGGGCTACATGCCTTTGTTTCGGAGGTGACGGCGCTACGCTGAATTCAAGCGCCGTTCAAACGATGCGCGCCAATAGCCGAGGGCGTGGAGGACAGCAAGCGCAGCGACCGATAACGGGATTTAACGTTAACGCATTGGATTTCGCAGCCGCACAATGATATGTCGCACAGATATGGGATTATTTCGATGAAAATGCGCCACGTGCTTCTGTTGACGGGGTTTGCGGCCGCCGTTGCGGCGGCGTCGCCCGTGCTGGTGCGCGCGCAGGATCCCGCCCCCTTGCCTTCCGATGGAATGCTGCGGACCATGCCGCACGGGATCTACCAATGCTCGCTTCCCGGCGACGCCGCGGGCAGGGCCTACGAAGTCGTTGCCGACGAAGAGTTTCGGATTCGTACGGCATCGAGCTATCGCGACAAGGATGGTATCGGAACCTACATCATGCGCGGCGACAGGTTGACTTTCACGCGCGGCCCGAAAAAGGGTCAGGAATTCCGCCGGGTAGGCACCAACCAGTTGCGCAAGCTCGACAAGGGCGAGCCGACCAAGCTCCTCTGCACTCGCTTGGGCGGCTCTCGCTAGGCCCAAGCACTAGTCGGAAGTCAGAAGCGGATAGGGATTGACCGCATTTGCGGGCTCCCACCATTCGGCATCGGCCGTCGTTCGCAGGATCGCAAAATGCAGATGCGGACGATCGGGCGACGCATTGCCGGTGCTGCCGACCGTGCCCAGCCGCTGACCGCGGCGCACACGCTGCCCTTCGCGCAGACCCTCGGCATAGGCATCGAGATGGGCGTAGAAATGGATCGTTTCCCGGTCCTGCGAGCGGACGTAGATCGAATTCCCGCCCGAAGCCGAACTGTGAAGCTTTGCAACCGTGCCGGGAGCCGCCGCAACGACGCTGGTCCCCACCGGAGCCATGATATCGAGCGCTTCGTGCAGACGCCCGCCTTCCCCTTCGACCTGTTGCAGAAACGTATCGGACAGGTCGGAAGCCCTGACATTCCTGACCGGGATCAGCAGCGCGACTTCTTGCGGATCGGCGGCAGTGACGGGCGCAGCTTCCAGCGAGGGTGCTGAAGTTGCTTCGGCTCCTGACGGCCCTTCTTCGGTCTCGGTCGGTTCCGGCGACGGGGCGGCTTCTGCTGGACGCAGCGATTCTTCTCCCTGGCGCTGGCTGGCCAGTTCCATCAGGCTACCACCAGCGACGATCCATATGGCCGACGTGACGGTGGCAGTGATAACTATTGTAAGCAGGCGATCGACGATGTTCATGGGCTTCTTCTACCCCGACCGGATCGCTTTTGCGAATGCTTCGACCGCCTGAATCTCGTCATCCTTCCAGACGCTGCCTGAGACGGCGAGGAAATCGGCACCGGCCGCGATCAGGGGGGCGCAGTTTTCCGGAGTAATCCCGCCGATCGCCACGCAGGGGATTTCAAACAGCGTGGTCCACCATTCGAGCAATGCCGGATCGGGCCGCTCAGCATCGCCTTTATCCTTGGTTGTCGATGGATAGAAAGCGCCGAAGGCGACATAATCCGCCCCTGCTTCCCCGGCTTCCATCGCGAGATGCTTCGAAGCGTGACAGGTGACGCCGATCTGCGCCTCCCGACCGAGTTCTGTGCGCGCTTCAGCCGGATCGCCGTCGCCCTGGCCGAGATGCACACCATCGGCCCGAAGCCTCTTGGCGAGCGGCACATTGTCATTGACGATGAATGCCACCTCATATTGGGCACATATTGCCTGGAGCGGAGCGGCGAGTGCCGCCGCCTGGTGCTGATCCACGTCCTTGACCCTAAACTGGAAGGCCGTGACCAAGTTCTTGCCGGCGGCGAGCGCGCGTTCGAGCCGTTGGGGGAATCCACCGCCCACTTCGAGCGGTGAAATCAGGTAAAGCTGGGTTGCCGGGTCAGTCATCCTGCGCCCCATAGCGTGCCGCTTGTGCCACGCCAATTACGGCGCTTGATGCGCCGCAACCGCTCGATGAACGTCGGGCTCCCGCATCCCATCGCAAAGGAACCGAGATCGAGTCCGTGCCGTTGCAACTCATTGCGAGGAAGCAGGGATCAACCGGCCGTGCTTGCCGCTGCGATCTTGTCGATCGCCTTGCCGAGAGTCCCGTCGAATTCCTGATCCGATTGACCCTTGCGCAAGTCCTGGAGAAGACCCCGGCTGAAACTTGCGATCATGCCGGGATTCCTGGCCAGATGCTCACATGCATCGTCGGTCGAATACCCGCCGGAAAGCGCCACTACGCGCAGCACCTTGGGATGATCGACCAGCGCCGAATAATGGCCGGGCTTCACGGGAATCGACAGCTTGAACATCACCTTGCGCCCCGCCGGCAAGGCATCGAGGCCCTTCAAGATCTCGTCCAGGAGGAGGTCCTCACCGGCTTCGCGATCGGCAGCCGTGATGTCGTATTCCGGCTCGAGCATCGGCATCAGCCCTGCATCGGCAATCTGGTTTCCGACGGCAAACTGCTGTTCAACAATGCTGGCAATGCCCACCGCATTTGCCGATTTGATCACCGATCTCATCTTGGTGCCGAACATTCCCTTGGCGACGGATTTGTCCAGAAGCGCCGGCAACTTGTCGAGCGGCTTCATCAATTGGACGCCGTCGGCTTCGTCTGCCAGTCCCTGGTCGACCTTGATGAAGGGCACGATACCCCTCGCTTTCAACGCATCGGCCGTCGGCACGCCGTCCACTTCACCGTCCATGGTCTTCTCAAACAGGATTGCGCCGATCACCTTGCCGCTGCCGAAGCAAGGAGAAGTGATGACGCGGCTGCGCATGGCATGGATCTGCGCGAACATCTCGTCATCGCCGGACCATTCGCCCTCTTCGACGCCGTAGCCGCGCAATGCCTTGGGGGTGGAGCCACCCGACTGATCCAGCGCTGCGATAAAGCCCTGTCCACCTTCGATCTTGGCGGTCATTTGTTCGGTATTCATGAGGGACGTCCCTAGCTCCAGAAGTCGGATGATATAAGCTCCATGCATAGCTATGCACAGACCGTTCGGCGCGGGCCTTAGCCAGCCCGTGCAAACGCTGCAACAGCAGCCTTCGGACAACCAACAGGAAGGGCAATCGCGAGCATGGACCTGCCTGGCAGGTTGGATTTGGCTCTATCCGGCCGGCGATAGCAAGAAGCCATGAAAAAGGGCGAGGCATCTTGCGATGCCCCGCCCCGGTTGGTGTTGAAATTCAATCCGCTCAGTCGCGGTCTGCGATCGTAACCAGACGGTTGGTCAAGGCTTCCAGCCCTTCCCCGGAACCGGTGCGAACGTCGATGTTCCCGATCTTCTCGGTCACACGTTCGAGCGCTTCCAGCTCCTTCAGACGCATCAGCGTCGGGTTGTCGGCCATGAGCTTCGCCGTGTTGAGCAGGCTGCGGGTTGCAGCCGTTTCCTCGCGCCGACGGATCAGGTTCGCCTGTGCGACCTTTTCCGCTTCGACCACCCGGTTGATCAGTTCGCGCATTTCGCCCGGCAGGATTACGTCCTTGATACCCAGTTCGGTGACCCGAACCCCGATATCGCCGACTTCCTTTCGGACATGCGCGACGATCTCGCCATCGACCTTGGCCCGGTCGTTGAGCAGCTCGTCCAGCGTCCGACCCGCGACAGCCTCACGGACTGCGAACTGGATCAGCTTGTAGACGTGCCCCTCGTAGTCCGGGGTCGACAGAGCGGCCTTTTCGACATCGGCAACCTGCAGGAACGACGTGAGCGTGATCCGAACGGAAACACGGTCCTTCGTCAGGATTTCCTGCGCAGTCACTTCCATCGGGACCGGACGCGTGTCGAGCGACTTGCTGGTGACCTTGCGGCCGACCTGCCAGTAGCCGTGACGCCCCGGACCGACGGTTTCGAACAGCTCGCCATCGAACAGGACGATGGCGCTCTGCGCTTCACCGACGGTGACCACTTCGAGCGGTGCCGGCGCGAACCGACCTGCGATCGACGCGTTGCCAACTTCGTTGAGCAAACGCTTCGACAGCTTGGACTCCGCCTCGACATTGATCACGTCGACCGTGACTTCGTCGAGCACCTTCCAGACCCGCGCGACGTCACCGCCACGCACGATCAGGGAAGCCCGGCCATCGGTACGAACGATCGCCACTTCACCCTGGTTCGGGGCGACGATCTCGAAATTCGCTTCCGCGAGTTCGGCGTGGCGCTTCTCGATACCGTCCACCAGCGGCGAGTTGCAGGCGCCCTGCGCGAAGTCGATCTCGACCTGCATCCGGCGACTGTTCCACAGCCAGTAGAAGTGACGTCCCGGTCCCAAGACCTGGACGAGGCGGCCATCCTTGACCAGGAGACCGCGCTGGTTTTCTGCAATGATGAACCACTTCATCTCTGCGTCTCCTGTACTCGCTATATCGGGCCCATCCCGACAAGCCTTCCCGTTTGGGGGAGCGCGCGGCTAGACGCGATTCGTTTCAAACGCAACTATTTTCTGAAGAAAAAATTCCCAATGCCGTAGCGTCATTGGTGCTTGAACTTTGGAAATGGGTCGGCCGGGAGGCAATTCTCCGTCATCGCACCGGGCCCCTGGTTCAGGCAGATTCGCCCCCAAATCCGGCAATGCCCGCGTCCGCAGGGCCATGGCCGCTGCGCCGGTGGGCACCGCATCATCGGGTGCCATATCTGCCGGTATCCCCAGAGGCGCTTGGGCCCGACACCGGTGCCTTGGAGCTTGGTTCGCGTGCCTCCGAAGAAGCCTGCTCACCGCCTTCCGCGGCTCGAACGCCCTCCCGGCCTTCCCTTGTATGAGAAGCCTTTTCAGGGCTTTTGGTGCGGGAGTCGAACCCGCGACACGTAGATTATCATTCTACTGCTCTAACCGACTGAGCTAACCAATGGAGCTGGACTCGAACCAGCAGGGCTTTCGCCGTTACCGTGGTGGCACGTTTCCCATCCGGAAACCCGAAATGGGCCGTAGTGCTTGCCGTGACAGGGCAGTCCTCAATCCGGGAACACATGCATGGCAGAGCCACAATGCGCCCTGCGGCTCACAATACCGCTGGACCAAGGGAGCGCGCGGATAGGAGCGAGATTGCGCGTTGTAAAGAAGTTTCTCTCAGCTGCGTTTCGTGAGCCGACGGATAATGCCGGTGAAACTCAGCGCCGGATTGCCGTCGCCGGTGATGAGCCCGCGCACGAAAATGGTCTTGCCGCCTCCGCGTGTCACCTCGCCGCGGGCTTCGACCAATGCGCCCTCGCTGATCGCACCGAGAAAGTCCCCCGATAGATTCATCGTAACCGCATTGTCGCCGTTCAATTCATCGGTAGCGATGCCGAACAGGGCGAAGTCGGCGAAGGTCAGCAAACACCCGCCATGCATGAAGCCGGCGCCGTTCATGTGTCGCGCCTCGGCACGGAAGGCGCTGAGATAGCTCCCGTCTTCCTGCCGCAGCATGAAGAACGGACCGGAGCGGGTCTCGTAGGGGTCATGGTTCCAGTGATACCACCCGGCGAACTCGCCCTCTTCACAGCGAACGGCGCTGCCATAGCCGTATTCGGTTTCGCTCATTTCGCGAATGTCTCCAGGAATTGTCGTGCGATCGGGCTCTCGACCACTTCGGCCTTTACGAGCGAGTTTCCCCACCACACGGCTTCGGTGTTGGCCATGACGATCAGGGTCAGGCGTTTGGCCGGAACCTTGAGGTAGAGCGCCGAATACTGCCTCTCGTTCCAGCCCGAATGCCACATCAACCGCTTGCCGTTCCAGTCTTCGAGAAACCAGCCCTGTCGGTAATCGCCAAGCGGCGGGATCGGCATTTCGACAAGCTTCCTGCGGGTGTCGGCGGGCAGGAGAATGCGACCCTCGTCGAAGAAAATGTCGAATTCTGCCACCGCCCGCGGGCTGGCGATGATGCCGGCCGCCGCTCGAAAATCGTCGTCCGGGAGAGGCTGTTTCACCAGGCGGCCTTCGACAACATGGAACGGTTCTGCGAGAAACCTCAGGGCCGAGCCGCCATGCGGGTCGCGCCAGCCCAGAGCCACGTCATAGTCGAGGCCCAGCGAATAATCGATCACACGCTCGCGAACGATTGCGCGCAAGTCGCGCCCCAGAGCCTTCGACGGAAGAGCGCGGCCGATGCGGGCGAATGCGATCGGATTATAGACGAACGCATCCCCGTTGGCCCGCATGTCGAGCATCTGACCGATGGTGGTCGGATTGTCGCACGCCATAGGGGCGACCGCGTTTCCAAACCGGTCCTTCCCGCCCGACATGAACGGAATCGGGGTAGTCACGAAAAACTCGCAGAATTCCTTCCATTCGGGATCCGTGGACATCGGCGTTTCCAGCGAGAGACCGCCCCATGCCGATTCCGAAAGCAGCGCGGTCGCGACGATCGGCTTGGTCACAGACGCGATCTTGTAAGTCGTTTCGGCACGCGTGGGCAGTTCGCCTTCGTCGTCATAAGTGCCGAAATACCCCTCCCAGGCGATGGCGCCATCCCTGACGATCACCGCGCTGAGCGATGGAGTGGACGTGTCCTTGCGGAACTTTTCGAGAAAGGCGCCGAAGCTTTCGTAGTCGGGCGCCTTGGCGGCCACCGGCATCGTCAGCACCAGGGCCGCGAAGGTGAGGGTAGCCCGTATCAACGCCACAATTGCAGTCGATGGATTGCGTGCGAGAATTCCTCGTCAGGCTCTGCGAGAGAAAGGCTTCGTTCGGCCAGCTTCCACCCTCGTCCGAACGTCGTCTTGCGCCACAGATCGGTAATCCAGAATGGCCCCGACCACTCGCGACCGCCGAGCTTCAATTCGAGCTCGATCTCGGCGGCAAACCACGCAATCCTATTGTATTGCCGGGCATAGGCCTCGCCAAAGCGGAAACCGAAGCAGCGAAACCGCGAATCGCACGCGTCGAGGAAACTGGGCCGGTCGAGCAATTGCGGGCGGCTCGCGCCCACGATCATGGTGAAATCGCGTTCGATGAAGCGCTTCAGGCCCGTCTTGTCGGCCCGCAGCCACGCTTGCATGATCAGGTCCTCGCGTACCTTCAGATCGACGGTAATGTCAGCCATGGTTCAGTCCGCAAGCGCCGCGACGCCAGGCAGCACCTTGCCTTCCATCCATTCGAGGAACGCGCCGCCGGCAGTGGAAATGTAAGTCACATCGGCGGTGACCCCGGCCTGGGCAAGCGCAGCGACGGTATCCCCGCCGCCTGCTACCGAGGTGAGGGAACCCTCCTGCGTAAGCGCGGCGACATGCCGGGCAAGCGCCATGGTCGCGGCGTCGAACGGTTCGGTCTCGAACGCGCCGAGCGGGCCGTTCCAGACCAGCGTGCGACAGGTCTTGAGCACATCGGCAAGCGCCTCGGTTGCGCTGGGTCCGATATCGAGGATCATCTCGTCCGCCGCGACTTCGTGGACGTTGCAGGTGCGCAAGCTGGGCGGGTTGGGAGCGAATTCCCTCGCGACCACCACGTCGTAGGGAAGATGGACGGTGCATCCGGCGTGATCCGCTTCGTCCATGATCTTCGATGCCGTGTCGGTCAGGTCATGCTCGCAAAGCGACTTGCCGACATCGACACCGCGCGCAGCGAGGAAGGTGTTTGCCATCCCGCCGCCGATAATCAGGTGCTGGACCTTGCCGACGAGATTTTCGAGCACCGCAAGCTTGGTCGATACCTTCGCACCACCTACAACCGCGGCGACAGGCTGCTCCGGATTGCCGAGCGCGGCGTCGAGCGCGTTGAGCTCCCTTTCCATGGCTCGACCTGCAAAAGCGGGCAGGTGATGGGCCAATCCCTCGGTCGTGGCATGGGCACGGTGGGCGGCGCTAAATGCGTCGTTGACGTAAAGATCGCCATGCGACGCGATCGCCTGCGCGAATCCGGGATCGTTGCCTTCTTCGCCGGGCCAGAAACGGGTGTTGTCGAGCAGACCGATATCGCCGTTGCGCAGGATCGAAATCGACTGATCCACGACCGGACCGGAAAGCTCCGGAATGAACATGATTTCCTTGCCCAGAACCTCTTCGACATCGCCTTGAACAAAGCTGGTCGACAGGACCGAAGACCGTTTGCCGCCCGGACGACCGAAATGGGCAAGCAGGAGCACCTTGGCGCCCTTATCCGCCAGTTCGAGGACCGTTGGCTTGACCGCCTCGACCCGCGTTACATCCGTCGCCGAACCATCCTTCATCGGAAGGTTCAGATCGACCCGGACGAGCGCAACCTTGCCGGTCACATCACCCAGATCGTCGAGCGTCTTGAAGGCGGCCATATCCCGGTCCTTTGTCGGCAAATCAGAGGAGCTTCGCCATCACTCCGGCGGTGTCGATCATGCGGTTCGAAAAGCCCCATTCGTTATCGTACCAGCTGACGACCCGGGCAAGCTTTCCTTCCATCACGCTGGTTTCGAGGCTGTCGACCGTCGAGCTTGCCGGATGGTGGTTGAAGTCGCTGCTGACGAGCGGCTGTTCGGTGTAGTCGAGCACGCCTTTCATCGGACCGTCGGCCGCCGCCTTAAGCGCCGTGTTGAGCTCTTCCGCTGTGGTGTCGCGGCCGGGTTGAAACACAAGGTCGACCAGCGAAACGTTCGGCGTCGGGACCCTCACCGACGAGCCGTCGAGCTTGCCTGCAAGTTCGGGCAGGACCAGGCCGACCGCACGGGCTGCGCCGGTGGTGGTCGGGATCATGTTCTGCGCACCGCCACGCGCCCGGCGCATATCCTTGTGCATCTGGTCGAGCATGCGCTGATCGTTGGTGTAGGAGTGGATCGTGGTCATGAAGCCTC
>JASJDE010000122.1 GCA_030065195.1 Erythrobacter sp. | reverse complement strand
TTGCCTTCGCGGTCGATCAGGAATTTGGTGAAGTTCCATTTGACCGAGGTGGAGCCCATCAGGCCCTTTGCTTCACCCTTCATCCAGTCGTAAAGCGGCGATGCGCCGGGGCCGTTGACGTCGATCTTTTGCATCAGCGGGAAGGTCACGCCGAAATTGACCTTGCAGAATTCCTGGATTTCGTCGGCGTCTCCCGGCTCCTGCGCGCCGAACTGGTTGCAGGGAAAGCCAAGCACCTCGAAATCGCGTTCCTTGAATTGCTGGAACAGTTTTTCCAGCCCGTCATATTGCGGCGTGAACCCGCATTTGCTCGCGGTGTTCACGACCAGCAAGACTTTGCCTGTCTTGGTCGCCAGATCGAGCTCTTCACCGCGATTGGTGGTGACGGTGAAATCGGCAATGGTTGTCATTCGGCATCCCTCTTGGGTCGATAGATGAAATCGAAAGCCGTTTGCCACGAAAGACCGTGATCCGTCGAGGCCTCTCCGAACTGGCGCACGCTGCCGTCCTCGTTCTTCGTGTAAGTCATGCGCACCAATGTGTGCGGAGCCTGGGGGTTGGGCCAGTTGCCTGTCAGAACCATCTTGCCGTCGGTGACGCCGCCGACGAATTCTACCGCGCCGGTCGAGGAACCGACCCATTTCTGGTGCCATTGACCGCTTTCGGTGTCGAAATGGTTGAGGCTCGTACCGCCCTGCCCATTGAGCGGCATCCAGTTCTCGATCACAGCGCAGCCGTTATGCTTCCGCTCGATCCTGCTTTCGGCGACCTTTGCGTCCCGACCGTTGGGAAAGACCTCCCATTCGCCGACCCAGAAATCGAAACCGGCATGCGCTTCGCTTGCGCAGGGTGGCGGCGGAGCGGGCGGTTGCGGCGCCGCTGGCGCGTTCGCTGTGGCGGATTGCAGCGCCAGCAGCACTGTAGCGATCAGATCCATGGTTCCCTCCCCGAACAGTCAGAGCAGCCTACGCAAATCTTCGCGGCGCGAGAGCGACGATCTGCAAAAAGACGATTCCCATCGCCCGAAAGGCTATTCGAGTACCCCTTCGTGCAATCGCACGACCCGATCCATCCGATTGGCAAGGCGTTCGTTATGGGTCGCGACCAATGCCGCGCTCCCTTCCCCGCGCACCAGTTCCAGGAACTGGCCGAGCACCGCGTCCGACGTGGTCTCGTCGAGGTTGCCGGTCGGCTCGTCGGCGAGGACCAAAGTGGGTCGATTGGCCAATGCGCGGGCGACCGCGACCCGCTGTTGTTCCCCACCCGAAAGCTGGCTGGGCCGGTGCGTCAGGCGATGGCCCAGCCCCAGGCTCGACAACAGGCCTTCGGCTCGTTCGATCGCCGCATCGCGGGGCGTGCCCGCGATCATTTGCGGCATCACGACATTCTCGGTCGCATCGAAATCGGGCAGCAGGTGATGGAACTGGTACACGAAACCGAGATGTTCGCGGCGAATCCTAGTTCGCTGGTCCGCGGGAAGCGATTCTGCGGCTTCGCCGGAAATCGAGATGGATCCTTCGAACCCGCCTTCGAGCAATCCAACGGCCTGAAGCATCGTCGACTTTCCCGATCCCGACGGGCCGAGCAGCGCAACTATCTCGCCCGGCATGATGTCGAGATCCACGCCTCGCAGCACTTCGATCGTCTCGCCGCCTTGCTCGAAGCTGCGGGTAAGGCCGCGCAGCGCAACGATGGGAGTGCTCTCACTCATAGCGCAGCACCTGAACCGGGTCGGTGCTCGCTGCCTTCAACGCAGGGTAGAGCGTTGCCAGGAAACTGAGGCCAAGGGCGAGAGCGGCGATCCCGATGATTTCCCATGCATCGACGCGCGCAGGAAGCGAGGTGAGGAAGCGCACTTCCGGATCCCAGATCTGGACGCCCGTGGCCCATGCAATGCCATCGACGATCGGATTGCGGAAATAGAGCACGATGAAGCCGAAGATCAGCCCGGAAACCGTGCCGATCGCCCCCACAGTGGTGCCCGTGGTCACGAAGATCTTGACCAGACTCTTTCGGGTCGCCCCCATGGTGCGCATGATGGCAATGTCGCGCGTCTTGGCCCGCACCAGCATCACAAGGCTCGAGAGGATATTAAAAGTCGCCACCAGAACCATGAAACTGAGCACGAAAAACATCGCGACCCGCTCCACTTCGAGGGCTTCGAACAAGGTCGAATTGATCGTCTTCCAATCGGCAATCTGAGCCCGTCCCACGAGCGTTTGTTCGACCGGCCCCAGGATCTCGCCGACATTGTCGGGATCGTCGACCTTGATCTCGATCAGTCCAACCGTATCGCCCAGCAGCAAGAGGGTCTGCGCATCTTCCATCGGCATGATGACGAATGTTTCGTCGAAATCGTACAGTCCGATCTCGAAGATCGCAGCGACTTCGTAGCCCACCTGGCGAATGGAAGTTCCGAATGGGGTCGCCCTGCCCTGCGGGTTGATGATGGTGATCGTATCGCCGACCCGCGCGCCGATATTGGCTGCGAGCCGCGCGCCGATCGCAATCTTGCCTTCGCCAGGCTGCACGCGCGAAAGGTCGCCGAACAGCAATTTGTCCTGCAACTCGCCAATATCCTGCTGCGTGTTGCCGCGCACGAATATGGCAACGACCCGGCCGTTGAAACTCGTCAGAAGGGGTTGCTCGATCAGGGGCGAGGCTTCCTGTACGCCTTCGGTGCCCTGCACTTGCTCAAGCACACCTTCCCAGTTGTCGAGCTTGCCGCCGTAGGCCTGGATCACGGCATGCCCGTTAAGCCCGGCGAACTTGTCCAGCATCTCCCCGCGGAACCCGTTCATCACGCTCATGACGACGACCAGCATCGCCACGCTAAGCATAACCACACCCACGGAGATGCCCGCAACCAAGGCGATGAACGCTTCACCCTTGCCCGGCCAAAGGTAGCGCTTGGCGATCATTCTTTCGAAGGGAGTGAGCATGGTGGCGGACTGGTGCTTGAATAGTTTAGGCTGAACCTCGCCTGTAGGCGGAGCGCTTGCCCCCCGCAATCCGGCGCTTGTCTCGGGCTGTGCGTAAAGCGCAGTCGAGCCGTGTCCAAAAAGGCGCCGAAAGGGCTTCGTCGGCCCTTGTAATTGTCCCGTAACACGGCCATTGAGCGCCCACCGGTCGGAGCAGCGCAGCGGGCAATACTGGCGATGGCTAATTCAGCTTCATTCTTACCGCCGGAAAACCTCACCCACCCCTTTCTCGACCTCGACGGTGACAAGCTGCGCGAGGAATGCGGGGTCTTCGGCGTCATCAACGCCGCCGACGCTTCCGCCGCTACAGCGCTTGGCCTTCACGCATTGCAGCATCGGGGACAGGAGGCCGCCGGAATCACAAGCTTCGACGGCGACGAATTCTATTCGCGCCGCGGTCTCGGCCATGTCGCCGAGAATTTCTCATCCTCGGAAGCCATCGCCGAACTGCCCGGCTCCATGGCCGCGGGGCATGTTCGCTATTCCACGACCGGCGGCGCAGGCTTGCGCAACGTCCAACCGCTTTACGCCGAGCTAGCCAGTGGCGGCTTCGCCGTGGCGCACAATGGCAACATCTCCAACGCACAGGCCTTGCGGACGGACCTGGTCGGCAAGGGATCGATCTTCCAGTCGACGTCCGACACCGAAGTCATCATCCATCTGGTCGCTACGTCGCGCTACCCGACCATCGCCGACCGCCTGGTCGACGCGTTGCGGCTCGTCGAAGGGGCCTATGCCCTTATCGTGATGACGCCGGAAGGCATGATCGCCTGTCGCGATCCGCTCGGCATTCGTCCCCTGGTCATGGGCAAAATGGGCGATGCCATCCTGTTCGCGAGCGAAAGCGTCGCTTTCGACGTTGTCGGTGCGGAGCTGATCCGCGAAGTCGAACCCGGAGAGATGCTCCAGGTCGATTTTTCCGGCCAGATCAAGAGCGTCCGGCCGTTCGGCGAAGCCAGCCCGCGTCCGTGCATTTTCGAGCATGTCTATTTCAGCCGACCTGACAGCTATTTCGCCGGACAAAGCGTCTACGAAGCGCGCAAGGCGATCGGATCGGAACTCGCGCTCGAATCGCCGTGCGATGCCGATCTGATCGTACCCGTCCCGGACAGCGGCGTTCCCGCTGCGATCGGTTATGCCCAGCAATCGGGATTGCCGTTCGAACTCGGCATCATCCGCTCGCACTATGTCGGTCGGACCTTTATCCAGCCATCAGACAGCGCGCGCCATTCCGGCGTGAAGCGCAAGCACAACGCCAATCGCGGGCTCGTCGAAGGCAAGCGAATCGTGCTGATCGACGATTCGATCGTGCGCGGCACAACCAGCATGAAGATCGTCGAAATGATGCGCGAAGCCGGTGCAAGCGAAGTTCACTTCCGCGTCGCCAGCCCGCCCACGGCCCATGGCTGTTTCTACGGGGTGGATACGCCGGAACGCTCGAAGCTGCTGGCTGCACGTATGGAGCTCGAGCCGATGCGCGAATACATCCGCGCCGACAGCCTCGCGTTCATATCGATCGACGGGCTGTATCGCGCCGTCGGAGCCACGGGGCGCGACACCGGCTGCCCGCAATTCTGCGATGCCTGTTTCACCGGCGATTACCCGACCTCGCTCACCGATTTGTCCATGAACGAGCAGAAGGCCGCCCAGCTTCCCTTCGCCGACCCAAAAGCTGCCTGAGATCGACCGATTATGACCGAAACAAAACCGCTTGCAGGGCGCACCGCGCTCGTGACCGGAGCAAGTCGCGGCATTGGCGCGGCGACGGCCGCGGCACTTGCCGAAGCCGGCGCGCACGTCATTCTGGTGGCTCGCAAAGTCAAGGCGCTCGAAGCCATCGAGGACACGATCCATGCAGCCGGCGGTACCTCGACTATCGCCCCGCTCGATCTTACCGAGGCGGACGCCGTCTCGCGCTTGGCCAGCGCTATTGCGGGACGCTGGGATACGCTCGACATCCTATGCATTTCAGCGGCTTTTCTCCCGGAGCTGACACCGATTTCGCAGGTCGATCCGAAGCAGTTCAATCAAGCCCTGCTGACCAATGTCGTTGCGACGCAGGCGCTCATTGCCGGATTCGATCCGCTACTTAGGCGCGCCGAGGCCGGACGCGTGATCGGATTGACGAGCAGCGTCGGGGCGACACCACGCCCGTTCTGGGGTGCCTATGGTTCTACTAAGGCTGCCTTCGACAATTTGCTGGAGACATACTGCGCCGAAGTCGCGAAGCTCAGCCCGCTCCGGGTCGCGATTATCGATCCGGGCGCAACGCGCACGCAAATGCGTGAGCGCGCCTATCCGGGTGAAGATCCGCAAACGCTTAAGGGCCCCGAAAAAGTTGCCGAACGCATTGTCGAGTTGCTGGTCGAGGATTTCGAGACCGGGCATCGCGAACGGATAGATTGAGCCTGACGGGCGGCGAAAAACACCCCTACCCTCGCGTTAACCTTATCCTTCAATCCGAGAGCAAGTCTCGCGGGCCAATCGTGCATGCGACCGACCGGCCAAGAGACCAAAAGCTGATTGGACAAGGAATCCTCCAATGCCGACTCAAAAGGATGCATACCTAGTCGCGTCCCAGGAAGATCGCTGTGGACCGCGAACGAAACTCTCGATCCCCGCAACGCTGCGTGCGTCTGGCGGACGAGCCTTTCAAAGCGTCGTTCACGACCTGTCGATCTCCGGGTTTTCCGCCGCCTCGATCAACCGCATGCACGAAGGCCAGGTTTGCTGGCTATCCCTACCGGGCCTCGAATCGCTCCAGGCCGAAGTGGTTTGGTGGGACAATTGCATCGTCGGCTGCGCGTTCAGCGAACTGCTGAGCCCGATCGTGCACGACAACATCCTGCAGCGCTACAGCAACACCGGAGTCGTGCGTACGGCGATCTGATGCGATGGCGGACCCAAGCACCCCGCGCACCAAGCTCTCGATCCCGGCTACGCTTCGGGCGTCTGGCGGTCGTGACTACCAAAGCGTCGTACACGAGCTTTCGATCACAGGCTTCTCCGCTGCATCGATGAACCGCATGCACGATGGCCAGGTCTGCTGGCTCTCGCTTCCCGATCTCGACGAGCTCGAGGCCGAGGTCGTCTGGTGGGAAAACTCGATCGTCGGATGTGAATTCAGCGAATTGCTGAGCCCGATCGTGCACGACAACATCCTGCAACGCTACAGCAACCTTGGGGTGATCCGCACCGCTGTCTGACCGGAACGAGGCGAGGTCCGGCCCCGCCCCTTCCCGGCTATTTTACTTGCGGTGGGGTGTATTCGCTTGTCGCAGCGATCTTCTCGACCACGGCGCGGGTCTTGTCCCGATAATCGCTGCTGGTCGCGGTCGGCCAATTGCTCACCACGGCAAGGACGAGCTGTTTTTCCGGAACGATCGTGATCGCCTGCCCGAAAATCCCCTGGGCGCCGTAATTGCCGTCGGGATAGGTCCACCACTGATAACCATATCCAAAACCGCTGTCGCCGAAATCGACCAGAGAATCTCCCGCTTCGGCAAACCAGCCTACCGGGACGGTATCCTTGCCGCCTTCGAGCGCGAACTGCCCCATCCGCGCGTAATCGGATAGCCTTAGCGACAGGCAGCACCCGCCGATATTCCCACCGCGCGGATCCACCATCCAGAAAAGATCGCCGGCGAAGCCTGCCGGCTCGACGATCTTCTCCTGCGCGTATTCTGCCAGCGGCAGGCCGACGGCGTTCTCGACCAGCAGACCGATCAGGTTCGTTTCTCCGGTCTTGTAGACCCATTTCTCGCCCGGCTGCGCTTCGCGTTCGAGCGTTTTCATCTGCGCCACGATCGCATCCGGGCCGTATTCGACCACGAAACGGTTCATCTGGGCGACGTCGCTGTTGGGATCGGTGTAGTCCTCGTTCCAGGCCACACCGCTTGTCATCGTCGCGATATGGCGAACGCTTACGCCGTCATAGGCGGAGCCCGCCAGCTCGGGAATGTACTGGGTTACGGGATCGTCGAGGCTGGCGATGAAGCCGTCTTTCACCGCGGCGCCGAGTAAGGTCGACGTGAAACTCTTGGCGACGGAAAAGCTCGTCCAGCGATCCTGCTCCCCCAACCCCAGGCCGTAGCCTTCGAAGCGAATTCTGCCACCCTGCAAGACCATGATCCCGGCGGCGTTGGTTTGTTCGAGCAATTCCCGAAGGTCGGACTGCAAATCGGCGGAAAGCGGTTCGCCGGGCTGAAGGATCCGCGTCCGGGTCGCAGCAGGGACTTCATGCCCGGCGAACCAGCTTTCCATGTCGCGAAATCGCGCAGCGCGCGTTTCATCGTTCCAAAACAGCACCTGCAATTCCGACGGATCGCGCGCTGGCGGCTGCTTGAGCTCGACCGGTGCGCGCGGTGCCGCCGCGACTTCGGTTGCGCTGTCGACGCCGACGGAGCTTGCCGAACATCCTGCCAGAGCCAGCGCAGAAAGCGCACCCACGGTCAGTTGTGCCATTCTCATAAGGTTTTGTCCTCTCGCTCTATTGCTTGACCAGCGTAACCTGGTGAACATCGATATTCCCCGCGCGAAAGCCGGCTTCGCAATAGCACAGGTAGAACCGCCAAAGCCTGATGAAGCGATCGTCGAATCCGGCGGGCAGGCTTCCCCGCGCCACCGCATCGTCGAACCGTTCGCGCCAAACGCGCAGCGTTTGCGCATAGTCCTCGCCGAACCGGAATTCATCTTGCCAACTCAGTTGCCGCGCCTCGGCAAGCTCACGGAAATCAGCAGATTTGATCAACAGGCCACCGGGAAAGATGTACGTCTGGATGAAGTCCGCCGTCCCGGAATAGGCTTCGAATAGGTCGTCCGATATCGAAATGTATTGCAAGGCCGCGCGCCCACCCGGTTTCAGGTTTCGCGCGACGCAATCCATGAAATCGGGCCAGTATTCGCGTCCCAGCGCTTCGACCATTTCGACGCTGACGATCGCATCGAACTGCCCATCCACGTCGCGATAGTCCTGCTTGCGGAAATCGATCGCGTCGGTGCAGTGGGTGCGGGCATGGCTCAATTGCTCATTCGAAAGGCTGATCGCGGTAACGCGCGATCCACGTTTTGCCATGAAGTCCGCCATAGCCCCCCAACCGCAGCCGATCTCAAGCACTGTGGGGGGAGCACCCAAACGCTCTGCGATGGCGGTCAGCTTCCGGTTTTGCGCGCCTTCGAGCCCATCCGCAGCGAATGCCAATCCGCTCGAATAGGTCATCGTGGAGTCGAGCCATGCCGCATAAAAATCGTTGCCGAGGTCGTAATGCGCAGCAATGTTCCTTTGCGAACCGGCCCTGTCGTTGCGGTTGAAACGATGTGCCAGTGCTGCCGCCCATTTGAACGGACCCGAACTGCGCGCGGAGTTGCCCAGGGTGCGAACATTGTCCGACATGACCGCGAACATCGCGACCATATCGTCGGTTTCCCATTCACCCGCCTCGTAGGCCTGGTACCACCCGATCGTCCCGTTGGTGGCGAGCCGCAGCAGGGCGCGCCAATCCTTGAGCCGGACCACCGCATCAAATCCCGGCGCACGCCCACCGAGCATCCTTGTAGTCCCGTCGGGCAAATGCCCGACCAACGACCCACGCTCCAATCCCGCGTCGATCCGATCGAGTATCTTGGCAAAGCCCGGCGCGATCAAACGGGCGAAGAAACCCGGCGTTGGCGCAAATCGCCCGCCACCGCTGAGCAATCGCTCGCCTCTCACCCCTTGCGCCGTCATGGCCCGGCATTAGCCGCGCCGATACTGCGGGGGCAAGATGCTACAGCCCAGTATCAGCCTCCTTTCATGGCCTTGTAGGCCGCAAGGGCTCGCTCGCGCGCCTCTCTGTGCGCGACAATCTTGGCGGGATAGTCCGCCGGCCTACGCCCATATTCGTCCGGATCGTGGATAGACGGTTCGTCGAGGTCGGCGAGCTCGGGAACGTAGCGGCGAATGTAGGCTGCGCAGTCGAACTTCTCCGACTGGCTGAGCGGTGCCATGATCCGCACGAACATGTTCGAATCGACACCGGTGCCTGCGGTCCATTGCCAGTTGGTCGAATTCGATCCGTAATCGGCATCGACCAGCGTATCCCAGAACCACTGTTCGCCCTTGCGCCAATCGATCAGCAGGTGCTTGATGAGAAAACTGGCCGTGATCATCCGCACGCGATTGTGCATCCACCCGGTTTGCCAAAGCTGCCGCATACCCGCATCGACGATCGGATAACCGGTCTGTCCCATTTGCCAGGCTTCGAGATCACGCGCGGCTTCGGCATCGGCCTCCGGATCGCGCCATTGGAGTTGGTCGAAATCTTCGCGATAGTTCTCGCGAGCATAGAGCGGAAACTGGGCAATGGCGGTCTGCGCGTAGTCGCGCCAGATCAATTCACTCTCGTAGATGTTCCAACCCGTGCCGGATCGCCCCGCAAACCGATGCCAGATTTGCACCGGCGAGATCTCACCGAAATGCAGGTGTGGCGAAAGCCGGGAGACCTTTTCGACGGAAGGAAAATTGCGCTTGTCGTCGTAGTCGTCGACGTGATCGGACCACCAATCGAGCCGATCCTGCGCGGCCTTTTCGCCCACTTCCCAGAATTCTCGCAACCCTCCCGCCCAATCGGGATTGGTTGGTAGCAGGTGCCAGTCGGAAAGATCATCGCTGGCGGGCCACGAATCAGGCGAAGAGAGCATTTCCGGCTCCGGCACAAGATCGCGCGGCGGCAGCTTCTCGCGTACCGCACGGCTGAACGGCGTGTAGATCTTGTACTGCCCGCCCGATCCGGTCGTCACCGAACCCACAGGCAGCAAGTAGTTGGCGTCGTAGAGCCTGAGGTCGAACTCTCTCTCGATCCGGCCCTGCGCGCGCCGCCACCAAGGTTCGTAATGGCGGTTGGCGTGGATTGAAGTCGCGCCGCACTCTCGGGCAACCTTTGTCAGTTCCTCCACCGCATCGCCGCGCCGGAGGATCAGGCGCGAGCCGCGTTCTTCAAGTCGCTTTCCAAGATCGGACAGCGAATGATGCAGCCACCAGCGCGAAGCACCGCCATAGGCATGCGTCTTGGCGCTGGCATCGTCGAGCACATACACGGCGACCACAGGGCCAAGCTGGGCGGCTTCAAAGAGAGCGGGATTGTCGGCCAGGCGCAGGTCACGCCGCAGCCAGACGATTTGTACGTCAGTCATGGGGAGTGAAGCGCCTCACTCCGCCGGGAGTTCCACGCATTCGACATCGGGAAGCGCAACCGAAAATCGATTGCGCGCCCGGGGATCGTAGAAACGCGCGTCGAACAGGATTACCGAACCATCGTCAGCCCGTTCCAGGAAGGGCGCGCGCGACCAGAACAGGAAGGCGTCGAGCTGTGAGTTCGATTCGCGCAATTGAGAGAAGTCCGGCCAAGCACAGCGATTGTCGGTTATCGGCTTCGCGTTCCACGGGCTCGGCACTTCCCCGGCGGGAATGACGAAGTAATTGTTGCGCTCGCCCAGGATCAGCTCGCGCTCGAAAGACCAAA
>JASJDE010000012.1 GCA_030065195.1 Erythrobacter sp. | reverse complement strand
GAAAGCGAGCTTGGCCTGGTGCTCGACGTCATGCTGCCGGGCGAGGTGACCGCCCGCGTCCTGCGCGATTTTCGCGAGACTTTCCCCACCGTCGCGCTTCGCCTGCGGGTTGAAGGTCTGGGTGCGGTTGCCTCTTGCCTGATTGATGAAGATGCCCAGCTCGCTATCGGAGGCCCGATTATTGCCGATGACCCGGCGCTGGAGCGGCAGGCGATCGGCAACGTAGACTTGATCCCGGTCGCCGCGCCTGATCACCCGCTGGCGCAGCCCGATATCGCGCCGGGTGAGAGCCGCAAGCATCTGCAACTTGTCCTCTCCGACCGCTCAAGCCGGACCGAGGGGCGTCAATTCTCAGTCCTCAGCCCGCTCACCTGGCGGCTCGGGGACCTTGGCGCGAAGCATTCGCTGCTCAAGGAGGGACTGGGCTGGGGCAACATGCCGCGCGACATGATTGCGGGCGACCTTGCCGAAGGGCGGCTGGTCGAACTCGACCTCCCCGAAAAGCCGGGTGACACTTACACGCTCAGCGCCTTGTGGAGGCGCGACACACGGCTTGGCCCGGCGACAAGCTGGCTGATCGATGCCTTTCGGGACAGGCTGGGTCAGGCGGCAGCTTAAGCCGCTTGAGCATAGGGCCTGCGCAGCCATTCGAGCGCCGAAATCTTGGTTTCGAAGAACTCGACATCAAGGCCATCACTCAATCGCTTGTATTGCAGCTTGGCCAGCGTCGACGCGCCAAAAATGGCCACTCGCGAGAGGCCGTGATCGCGCCACTCCATGAGATTCTCGCGCATCACTTCTCCAGTATCGCGCGTCTGAGCAACAAAGCCGTTCAAGTCACCGAGCAAGTGGATCGGGCGCTCCTGTTCGATGATCGGATAGGAGGTCTCGAGCAGGGATCGAAGGAATGCTCGCATGCGCTCGGGCTCCCAAAGGCCAGCAATGGTGAAGAACACTTCACCGAGCTTGGGATCGGCGGACATGTAGGCGGTGGGCGCAAGTGTTTCCATGAAAGGGCCGATGGCCCAAAGTTCACTAATTTCCCGCCACAACGATCTAGGGTGTTATGCGGAGACTGCCGCCTCGCGTCCAAAGACAATCGGATTGTCCCCTGCTTTCCACGGGGTGAATTTGGGCATGATTGCCTTGAACAGATCGCTTTCCAGGTGACCCGCAAGCCATGGGTGCAAGTGGGGCAGGTCCTGCGCATCGAACCAGGTGCGGTTGTGATTGGCGAATTGGCGGATGAATGGGAACAGCGCGATATCGGCAAGCGTGCGTTGGGGACCACACAACTGGCCGTGCTCAGCGATCCGCGCGTCCCACTCTTTGAGGATTGCCAGCCCTTCTGCCTGATGGTCGACCTCGCCAAAACCCGGTTCATCCTCGTATCGGTTCGGGTATTTGTAGCGGTCGAGATGGTGCTTGAATGGCCCATCGGCTTCGGCAATCAGCGTGGCATTATCCCCGGCAAGCCAGCCTTCGGGATCATTCTGATGCAGCGCCCAGCGCATGATGGCGATGCTTTCCTCGATCACCGATCCGTCGCGAAAATCGAGCACGGGGACGGTTGCCTTGGGCGAGGCCTCGATCAGCTCGGGCGGCTTGTCGGCGAGCTTCACCTCGCGCAGTTCCACCTTGATCCCGGCGACCCATAAGGCCATGCGCGCCCGCATCGCATAGGGGCAACGGCGAAAGGAATAGAGGATTGGCGGCTCAGTCATCGCCTTGTTCAAACGTCGCCCCGACATGCGTGGTTCCGCGTGCCCTCGCGAGCGCTTCCTGACGCTGGCGTTCGCGGTAGCGTTCGCGCTGTTCCTCGCTGCGTTCGGAAATGCAGTGCGGGCAACTGACGCCTTCGACAAAATCGGGGCTGGCCTGCTCTTCTTCGCTCACCGGGCGGCGGCAGGCGCGGCACATGCCATAATCGCCCGGTTCAAGCCCGTGCTTCACGGTCACCCGCTCATCGAAGACGAAGCAGTCGCCGTGCCACTTACTCTCTTCCTCAGGCACCTCCTCGAGATATTTGAGGATGCCGCCTTTGAGGTGATAGACCTCGTCCACCCCTTCGCCGCGCAGGAAACTGGTTGATTTCTCGCAGCGAATGCCTCCGGTGCAGAACATCGCGACTTTCGTCTTCCCCTCGAGCAGCTCCTCGCGGTGTTCGCGGAACCATGCCGGGAAATCACGAAAGCTCGCTGTGTGCGGATCGACTGCTCCTTCGAAAGTGCCGACCGCGACTTCGTATTCGTTGCGGGTGTCGATCACGATCGTGTCGGGGTCTGAGATCAGCGCGTTCCAGTTCTGCGGATCGACATAGCGCCCGACGCTGGCGGTGGGATCGATGTCAGGCTCGCCCATTGTGACGATTTCGCGCTTCAATCGCACTTTCATGCGGTTGAATGGGGCTTCCTCCGCATAGGAAAACTTGACCTCCAAGTCAGCGCAGCCGGGCAGGGTGCGGATGTGGTCGAGCACTGCGGCAATCGCATTGTCTGTGCCCGCAATGGTGCCGTTGATGCCCTCATTCGCCAGCAACAGCGTGCCTTTGACACCCACTTCCTCGCATACCGCCAAGAGAGGCTCGCGGATGGAAGCGGGGTCCGCAAAGGGCGTAAAGCGATAGAGCGCTGCCACGGTGAAAGGGTGCTGAGCCATAGGCCCGCGCCCTTAGCCGATTGGACGCCCCCGCGACAATGCACTAGCGTTGCGGACATGGTCGCATTCCTCACCACGCCTTTGATTGCGCTGGCCCTTGCGGGAGCGGAAGAGCCGCAGCCTGCCAGCAGCCATTGCGGGAGCTTTCCGGCAGCGGTGCGTGAGAGCCGGTCCTACGGCGGGATGAGCGATTGCTATCTCCGCGATATCGGGCAGGAGCCGCTTTGGCGCGGCGCGCCGGAGGGTTCGGTGCAGGTGATGCGGTTCAGCTTCCTGCACGGCCATGCCTTGTTCTTCCGAACCGTGCGGATCGACACTCTGTCAGATGGCACCGGGGTTTTGACCTATGACGGGGAGGACCGCGCCATGCCGCGCACGGCTTCGGGTCTGCGGCGACCGTCTGGCCCCATACCCAAGCGCGTTGTGTCACTTTCAGCCGAGCAAATGACCCGTATCGAGGAACTGGTCGCCGGTTCAGGCACCTTCGAGCACGATATCGGAACGTGGGACGGAGAGGACTTGTATCTCCACTGCCAGACGCTCGACATGGAGCGGGTGAATGCGGACGGCTATCGCTTCTCCAGCGTCAATATTGGCTGCAACCACCCGCGCAAGTTGAAGCCGCTCGTGGATGAAATCGCGACGCTTGCGGGCATGGAGATCATCAATGGCGGGCGGCTTTATCGGTAGTAGAGGTCTCAATTCTCGAAGCAGGCGGTTTCGGCAATCCTGTACCGGCTCCCCGCTTTTTCTAAACTGACCAGATCGCCCGGAGCACAACCGCTCACATCATTCAATGTGGTCTGAATTCGGAGTTTTGTTCCGTTTTCTAGCTTCACCTCGACAAATAGGCTGGCAGGTGTTCGCAGACGGTTTGGGACACGCTCGAAGCCGAGAAAGGTCGCGTTTACCTTTTCAAGCGGCCCTCTGATCGCGCTTGGCTTTGTACCGAAAGCGAGAAGCACCGCAACAAAAGCCAGAAGCGCAAGCAGAAAAGAGAATATCCCGATCCACCAAATTAGTGTCGGTGGACGCCCCAATGACGTTGTTGATCGACTCAAACCCGCATCACCCAGCCGTGTTTGTCCTCGACCTTGCCGTGTTGCAGGCCCACCAGCTTCTTGCGCATCTTCTCTGCCATCTGGCCGATGCCGCCGGTGCCGATGGTGAATTCGCCTGCGGGAGAGGCGACGGTGCCGACTGGCGTGACCACGGCTGCGGTGCCGCAGGCCAAAGTCTCAAGCAGTTTGCCGCTTTCGGCTTCCTCGCGCCATTGGGCGATCGAATAGGGCTCTTCGCGCACGTCCAATCCCTCTTCGCGCAGCATTGCGATCAGGCTGTCGCGGGTGATGCCGGGGAGGATCGTGCCAGTGAGCGGCGGGGTGATGACACTGCCGTCGCTGCGCACGAAGAACAGGTTCATGCCGCCCAGTTCCTCGATCCATTTCTTCTCGACTGCATCGAGGAAGACGACCTGGTCGCAGCCATGCTCGATCGCTTCGGCCTGTGGCACGAGCGAGGCGGCGTAGTTGCCGCCGGTCTTGGCGGCGCCGGTGCCGCCGGGGGCCGCGCGCACGTAATCCTGCGAAACCCAGATCTTCACCGGGTTCACGCCGCCTTTGAAGTAGTTGCCGCTCGAGACGAGGATTACGACGAATTTGTACTGTTTCGCCGGGCGCACGCCGAGGAAGGCTTCGGAGGCAAACATGAAGGGGCGGATATAGAGCGATCCGCCTTCGACTGGGGGCATCCACTTCGCATCGGTTTTGACCGCGAGCTTGACCGCTTCGAGGAACAGCTCCTCCGGGATTTCCGGCATCGCCATGCGACGAGCGCTGGCATTGAAACGGCGCGCGTTTTCCTCGGGACGGAAGAGGGCTAGGCCGCCATCTTCGTGTGCGAATGCCTTCATCCCTTCGAAGATTTCCTGAGCATAATGCAGCACCGATGCAGCGGGATCGAGCGCAATGGCTTCGCGCGGACCAATGCGCGCGGAATGCCAGCCGCCCTGATCTTCGTCGTAGTCGATTGTGACCATGTGATCGGTGAAAACCTTGCCAAAACCGGGGTCGGCAATCACTGCTTCGCGCTCGGCATCGGGAGTGGGTGAGGGGTGGGGGATCGTCTCGAATTTCATGGGGAGCCGATTAGTGCCCAGCGCCACTCAGGGCAAGGTTATTGGCTTGGCACAAGAACGGTTTGCCTAGCGAATCTCAAGAGCGACCGCCCGACCGGACGGGCGAGCGGAACCGCCAAATGAAAAGGGCCAGACTTCGCCCGTAGGAAGTCCGGCCCTTTCATGGTCAGCGGCGGTAAGCGCCGCTCACGAAGTCTTACTCGGCGTCTAGATCACCGAATATACCTCGCGCGGAAACTTGCCGACCTCTCTACTGAACCATGAGACATCGGATCACCTCCTTTCGCGCTTGTAAGCCAAGACCCTGCCGTATCACCGGGGGCCGAGAGCCGCGTTCGCCGCTGGCCTCGGTTGGTAGTTTTGAATCATGTGAATCCGCTAGACAAGACTTGAAATATCTTTTTCCCACGTCAGAATGGAACGCCGTTGCTCAAGGGAGCCACGACAGGACGCCTGAGGGAACCCTCGGGCGTTTTTCGATTCCGGACTTCTCGATTGCCGCAATTCGTCGCGCCATTGTGGATAGCGCAAAAAGAATCCTTAGCGGCAGTCCTCGATCACGCGGGTTACCTCGGCCCAGGCCGGAAGGTACAAAGTGCGCAAGCCTTCGGTCTCCAGCGCGAACCGGCCCTTGGTGATGGCCATCGCGTCGAGCATAGGATCGCGCGCATTCACCTCGGCCGCGACCAGCGGAACCCCGCCATTGCGCGGCGTTCCTTGCAGGGTGTGGACCCCCGTTTCCGTGCGGATCCGGATTGTAGCCCGCTGTGCGGATGATCCGAAACGTCCGATCCCGACCAGGCCTGTCGAACGGTCGCAGCGAATGATCGCCACCGGACTTGCGATGCTTGTGCCGAACAGTGCGAATGTTTCGGCACTCTCCGTTTCATAGGTCCAGGTGCCGAGGGTCTGCGGGGCATCGAGATAATTCTCGTAACGCGGTTCGTCGATGACTGGCGCGGGCGGCGGCGGCGCAGGAGTGGGCGTCGGAGCCGGCGTCGCGACCGGTGCCGGCGGCGGCGCAGCGGGCGCTTCGACGCTGGGGATGCAGCCGCAGGCTGACAGGCTCATGGCGAGCGCGCCGACGAGTTTCAGTTGGATCGCTTTCATGCCGCTTCATTGCGCGCTATCGGCGTAAGCGTCCATGACCTATTCGCGCCCTTCCGCAGAAAATCCGTCCGATGGCTAAGCGCCGTGCCGATCAGCTGCTGGTGGAGCGGGAACTCGCCGAAAGCCGCACCCGCGCGCAGGCGCTGATTATGGCGGGAACGGTGTTTTCGGGGGAAACCAAGATCGCCAAGCCGGGCCAGCAACTGGCCGAGGACGCGCCGCTCGACGTGCGCGGGCGCGATCATCCCTGGGTCAGCCGCGGAGGCATAAAGCTGGCGCATGCGATCGAGCATTTCGACCTCGACCCGACAGGTGCGGTCGCGATGGATATCGGCAGCTCGACCGGCGGCTTCACCGATGTGCTGCTGTCGAAGGGTGCCGAACACGTCTTTGCGGTGGACAGCGGGACCAACCAATTGGCGTGGAAGCTGCGCCAAGACGAGAGAGTCTCGGTTCTGGAGCAGTGCAGCGCGCGGATCCTGACGCCCGAGCAGATCGATCGCCCCTGCAACTGGGTGGTGTGCGATGCGAGCTTTATCAGCCTTGCGAAAGTGCTCGAACGACCGCTTGAGTTGGCGGCGGATGAATGTCGGTTGGTCGCATTGATCAAGCCGCAATTCGAAGTCGCGCGCGAGGAAGTCGGCAAGGGTGGCGTGGTTCGCGACCCGGCGTTGCATGAACGGGTGTGCGGTGAGGTTCGGGAGTGGATTCAAGGTCTTGGCTGGGAAATTGAAGGGATCGTCGAAAGTCCGATCACCGGCCCGCAAGGGAACATCGAATTCCTGATCTCGGCGAAGCGGAGTTGAGTTAAGGGACAATGCCTGCCTGGCAACTGCATGCGAGACCGGGCGCCAGCAGCGACGCGGTCCTCGATCGCCTGAGCGGGGGTATTTGCACTCTGTAGGGGATGCGGAAGGAACTACGCCACTTCCTCTTCCTCGGGCCAGTCCAGCGAATTGATCTTGGCATCGAGGTCGATCGGGATTTGCGACAGCACTTCGACTCCCGATGCGAGTTCGTAGGCCTTCTCACCATGCTCTTCGAGCAGCTCCGCTTGTCTTGTATCGCGCTCGCGCAGCAGCGCTTCGATCTCGTCGCTGTATAGCGCCACCATGGCGGTTACGAAGCGATTCACCAGGTCGTCTTCCTTGGTGTGATCGACGTTGAAGTCCGGCAGATGCTCGATCATCGTGTCGGCCGGATACAGGAACTCGTTGGTAACGTAGCGATTCACCGTGAACCACGAGCGCGGGATACCCACCGTGTTGATCGACAGCGCGATCAAATGCGTCACATGCGCCTTTGCGTCCTCTCCCTGGGGAGGCCAGACCTTGGGCTCCAGTCCTTCGGGCAGCTGCGTGCGGTGCAGGAAGAGGTGGAAATGGCCATGTTCATCGGCGTCGCGACTGCCGGGCGCATGGACGTGATAATACCAGCGTGACTTGCAGAATTCGTCGCGGGCGTCCTTTTCCGGATAGTGCTTCCAGAAATGCACTTCGTCTTCGGGGACAACGCGGAGCATGAGCGGGCGTTGCTCCTGCGCCATCTGGGTGATCGTTTCGATGACCGTCTGCGCGGCTTGAAGCTTGTCCATGCGCGGACGCTAGAAAGCAAAACGGCCGACCGCAACATCAAGTTGCGATCGACCGCTTCGCATTTGGTGATGCGTAAAGCTTAGGCAGCTTCGCAAGCAGCGGCGCAGCAACCTTCGGCGGCGCAGCAGCCGGCGCCTTCGCAAGCAGCGGCTTCGCAACCAGCACCTTCGCATGCGGCGGCGCAGCAAGCGCCTTCGCAAGCAGCGGCACAGCAAGCGCCAGCGCATGCAGCCACTGCGGTTTCGTCAGCGGAGGTGTCGGCACCGTCGTCAGCTGGAGCCGAGCAAGCGGCGGTAGCGACTGCGAGACCGCCGGCGACGGCGAGCATCGAAGCGAAGTTGGTCTTTTTCATTTAACTCGTTCCCCTCATTGGGCCCCTTATCGGGCAGGACGCGCGAATGGATGATTTCTTACCGATTTGCGTCCCGAATCACGGCAAGAATGTGGCGACGCTAGCACAATGATGGCAAAACGCACGCCCATTTAACGATCTTTCCGAATTGCAGGTGGATTCCTGCGGTTTGATGCGCGCTGCCAGCGGCGGATCGAGTGCGACCGATTGGCGCTTTGTGCGCGAATGTGTATCCCGCCTGCCGAAGCTGCATCCAGCGAATCGCGCGCGCAAAGCGCGGTTTCGCTCCATCGGGAGAGACGATGAATTTCCTGGCATCCAAGGCGCAGTTGCGCGCCAGTTTTTTGCGTTGGTCGCTGTTCCTGGTTCCGTTGATCGTGTTGCTCGGATTTCTGGGCGGGCAAATGGGCAGCCCCGACACCGCCTGGTTCCAAAGCCTGGCGAAGCCGGCAATTTTCCCTCCGCCAGCGGCATTCGCGATCGTTTGGACAATCCTCTACATCATGATCGGGTTTGCATTGGCCCTTGTGGTCAGCGCTTGGGGGGCGGTCGGACGAGGTCTCGCGATAATCGTCTTCGCCGTTCATTTCGTCGGCAACCTTGCCTGGACGGCAGTGTTCTTCGGCATGCAGAACATGACGGCCGGCCTGGCGGTGCTTTGCTATGCGGTCGTGACCCTGATTGCCGTGATCGCGGTGTTCTGGCGCGTCCGTCGCAACGCCGCGTTGCTGCTGCTCCCCTATTTCGTCTGGGTCTGTTTTGCCACGGTGCTGAATTACCAGTTCATCGCAGAGAATCCCGATGGTGGGCAAAGGGGTGAGAGTGGAGCCGTGGAGCGGATCGAATTGTAGACTTGGGGCTTGCTCTGACGACTGAGCATCGCCACATACACGCCCATGCAAAGCGAAAACCCGATCATCGCCGACTTCGTTAAACTCGCAAACAGCGCCGCCGGAACCATGGCCGGCATGACCCGCGAAGCGCGCGAGAGCGCCCGCGAACGGATGCGCGAAGCGCTGGGCGGCATGGATTTCGTCAGCCGCGAAGAATTCGAAACGGTCAAGGCCATGGCGCAAAAGGCGCGCGAACAGGCCGACGCGCTCGAAGCCAAGATCGCCGAGCTGGAAGCCAAGCTAGCAGGCAAGTAGTTCGATCGCGCGCCGATGCATTTGCGCGCGCCAGCCATCCTCGTTGCCTCTCGCCCGTATGGCGAAACTGCGGCCATTGCGCGGCTCCTGACCGAAGAGCACGGCCTTGTCGCAGGCTACGTCGCGGGCGGGCGAGGACGTCAGCTGAGGCCTGTCATGATTCCGGGAAATTCGGTCGCGCTGGAACTGCGTGCCAAATCGGCAAGCCAGCTGCCGTTCGCGCGTCTGGAATTGCAGGAAAGTCGCGCGCCGTGGATGACCGAACCGTTGCCAGCGGCGGCGATCACATGGGCCTGTGCACTGACCGCGACCGCCTTGCCGGAACGCAATCCCTATCCTTCGCTGTATCAGGCGCTCGGTGCGCTGCTCACCGCGATCTGCCACGCGCCTTCGGCGCGCGGCTGGCTCGCAGCGATGAACGCCTACGAAGCGATGCTGCTGCGCGAACTCGGCTATGGCGGGGCAAAGCCCGACATGGCGGGCGAAATCGAAGCGCAGTTCCAGGTTTTCCGCGCTCTCCACAAGCCGCTCGAACGCTACATCCTTGCCGATAGCAGGAGCGATGTTATGGCCGCTCGGGTGGCACTGGGGGAGCGGCTTGGCCGCATGCTGACATAGGGCTTGGATGATGAAGATTGCGGTTTTGCCCGGCGACGGGATCGGTCCGGAAGTCACGCGCGAAGCGGTCAGGGTGCTTGAAAGCCTCGGCTTGCCGGGACTGACGTTGTTCGATGGCGATGTCGGTGGGATTGCCTACAAACGCCACGGCCATCCGCTGCCGGAAGAGACCCTGACTATCGCAAAATCCTGCGACGCGGTCTTGTTCGGTGCGGTGGGCGACCCCGATTGCGACGCGTTGGAGCGGCATTTGCGTCCGGAACAGGCGATCCTCGGCCTGCGCAAGCATCTCGACCTGTTCGCCAACCTGCGCCCGGCCAAGGTGTTTGCCGGGCTGGAGCATCTTTCGCCGCTGAAGCCCGAAATCGCCAGCACGCTCGACATGATGATCGTGCGCGAGCTGACCGGGGACGTCTATTTCGGCGACAAGGGTGAACGCGTGGCGAACGATGGTTCGCGCGAAGGTTGGGACATGATGGCCTATTCCGAAACCGAAGTGCAGCGCATTGCCCGCGTTGCCTTCCGGACGGCGCGCAGCAGGGATTGCCGCGTCTGCAGTGTCGACAAGGCCAATGTCCTGGAAACCAGCCAGGTGTGGCGCGATACGGTCAAGCATGCGGCGAAGTCACACCCAGATATCGATCTCAGCCACATGTATGTCGACAACGCCGCCATGCAGGTCATCAGCAATCCCTCGCAATTCGGGGTAATCCTGACCGGCAATTTGTTCGGCGACATCATCTCCGACCTGGCCAGTGCAGCGGTGGGTTCGATTGGACTGCTTCCGAGTGCGTCCATGGGCGACCGAGCGACCGACTTTGGCCGCTTCGGCCTCTACGAGCCGATCCATGGCAGCGCACCCGACATTGCGGGGCAAGGGAAGGCCAACCCGATGGCGACGATCCTCTCGGTTGCGATGCTGTTGCGGTACTCGTTTGGCCGCGAGGACGAAGCGGCGCGGATCGAAGCCGCGGTTGAGAAAGCGCTGGCCGACGGTATTCGCGGAGGCGATCTGGGCGGCGCGCACGGCACCGTGGAAATCGGCGCGGCCGTGCGCGAGCGGCTGTAATCGTCTACCGACTCGATGCTCGACCTTGCGATCATTCTTCCGACGCTCAACGAGCGCGGGAACCTCGCGCCGTTGGTCGAACGGATCGAAGGCGCGCTCGGGCCCGATGGCTGGGAAGTGCTGATCGTCGACGACGACAGCAAGGACGGCACGGCTGACGAGGCGCGGGCGTTGGCGGTGACCGATCGCCGCGTGCGTGTGATCCAGCGGATCGGGCGGCGCGGCCTCGCCAGCGCAGCCATCGAAGGGTTCTGCGCGACCGCTGCGCCCTATTGCGCAGTCATGGACGCTGATCACCAGCACGATCCGGCGCTGCTGCCTCGGATGCTGGCGAGCTTGAAAGCTGGCGAAGCCGAGATCTGCGTCGCTTCGCGGTTCGCCGAAGGGGCTAGCACAGAGGACTGGGCCGAACCCGAACGGGAGAAGCTATCCGGAATGGCCAATGCGATGGCGCGCAAACTGACCGGTGTGGAGCTGAGCGATCCGATGAGCGGCTATTTCATGCTCCCCACCGCGACCGCCCGACTGCTGGTTCCGCGTCTTTCGGGAATCGGATTCAAGATCCTGCTCGATCTGCTTGCGACGTCCGATGCACCGATGAACGTGAAGGAGTTTCCCCTGAACTTCGCGAGGCGCCGCGAAGGCGAGAGCAAGCTCGATCGTGCGATCCTGTTCGATTTTCTCGCCGGGCTCTACGACAAGACATTGGGGCAGCTGATCCCGACCCGCTTCGCCCTGTTCGGCACGGTCGGCGCGCTCGGCGTGATTGTTCACATGGCGGTGCTGGCGAGCCTGCTGTTCGCGTTCGAAGAAGCCTTCACCATTGCGCAAGGTGTCGCGGTGCTCTCCGCAATGAGCTTCAACTTCTGGCTCAACAACTGGTTGACCTATCGCGACAAGCGCCTGACCGGTTGGGGCGAAGTGCTGCGCGGTTGGGCCGGATTTTGCCTCACCTGCGCGGTCGGTGGGTTTGCCAATGTGGCGGTAGCGACCCTGCTCGAAAGCGAAGGCGTGTTCTGGGCGCTCGCGGCGCTATGCGGGATCCTGATCGGATCGGTCTGGAACTTCGCCCTCAGCAGCCGCTTCGTCTGGGGAAGGTATTGATGATCGAGCTGCGTCGCCGGTCTTGAATGTCAATTTGTCAGCGACACAAGGCTGATTTGGGTAGTCGGTTTTGAGGCCACGCATGACCCTCGGCATCGTCCTTTGCACGACGCTTTTCTGCGCTTCGGTCAGATCTTGGCGCGCCGAGAAGATACAATCGACGAACCGACCCTCAGCATCAATCCGACAGCGAAAGTCGATATCGACGATCTCCGGCAATACTCTGTCGATGTGAGTCGGCCAGGCTGTCATTATCCTTTCGGAATCGACGCTGAGATCGCCCTTTGGCTTTGGACAATTGAAGCGATCGTCGGCAGTTGCCGGGACGGCCACGGCGAGAAGCGAGACGATCAGAGTCTTCCTCATCTCCACCCTTCCAACCACGCCCATTTGGCAAAGCTCATCGGGCTTTCTAGCTCGCCCGCGGTCAGAATCTTGAAGAACAGCGCGAACATCGCTGCGCCGCCGACAAGAACAACAAAGCTGACCCAGCGATAGTGCGCGCTGCGGTGGATGTCGCTCAGCACCAGCGCGAGCGCCGCGAGCAGGAAGCAGCTCGGCATCATGTAATGGTAGTAGAACTGCACCGGCTTGGGCGCGATCAGCCACAGGCCCAGGCTCACACCGAAGCCGACCACCGTGCCGACCCTGGCCCAGTCGCTGCGATAGAGCCCCCAGATCAGGCACCACAGCAAGGCGGGCAGGCCCAGCAGCATCGTCAGCGGATTACCGATCAGCAACACGCCGCGCTGCGCGTTGTCGGTGAACTCGTAGAGATACCAGATCCCGCGCGAGTTCATGACCCATTGCGGCCACGTGCTCATATAGGAATGCGGGGCCTTCACCGAAGCCTGCATTTCGAGCATCTCGCGGTGCAGGCCGATCAGGCCCTTCTCCGCCAGTGGAGAGGGGCGAAGGTAATCGCTCAGCCAGTATCCGGGGGTGAAAGTCAGGGCGTAAACCAGCAGCGGTACAATCCCGAGCCAGACAAAGGCTTCGATCAATGAAATGCCGGGCACCGGTACACCGCGCTTGCTGGTCAACAGTCGGCGACGTCCGGCGGAAAGCCGCGCGGCGAAAAAAGTGATGCCGGGAACCATCGCCAGTGGGACGGCATTCCACTTGGAACCCAAGGCGCAGCCGATCGCGACACCGCAGGCTGCGAGCCTCCAGCGGCCCGTTTCGGGCTTGCGAATCGCCCCCGCAAGGAACCACGCGGCGATGGCGAGGAACATCGCCATGAAGATGTCGAGCATGGCGATGCGCGCATGGACGAAAAGGTGAAAGCCAGTAGCCAGCAGGACTCCGAATGCGACGGTGGCAAAGCGATCTTGGCTCGCCTGCCAAAGCGCGCGCATGCTGGCTCCGATGGCCACAGTCCCGGCGATCAGCGGCATGATCCGCCAACCGAGCGGCTCGTCGCCGAACAGGTGGATCCCCAGCGCGATCAGTTGCTTGCCGAGCAGCGGGTGTTCACGGTTGAGGTATTCGCCCCCACCGTCCAGAGCCGCCAGCAATTCGCGCGCTGCGGGAAGGTAATGCACTTCATCGAAATAGGGCTGGGTGGGGATCGTGAGCCTGATGCATGCGAGCGCCGCAAAGGCCAACGGAACGGCCAGGCACCAGAACCATGGATCGCGCGGATGCTCGGGAGGCGCCGCGAATTCCGGCTCGGAAACAGGATTGGAGAGGACCCCGGTCATGGCCGCCAAGCGCTTAGGCAGACGCTTGGCGGCGGACAAGGGGGTTTACGCTTTGACGGGAGCAGCCGATGCGGCGGCGGCCTCGCCCTGCTTTTCGAGCCACAGCAGGCGCGTGGCCATGGCTGCCAATCCCACGCAACCGATCAATCCGCAGAGGATGACCCAAGGAGCCACCATCATTCCCTTAGCTCGCGCCCGAGGAATGATGAACGCCAACGCGATACCAACGGCTATGATCAGATCGTAGAAGACCTGAACGCCCCAAAGGCTTTGACTCTGAAACGCGATGAAGCCGATAGGGCCTTCAGCGTAGACGGTAACCGCCGTAAAGCCGGTGAAGGCCCCAAAGACGATGCCGGCAATCAGGACATCGGGCTTTTCGCGATAGAAGAAGGCAAGGAACAGGAATGCGATGGCGCCGGAGGCATAGCCGGCGGCAAACAAGATTTCGAAAGGGGTCATCGGTCTTACTCCGGTTTGTAGCGAGCGCTACATAGTCTGGTATCTTAATGTAGCAGGCGCTACAAGAGGAAAATGTCGAAAGCCAATCTCACGCGCGAAACGCTCCTGCCGAAACTGGCGGCCCATGTGCTCAATCATGGGTTGGGCGGGGCCAGCCTGCGCCCTCTGGCCAAGGCGGCCGACACCAGCGACCGGATGCTGATCTATCATTTCGGCAACAAGGAGCAGTTGGTTGCCGACCTGCTCGGTCATATTGCCGGGATCTACTCGACCGCGCTCGATGCGGCGATGGGGGCAGAGCGACCCACGACACGCAAGGAGTGTTTCGATCGCATTCTCGAACAGGGCAGCCATCCGATGATGCGGCCCTTCATGGTGTTGTGGTGGGAGATCGTTGCCGGCTCGGCGCGCGGCATTCCCGGCTATCGCGAAGCGGCGGACGCGATGATGACGAAACAGCTCGCCTGGCTCGAAACGCAGATGCCCGAAGACGACCCCGATCCGGCGGGCGGAGCGCGGTACCTGATGACGCTGCTGGAGGGGACGCTGATGCTCGGCGTCGTGGGGCATGCACGCACAGCGAGCGAAGGCCTGCTTGCGAGCGGTGTCTCACCCTCCTAAGCACGCGCGCAATGAAGAAGACCACCGGAATGGACCGCGCCTCGACGCGCAAATGGCGGCCCGCTACGCGGGCGATACGCGGCGGCACCTGGCGCAGCGAACACGGCGAGACCAGCGAGGCGCTGTTCCTTACATCGGGCTACACCTACGACGACGCGCAAACCGTCGCGGATCGGTTTGCCGGCGATGCCGACGGCATGACCTATTCGCGCCTGCAGAACCCGACGGTGGCGATGCTGGAGGAACGCATCGCTCTGCTCGAAGGGGCAGAAGCCTGCCGCGCCCAGGCGAGCGGAATGGCGGCGATGACGGCGGCGCTGCTGTGCCAGCTCTCCGCCGGAGACCATTGTGTCGCCGCTCGGGCCGCGTTCGGTTCATGCCGCTGGCTGGTCGACAACCTGCTGCCGCGCTTCGGGATCGAAACCACCGTGATCGACAGCGCCGACAACGCCCAGTGGGAAGCGGCGATCCGGCCCAACACCAAGGTGTTCTTCTTCGAGACCCCGGCCAACCCGACGCTCGATATCGTCGACCTCCAATTCGTCTGCGACCTGGCCAAGGCGCACGGAATCACGACCGTGGTCGACAATGCCTTCGCCAGCCCGGCGCTCCAGCGCCCACTGGAATTCGGGGCGGACGTGGTCGCCTACAGCGCGACCAAGTTGATGGACGGGCAGGGCAGGGTGCTGGCCGGAGCGGTGTGCGGCACCGAGGAGTTCATTGACGAGAGCCTGCTCCCGTTCCAGCGCAACACCGGGCCCAATATTGCGCCGTTCAACGCCTGGGTCGTGCTCAAAGGGCTGGAGACGCTGTCGCTGCGCGCGCACAAGCAGAGCGAGCAGGCGGTGGCGCTTGGCCGCTTCCTCGAACCGAGGATCGACAAGGCGGGTGGCCGGATGCTGCATCCGGGCCTGCCGAGCCATCCACGCCACAATCTTGCGCTCGCGCAGATGGAGGCTACGGGGCCGATCTTCGCTTTCGATGTCGGCACGCGCGAGCGAGCATTCACCGTCCTCGACGCGCTCGAACTGGTCGATATCTCGAACAATATCGGCGATGCGCGCAGCCTGATGTGCCACCCGGCCTCAACCACGCATGCCAGCATGGGCGAGGAGGCTCGCGCCGAAATGGGCGTCACTGAGGGGCTGCTGAGGATCAATGTCGGCCTGGAAGACATCGCCGATCTGACCGAAGATATGGACCGGGCGCTCAAGGCAGCCGGGATCTGACCGCTTCGCGCAAACGCAAAAGGCCGGGCGGATGTGCCTCACACATTCCGCACCGGCCTGATGCACATTGGTCCCTTGCGGGATTGCTTGAAACGACATGTGATCGGGTCACCTGCCATCCACCAATCGGCGGGGGCGAAAGCGTATTGCCTCACGCCGCCTAACAAACCTCCCAAAAACTGAGGAAACGCGATCTTAACCATTCCTCGCGGCAAAATATTCCCCGCAGCCAAGTTGTCTGTTGTGCGGTGCAGCATAAACGCATAGGGCGCTGCCCAACTCTTCGCGGCATCGCCCTCGATCCACTCGAATTCTCGGAAGATCCCATGACAGCAGACCGCTCCTTTGCGGCAACCCTGCGGCGCGACTGGTTGGCGCAGCCCAAGGCAGACATCCTTGCCGGCATCGTCGTCGCGCTTGCCTTGATCCCGGAGGCGATCGGCTTTGCGCTGATCGCAGGCGTCGATCCCAGCGTCGGGCTCTATGCCTCGGTGGCGATCGCAATGGTTATCGCTCTGACCGGAGGTCGCCCCGGCATGATCTCGGCTGCGACCGCCGCGGTGGCTGTGGTGGTGATCCCGCTGGTCGACCAATACGGGGTGGAATACCTGTTCGCCGCCACGATCCTGATGGGCGTGTTCCAAGGCATCGCGGCGCTGCTCCGGCTCGACCTGTTGATGCAGTTCGTCAGCCGCAGCGTCATCACCGGTTTCGTCAACGCTCTGGCGATCCTGATCTTCCTCGCGCAGCTCCCGCAGCTCAATCCGTGGGCTGAGGGGGTTACCTGGTACACCTACGCGATGGTCGCGGCAGGTCTGGCAATCATCTATGGTTTCCCGCGCATTTCCACGGCCGTTCCAAGTCCCCTGGTGGCCATCGTCCTGCTGACAGCAGCGGCGGTGTTCTGGGGCCTGCCGGTCAACGATGTCGCGGGCGAAGGCAAGCTGCCCGATGGCCTGCCCAGCTTCGCGCTGCCCGATGTACCGCTGACGTGGGAGACGCTGACGATCATCGCTCCATACTCGCTGACGATGGCGGCGGTCGGCCTGCTCGAAAGCCTGCTGACCGCGCAAATTGTCGATGACATGACCCACACCGACAGTGACAAGCGCCGCGAGAGCGCGGGGCAGGGCGTTGCCAACATCGTCGCGGCCTGTTTCGGCGGCATGGGCGGCTGCGCGATGATCGGGCAGTCTGTGATCAACGTGGCATCGGGCGGGCGCGGTCGGCTCTCCACCTTCACCGCCGGCGCCTTCCTGCTGTTCCTGCTGACCGTGCTCGGCTCCTATGTCGGGCAGGTGCCGATGCCTGCCTTGGTGGCCGTCATGATCATGGTATCGATCGGGACGTTCAGTTGGAACTCGATCCCGAACTTGCGCCGGCACCCGCCGACCAGTTCGCTGGTGATGGTTGCGACCGTGGTGGTGGTCGTGTGGACGCACGACCTCGCGCTTGGCGTCTTGGTCGGCGTGCTCTTGTCGGGCATCTTCTTCGCGCAAAAGGTCAAGAGCCTCTTCACGGTCGAGCGAATCCGCCGTCCACACAGCGCGGTCTATGTCGTAACTGGCGAGATATTCTTTGCCAGCGTCGACAAGTTCCAGAACGCGCTTGGCCCCGAAAGCCAGTATGATGATGCCGCTCACAACGTCGTGATCGATGTGTCGCGGGCGCATTTCTGGGATATCTCCGCCATCGGAGCGCTCGAAAAGGTGATCGACCGAATGCGCCGCAACGGTCGGCATACACGCGTCGTTGGCCTGAACGCGGCAAGCGCGGACCTGTTCGACAAATTTGCTCTTGAGGACCGTACCGGGATCGAACTGGGTCTGGCGCCGCATTAGTTTGAGTTTCGCAGCCACATCCGTGGCTGCGTCCTCGCTAGACGCGCAGCAGAACTGCGCCCGCTGCGGGCGCCCGGTCGGGCTTGCGGCGCTTCGCACCGAGAATTACGTCTGAAAACCAGACTTGAAATCGCACCGCCTCCGTGCGACCCCCGTTCCGTCAAACGGGAGAACATAAGCCATGGCCAATCGCGTCGAACTGATTTTCGATTTTGTCAGCCCAAACGCGTATCTGGTCTGGTGGCCATTGCGCGAACTGATCAAGCGGACCGGGGCCGAGCTGGATGTGATCCCGGTGTTCCTCGGCGGCATGCACAAGCTTACCGGCAACGCCCCGCCGATGATCCGCGACGCGGATGTGAAGGGGAAGGTCGAATATTCGATGCTCGAAATGCGCCGCTTCATCGAGAAGCACCAGCTTACCAAGTACAGGCTCCACCCGAAGTTCCCATTCAATTCGATCACGCTCCAGCGGATGCTCTACGCCGCCGATCAGGATGGGCGCGGGGTGCAGTTCGTCGAAGCGATGCTGCCCGCGATATGGGAAGAGGGCGTCGATATCACCGACCCCGAGGCTCTTGGCGCAGCGGTCGTCGCTGCGGGTTTCGACGCAAAGGACCTGTTCGCGCGGACGCAAACCGAGGAGGTCAAGCAAGGCCTCGTCGCCAACACCAGCGCGGCGGTCGAGCGCGGCGCCTTCGGTATCCCGACCATGTATGTCGGCAATCAGGGCGAAGACGCCGGCACATTCGAAATATTCTTCGGCAAGGAGCGGCTGGGACAGATCGAGGAGCTGTTGGCTTAGCGTCGTCGGAAGGCGTTTTCGTGAGCGAATTTCCATCCCACCCCGACGCCGTCACTCCGGGCTGGCTGGAACGGCGCTTGGTTGAAAGCCACGCGATCGAAGAGGGAGTCGGCATAAGCGATCTTCGGTGGGAGCCGATCGGAACTGGGCAAGTCGGGGACAGTGTGCGGTTCCATCTTGCCTACTCGCAAGCAACCGCCGCCCCCGCAACGCTCGCAGCAAAATTTCCGGCGGCGGATGAGCGCAGCCGCGCGACGGCTGCGATGATGGGACTCTATTCCAAGGAAGTTCGGTTCTACCGCGAGGCGGCGCCCCAACTGGCGGTGCGCGTCCCGCAAGTCTTCGCCGCAGAGGTGAATGGAGACGGCGATACCTTCGTCTTGCTGTTCGAGGATCTCGGGCCGGCCCGTGGCGGCGACCAGATTGCCGGTTGCTCGATCGCGGACGCGCGGGCCGCCATCAGGCAGGCCGCCGCGATACACGCACCCAGCTGGAACAACACCCAATTGCTTGAGCCGGAATGGATCGCACCGCGCCCGGAAGTGTTGGCCCAGATCGAATCGATGTATCCGCATGCACAATCGGTTTTCAGGGAACGCTACGCCGATGCGCTTGAGCCCGTATACATGGATATTTGCGAAGAGCTTGCGGTAACGGAACAGCTATTCTCGCAGCGGAAGTCCGATCCGCAATGCATCGTCCACGGCGATTTCCGGCTCGACAACCTGCTGTTCGATATTCGGGGCGGAACGGAACCGATCGCAGTGCTCGACTGGCAGACCGTAACCACGGGCAAGGCGATGACCGATATTGGCTATTTCCTCGGTTGCGGGATCGGTGATGAACTGCGCCGCGCGCATGAGAACGAGTTGTTCGACCTGTATCTCGCCGAAATGGCGGGTCGCGGGGTGACGTTGGACCGCGAAACGGCATGGCACGAATATCGGGTCGGTGCGTTACATGGCGTCTCGACCGCCGTGTTCAGCGCTGCGTTTGTCGAACGCACGGAGCGAGGTGATGCGAATTTCCTGTCGATGGCGCGCGGTGCCTGCGCGCTGGCGTTGGAACACGACAGCCTGGCCGCTTTGAAGGAGTCCGATTGAATGGTCCTGACACGCGCGGACGACTTTCCGGTTCACCAGACGCCCGAACCGATCGCCTATGCCGGCACGGATCGGAATTTCTACGATCGCTATTTCTTCAACGGCTACGCTCCCGACGGCAGCGGTTTTTTCGCGCTTGCATTCGGGGTCTATCCGCACCTCGACATTGCTGACGCGCATTTCAGCTTCATCCGCGACGGAAAGCAGTATGCACTTCACGCCAGCTGCGAGTTGGGGATGGAACGGATGGCGCTCAAAGTCGGGCCGATCGCGATCGATATCCTTGAGCCATTGCGGACAATCAGGGTCTCGATCGAGCCATGCGAGGGCATTGCCGGCGAATTCACATTCGAGGGCAGGGCCTTCCCGATCGAGGAACCGCGCTTCGTCCACCGCATCGGGCCGCGCGCCTTCATGGACTACACCCGCATGACCCAGAACGGGCGCTATTCCGGCTGGATCGAGCTGGATGGCAAGCGAGAGGAGATTGCAGCGGGTACGTTGGGTACGCGCGATCGCAGCTGGGGCATCCGTCCCATCGGGGCGAGGGACCCCCAGCCGATACCGGGACATCCGCTGCCCAGCTTCTTCTGGCAATGGACTCCGCTCAATCTCGAGCACGGATCGCTGTTCTTTCACATCAACGCCGATCCGCAGGGTAATCCCTGGAACACCCGCGCGGCCTGGGCCGGCGAAGGTGCACGGATCGACGACATCGTTGAGGGCAGGGGAAGCCTGACTTCCGGATTGGAGGACGGGACGCGCTGGCCGTACGGCGGAACGCTCGAACTCGATCTTTCCGAAGGTCCCGCACGGCTCGAGCTCATGCCTGTTGCGCGCTTCCAGATGAAGGGCCTCGGATATACCCACCCGACATGGGGGCACGGTATGCACCAGGGCGCGTTGAAGGTGGAACGCGAACAGTTCGATCTCGCCCCGCTCGACCCCGCGGCGATGGACAACCGCCATGTCCAGATCCTGTGCCGGGTCTCCGGCGAAGCAAGTGGGCTCGGCGTCTTCGAACAGCTCATCCTGGGCCCCTATGCGCCGCTCGGACTGACGGGATTCTGATCGCAGTCGATTTGCCAAGAGCCTCGGTCGGGACCGAGCGCCCCACCGCTCGCAACCGCCAAGGCTTGCCTTAGGTCCCAGTTTTCATAGGCTGTGCAATGTGATTCGACGCAGACGGACACATTGGGGGGCAAGATGAAACGGCTGATGGCGGCCTTGGCTGCGGTGCTGGCGGGTTCGGTCCCGCTGTTGCCTGTGCACGCTCAGAGCGAGCGGCTGGAACAAGCGGTGTCCAGCGACGAAGCGCCTGCGCTGATCCCGACCGAGAATTTTGCCGGTCGCAGCGCGTTTCGCGATTTCGAGATGTCTCCGGATGGCAAGCAATTGGCCATCGAGCGATCGATTGACGGCACACCCGAGATCCTGGTGCTCGACGCCGCCAAGGGCGAAGTGGTCAGGCAGCTGGTGTTCCAAAAGGATCAGCGGATCGACTGGATCCATTGGGCCGGCAATACGAAAATCCTGCTTTCGATCTCGATGGCGGGAAGCTTTTACGGTTTCCCGGTGCGGGTCAATCGCCTGTATGTGCGCGACCTGGTCAATGGCCAGCTGTTCCCGCTCGAAGTCGATGATCGAGTGCTATGGGGCGGCGATCTGGTGCATATGGCCGAAGATGGATCGCACGCTCTGATTTCGGTTCAGTCATCCTTTCGCAGCACCCCTTCGGTCTATCGCTACCAGCTGGTCCCCGATGGCGAAGTCGAACGGATCGTCAAACCCAAGACCGGGGTGTGGAACTGGTATGCCGATGACGACGGCGTGGTGCGGCTCGGCATGGGCTGGAAGCGCAAGCGGCTGCGGGTCTATTATCGGCCCGACGCAGCGAGCAAGTTCGACCTTGTCGGCAAGCTCAAGGCGGACGACGACAGGAGCCGGTACTGGAGCGTCGTTCGGATCGTCGGCGGGAGCGATCGCGGTTATGTGCTGGAAGAAGGCGAGAACGGCCGCACCGGCGTAAGGCTTTTCGACTATTCGACCGGGCAGGCGGTCGAAACATTTTACGAAAACGAAGACTGGGACGTCGAGGAATTGTGGCTCAAGCGCGATGGCACGCCGCTTGCCGCGCTCTACACCGACGACCGCGAGCAGATCGTGTGGTTCGACGATGCGGTGGAGAAACGGCACGCTCAGCTCAAGAAGGCGCTCAAGACCGAAGAGATCCGCATCGTAACTCGATCTCGCGACGACGAGCGGATGCTGATCTGGGCCGGGAGCGAAGCCGATCCGGGCGCGCTGTATATTTACACGCCGGCGGAAAAGAATCTTTCGGTCCTCGCCAACTACCGGCCCGAGCTCGATCATCGCCTGCTCGTGAAGCCCAAGCCGGTTCGCTACACGGCGCGCGACGGTTTGGAGATCCCGGCCTACCTGACCATGCCGCGCGGTCGTCCTGATAAGAACCTGCCCTTCATCATCCTGCCCCATGGCGGGCCCTACGGCGTGCGTGACAAGCTCGAATACAATGACGAAGTCCAGGTTCTCGCCAACCGCGGATACGCGGTGTTGCAGCCCAACTTTCGCGGGTCGGGGGGCTATGGCGATACTTTCTACGAAGCCGGCAACGGCGAGATCGGGCGCAAAATGCAGGACGATCTCGACGATGCGATGGACTGGGCCGTAGCCGAAGGGATTGCCGATCCGGACCGGGTTTGCGTCGTCGGTGGATCCTATGGCGGCTATGCTGCATTGTGGGCGGTGCTACGCAACCCCGATCGCTATCGCTGTGCGGCAAGCTGGGCCGGGGTGACCGATCTCGACGCGATCCTCAAATACGATCGCAAGTTCCTGTCGCGAAAGGCCAGCAAGCGGTGGCGCGCGCAAATCGAAGGCGAGGACGAGGAGTTCGAGCTCGACACGGTCTCCCCGGTAACATTCGCTCCCAATCTCACGCGTCCGGTGCTGCTCGCGCACGGCACTTCGGACAGGACCGTGCCGTTTTCGCAATACAAGAAATTTGAAAAGGCCAGCCGCACCGCCGCGGTAAAACCGACCACGCTAGTGATCGAGAACGAAGGCCACGGCTTCTCGAAAACCGAGAACGAAAGGAAGTGGTACGACGCCCTTACGGCCTTCCTGCTCGAGCACAATCCGCCCGATGCTGTTGAAAAGGTGACGGTTTCCGCCGAGGCAGTGCCAAGCGGAGCGGAAGATCCCGCAACGGAGTCGGCCGCAGCCGATCCGGTCGCTTCGCCGTAATTGTGTGGTCTGCGGGATACAGGGTGGATTAAGAGCGTTGGTGCTCTTGTGACGGGGTCGAGAATCGCTACCTTGGGAATCGTATGAAAGAGCTGTTCCAACACGCTGCCGTGACCGATGGCGTCACCGTCCGGGTCGCCGTCAATTTCCTGCCGGAGCAATCGCACCCGGAAGCCGGCAAGTGGTTCTGGGTGTATCACATTCGTATCGAGAACGGTTCGCACGAGGCGCTGCAACTGCGCACGCGTCACTGGCGCATCACGGACGCGCGCGGCATGGTCAACCATGTCGACGGAGAAGGCGTGGTCGGCGAACAGCCACACCTCAAGCCGGGCGAAAGCCACGATTACGTCTCGGGCTGCCCGCTGACGACTCCGCACGGTTCGATGGAAGGTTTCTACACCTTCCAGCGGTCCGACGGTTCGCCGGTGGAGGTCCGGATCCCGTTCTTCCCGCTGGCCGCCCCGGCCGAAGCCGACGAGCAACGCTAGGACGCGGAGCTTCATTCCAAACATGCGACAACGCGTTGCTTGCAGGTCGCAGGCGCGCGGCCTAAGTCGCGCTTCGTGAAACGAACTCATCTCCCCTTGAATGCGCTGCGCGTATACGACGCGGCCGCGCGACATCTCTCCTTTACGCGGGCGGCGGACGAATTGGCGGTCACGCCGGCCGCCGTGGGCCAGCAGATCAGGGCGCTGGAAGACCACCTCGGCGTCGTGCTGTTTCGGCGTACGAGCAAGGGTCTGGAGCTGACGCCCGAAGGCGATGCGGGCCTCGATGCGTTGCGCGAAGGCTTCCTGCGGTTTGAAGAAAGCGTCCAGGCGATGCAGGCCGGGCAGGCTTCCGATCGTTACACCATCGCCGCGCCGCGCGAATTCTATGCCGAATGGCTTGCGCCGCGCCTTGCCGAGTTCCAGGCTGGCACGCCCGGCGTGCTCTATTCCATCATCGCCGACGAAAACGCCGACTTCACCGAAGCCAACCTCGATCTCGCGATCAGGCTGGTCGACGGTCCGGGCGAACTCGAGGGGGTTCAGCTCGCCCCTGCGGAGCGAGTGACCGTGTCGGCACCGGATGCGCGGGACGCGTGGATCGATTGGCCCGGTGCGGCGCTTCCCGAAGGCACCAAGCCCTGCATCAAGGCCGGGAGTGCGGGGCAGGCGCTCTCATCGGCGCTGGCCGGGATGGGGCGCACAGTCCTGCCCTTGCCACTGGTATCCGGCGCGATCGCCGAAGGCACACTCGAAACCGGGGCCGATCCCGTGGCAAGCCGACGAGCTTACTGGTTGGTCGCCCCGCTGCCGCAATGGCGGAGCAAGAAGGTAAAGGCGCTGGTTGCGCATCTTACCGGTGCGTGACCTTGCCACACTTCGGACCGAGCGTTTCACCTTGCGGTCCTTGCATCGGTCCGATGCGGCGGCCCTGTTTCCGACGCTCTCCGATCCCGAACAGTGCCGCTACCTGACGCGCCCCGCCTTCGAAAGCGAAGAGGAACTGTGGGGATGGCTCGCCGATCCAGACTGGAAAGGGCGTACCTGGATCGCCGTGGATCGATCCGGAGCGGTTGCCGGGCGCTTTGTGGCCGTGCCGGGACACGCCGAAGGAGTCGAGGAGGTCGGCTACATCACCTGCATGCACCGTCAGGGCGAAGGCATCGCGCGCGAATGTATGGAGGCGCTCGTCGAGCGACTGTTCGCCGAAGGCGCGCGCAAACTCACCGCCGAAGTCGACACGCGCAACACCGCTTCCATCCGCTTGCTCGAAAGACTGGGCTTTGTCCGAGAAGCGCATTTTCGCGAACACGATTCGACCCATGTCGGCTTGTGCGACATCTACTGGTACGGATTGTTGGCGCGCGATCGCGCCTGAACCGGGGCGATCGACACCAACGCAATCCTTGTGCTCGCAGGCAAATCCGGTAGGTTCGTGCCAAGGTCGTCAAACACAATATCGCGCACTCGGTTAGCCAATTTCGGGAAGGTCCATGCAGTGATCACGGTCTCGGACGATCTGTATGCGAGCTATCAGGAGCGCGACTTCTACTATTTCCTGTTCGATTTCCTGAATGCGAAGTCTACCAATCCGGGGCTTCGCGCAGCTCTGGCCGACAGGGCACGCGCGCGGGAGTTTTGGAAGCCGTATTTCGATCCCCAGGGCTCGAGGATGGATATGGCCTTGCGGCATGCCTATGCGCTTGGCCGCGAATTGCTGGGCGAGCCGCTCAGTGGCGCGATCCCGGAAGACGTTACGAATGTGCAAATGAAGGCGCTGCTTGACGGCAACGGCTTCGTTCCTTTTTCTGCCTTCGATCGGAGGGACGACTGATGGTCGGGATGGGGGGCGGAAACGGACCGGTCCAACCTTGCCAGGATCCCTGTGCGCAAGGCAGGGCGGACGATATCGCGCTGGCCAATGGCGCACGGGACCTTGCGGACGCCTACGACCAGGGACAGGTTACCCGCGATGGACCGCTCGGCCCGGCTTGCGCGAATGCCGCACCGGTTATGCGAACCACGGCGGATCGCTTCGATCGGTTTGGCGCGGCGATTCCCAGCGCCCGTGCCGCGAACGATCTCAACAAGCTCGGCGACAAGGCCAACGCAAAGGTCAAGGCACCCTGCCTCGAACGCCTGCCGCTCGAAGCCGATGCACTCAATCGGGAGCTGGGGATTCCGCCGGGCAGTCCCAACGCCATCACGCAGAACGATTTGCGCAACGATACGATCGGGCATCGTGCCGCGATCTACCGGTCCAAGACCGACGGCCGCTTGATCATGGTCTCGCGCGACACGCAGCCGAACACGCTGGTCGACTGGAAGACCAATATCGAGAACGGGCAGGGCATCGACACCGATCAATACGCGGCGACCCGGCGGCTGGCGACGAAGCTCAACGCCTCGGGCCAGGATTTCGATATCGGCGGCTATTCGAAAGGGGGCGGGCTGGCGCAAGAGGCCGGGCTGATCTCTCCCAACTCGAACGTCTACGTCTTCAACAGCGCGGGCCTGCACGAAAACTCGCTCGCGCGGACGGGGCAGGCGAGCTTCAACGACCTTGCCCGGCGAACTTCTGCCTTCAATGCGGAAGGGGACTTCCTCACCTTTATGAACAACACCACCGATGCGGGACGCGAAGTGCGCAATGCGCAATTCCTGCGCACCCACCTGGCGGGGGAAACGAGCGGATCGATCGATCCGATGCAGATCAAATACCGCAGCCCCGAACATCTCGCGCTCAAGAAGAAGTCCTCTTTTCGCAATCCCGAAGTGGCGGCGGCGCAACGGGCCGCGCAAAGCGCATTCGAAGCCGAGCGTGACCAGTTCTTCGAGTCGGTCGACCAGATGATCGCGGATGCCGAGGCGACCGAGGGATTCGACCGGTTGTTCCCGCCGGTCCGTTCGAACTCGCCTTCGGAGACGGTTCCGGGTTCGATGTCGATGCTCGGCCGGACGACCGGCGCGCGCGGGGAAGAGGCGCGGTTCGGCAAGCTCGTGCAGCACCAGATGTCGAACGTGCTCGGCCCGATGGAAACACAGCTCGAAAAGGATCGCGCAGCGCTTCAAAGGTTTCTTCGTACATGCGGATCGTAGTCGGCCTCGCGATCGTCGCGGTCATCCTGGCCGTCGCGATGGCAGTGTGGGCTCAATGGAATGGTAGCAGGAAAACGCCGATGCAGTTTAGTGGACAGGATGCCGTGCTCGAAGAAGCGATCGCAGCCGACGATGCAGCGGCGGTGAACGCGGCGTTGGCCGGAGGCGCGAATGCCAACGCGCGCGGAGCGCTTGGGGTTACGCCGCTAGCCTTTGCCGTCGGCACCGGACGCAAGAGCGCCGCCCGCGCGCTGATCGCGGCCGGTGCGAACCCCAACCTCGAAGACGACGATGGCGACACCGCGGTGACGCTGGCGGTCAATCGCTACGGCGCCGAACCCGAATTCCTCCCGATGGTGCTCGACGCCGGGGGCAATCCCAACCAGCTGCGGCCCGACGGCGACCCGGTGATCGTGCGCTTCATCAACGGTGCGGATCTCGACGCGATCACCCTGATGCACGACAAGGGCGCGGATATGAGCGCGATCGCCAACCAGCAGCCGCTGGTGGTCTTCGCCGCCTACGGCACCGATTGGGATGTGGTCTGGCACCTGATCACGCTCGGCGCAGACCTTACCGATCCGAAGGCGCGCGAAGGGCTGGTCGAAGCGTTCAAGGTCCCCCGCGCGACGCTCCCCGACAGCCCGCTCTACCCCGCGAAGGTCAAGGTCTACCAACACCTCCGCGAGCTCGGCGAAGACCCGGTCCCGCCGGCGGAGTACGAGGAGAGTCTTTGATTTTCCCGCGCGTTTCTTGTGCGCCCTCAAACGCCGGGCGCAAGCCATCCGGCTCGCTTTGCTTCGCCGCATAGGGGGCGACGCGCAGGCGCTCTTTGACTGCCGTGACCAAGAACCAAACGGCCATGCAGTAGCCGCAAGCCCGACCGGGCGCCCGCAGCGAGGCGATCTTCAGGTCGCATGTGCGAGAAACAGAAATTGGATCAATCCTGAGCAGATGCCTCAAGAGAAGGACTTGGCGCGGTGATTGGTGGGAGCGTATGGCCTGGATATGGGTATCGGAGGAGAGCAAGTCCTTCTTTAAGAGAAATCCGAGATCCTCAGTCGGAAAGCCCGCTCGACATTCTTGCAGCCTGTCCATCAGGATAGGCCAAGTATCCGTTCTTTGCGAGGCCCCAATTGCATCTTTCCATTGCAGTTCCAATAACCTGCGCCTTAGTTTGAAAATCGCTTTCAATTCCGGATGCGACGATCGTCGAAGCCGCTTCGAAGGCATACGAGTCGATATCGATCAATCTCAAGCAGTGGCCATCTTTGCAGATCGTAATTCTGCCAGTCGGCAATGCGTCCACGTCTTTCGCAATTCTCAGTTTCATAGGTATGCCTCAAGTCGATCATGGAACCGCGAGTAGTGAGTGGCCAGCTGACGAGAAGAGAGCCAAGCGCTCGATTTAACCTCTCGGTCCGCAATAGTCATCGATCCATCGTTTGCCAAAACTGCAAATCGAAAATCAATGTGGATATGAGCGGACTCATTCTTCTCTGCATTCGCTGGGATTTCATGAACATCTATGTCTAACGGAGAGTAGCTGTTTTCCTGATGGAAACGCACCAATTTGATATCCGACAAGCCGACCTCTTCGACGAACTCTCTCAAGCCGGAAGTGTGCGGATCCTCGAAGGGGTCACAATGGCCGCCCGGCAGGAGCCACTTATCCAAGGCCCGATGGTGGACGAAGAGACAGTCTTTTCGGTCTTGGGAAAGTGCTGCAACCGACGCGGTAAGATGGCCGCGAGGATCTCCCCTATCCCAAAGGCCGGAGTTTGATTTCATTCGAGCGCGAATCTGATCAATCCAATTTCGTTCGTAGGGCTTGAGCATGTCTGCGAAGAACTGCTCATAGGCGGACAAAACCATTTTAAGTCTCGTCAATGCGGTTGTCTCACTACGAATCGCCATTGCGGAATTCCTCCATCCACTTTGCGGCGAGAGTTTGGCGCTCCTGCGTAGATAGCGTAGTTATCCTGTCGTTTTTGAATTTGCCCCCATTATCAATAATTTTGACCAGACAGAATAGAAGTTCGCAAGCGACGAGGTAAATATAAGTACCCAGAACAGCACCGTGAAGAAAGTTAATAGCATTTCCCTCATTCATGAGGTGGAAGCGATGGTTTGCATCGATATCGAATATTTCGCTATTGGCGTTTGTATCTCTATGACCATATTTTTTTCGTAGTTCGCCGAACTCGAATTCATCGTCGGCTGAGGTTACCGAGCAAACGAACGATTGATGCTTCAGCTTCAAAAAATCCACCTCTTCCAATGATTTGTTCCCTGTGGCGCAGAAGATGAGGTCGGCACCTGAGATACCGTGATCTCTTGTCGGTACGTGGAACCCATGAGAAAGCGCCTGAGCGCATTTGATAGGGTCTTTGTCGTAGACCCAAACGGTTACGTTCCTTACTGCGAGTGAATTCGCGATGCTCTTCCCAATCTTGCCGTATCCTAGCACCAAGACGACTTTATTGTTGAGTAATGTGTTGTGCTCGCGGAGTACATTTTCAGCGGAGTAAACAATTGATTGTCCCACCAGATAATCCTCTGGTTCTTTCAACGGACTTCGAGCAACGGAAAATACAGGGAACGGGAGGTTACCTCCTTTTTGCTTAAGAGGTTCGACATAACGATCATATTTTTGATGACCGTTTTCGGTGTCTTCAATTATCCCGATAATCTTATCTTGAAAAATATTACCCAGTAATTCAATTGAGTCAGAGAAATATCCACCGATATCAAGGATGATCAGTTTTCGATCCCCGATCTTCATCTTGACGTTATTTCGAAGATATTCTTCGTTTCTGAGCTGTCGGCGAGTACAATTCAATATGGGAAAAGGTGGATCAGAGTTTTCCAGCTGACTAAGTGTAGATGGATTTGTTGATTTACGCTTGGGAATTACTCCAACGACTTCGAAATATGAGCGGAGTATCTTGAATAGCGGGATCGTGTTTGGCAGGACATGTTGCACTACCAAGACGGCGCAATCGCCTTTTTTGATATTGGATTCTTTTAAGATTCTCTCATAGAGTGAGAGTGCTCGTTCATTATTGGCAATAATTAAAGTCATTTGGCCCCCGCAAGTATTGGAGGCTATTGGTATTGCATTGCGATTATTGTCAAGAGGAGCCTAGCATTGAGATGCTCGCTCCCCTTGACCCCGCCACCATCCTCCCCTAAGTGGCGCGCCATTCGAGGACGGGGTGCGTCTCTGGCTTGCCGCTTCCTCGCACAATAGAGCTGAACATTGCCGGTCCTGTCCTGCAGGCTTTGCTCTGAAGAGTAAGGCCTTTTCTATTGGGGCGTTTCCCTTGTTTCGCTGGACTCCTGCTTGCGCGGGAGATCACGGACAAGGAGCGCTTAGCGAGGCAGCCGTCAAAGTAACCCGGTGGCCGAAGGGCCGATTTGGGTGGAGCGATTCAGCTTGGGTCATTGTCCCCGTGCTCTTGCATCTGCAGGGCCAACGCGGGCGATGTGCACCAAGCCTCACTCCATACAGATCGTCTCGGTGTCACCTTCATACGGTGAAGAGAAAGACTCATATGCCGACGATCAACCAGCTGGTCCGCAAGGGCCGCACACCGCAGAAGGCCAAGTCGAATGTCCCTGCGATGGAGCAGAACCCGCAGAAGCGCGGCGTCTGCACCCGCGTCTACACCACGACGCCGAAGAAGCCGAACTCCGCTCTGCGCAAGGTCGCCAAGGTACGCCTGACGAACCAGCGCGAAGTCATCTCCTACATCCCGGGCGAAGGCCACAACCTGCAGGAGCACTCCGTCGTGCTGATCCGCGGCGGCCGTGTGCGCGACCTTCCCGGTGTGCGCTACCACGTCCTGCGCGGCGTGCTCGACACGCAAGGGGTCAAGGACCGCAAGCAGAGCCGTTCGAAATACGGCGCCAAGCGGCCGAAGTAATCGAGGCGCTGTGACGGACCTCTTCCCCGCCCTTGCACCCATAGGGATAATTTCCGGGTGGAAGGGCGGGGGAGAGGGCCGGCGCAGCTAGGACGCTCGCGGATGCGAGCGACCCTCCGAAGGAGTTAAGAGATATGTCACGTCGTCGTCAGCCGCCTAAGCGGGAAATCCTGCCTGATCCCAAGTTCGGGGATCAGGTGCTGTCGAAATTCATGAACAACCTGATGCTGGACGGTAAGAAGGCCGTTGCTGAAGGGATCGTCTACAGCGCGCTCGATACGGTCGAGGCCAAGGCCAAGACCGATCCGGTGCAGCTGTTCCACGAAGCGCTCAACAATGTGAAGCCGCAGGTC
>JASJDE010000011.1 GCA_030065195.1 Erythrobacter sp. | reverse complement strand
CACGTTGCAAAGCCCATCAGGGCCCACAACCTGACATCGATGATGAACAGCGTATCCCCGTACGACCAGAGAGAAGAGAACGGTTCGAGAAAGCGCACCCCATAGACATTGAGCCAGTCGAGCGCGGGATGCGAGAGGCAACCGATCAAGCTCAGCAGGTAAAGCCACTTGAAATCGACCGGGAGCCGGCCCTCGGGGCGTTTGCCACGTTTCGTCTGCCAGCGGTCGTACCACCACAACAGTCCCGCCAGGATCAGCGGAAGTAGGATCATCGCCGGTGGACCATGCGTTATCCCGCGACGGAAACCCAGATGTTCGGTTCCTTCGAGCCAGAAGAAGCACGCCGCATCGACATCGGGAATATTCGCGCCGATTATCAAGGCGGGCATGCCGAGGCCAGTCTTCTTCTTCAGTCCCGTCTGTCCGATCAACGCCCCGACGAGGCTGTGGGTTAGGTTGTCCATTTGCGTTCCTTGTTTTCAGGCGATTAGCGATGGTGCATAGGTCCGTCAAAAGACACGTTGGAGAGACCATTCGATGAGCGACACGCCAACTATCCGCCCCGATATGAAGGCCTTCCTCGATGCCCTGGCCGCAATGGACGGCCCGGCGATTGCGGATATGACGCTGGAAGAAGCGCGCGAGAGTTATCTGGCGCTCCACACCATGGCCGACAGGCCTGCCCGCGAGCTTGCGGTCATCCGCGACCTCTCCTGTCCCGGACCGGCCGGCCAGATCCCGCTGCGGCTCTACGATCCCCGCGAAAGCCGCGGTCCTTCGCCGATCATCGCTTTCTATCATGGAGGCGGCTTTGTGATCGGCGACCTCGAAACCCATCACGCCCTTTGCACCGAACTCGCCGCGTTGATGGATTTGCCCTTGGTCGCCGTCGACTATCGTCGCGCCCCCGAGGCGCCCTTTCCCGCGGCGATCGAAGACTGCGAAGCCGCGACCCGCTGGATCGCCTCTTCACCGGCAGAACTTGGCCGCGAAGCGACCGGCATAATTACGATTGGCGACAGCGCGGGTGGGAACGCAACGATCGTCGTCGGGCAGCAACTTGCCGCAAATCCCGCCGACATTCCGGTGGTCCTGCAGGTTCCGATCTTCCCCTTGGCGAGCGACGCCTTCGGGTCCGGCAGCCTTGAGGAATTCGCCGACGGCTTTGTCCTCAGCAAGGCTGCAGTCGAGTTTTTCGACGCTGCCTACGCACCGGACCGCAACGATCCGAAGGCAATGCCGATCCTTGGGGACCATTCCACCGCGCCACCGACCGTGCTGATCACCGCAGGCCTGGATCCGATCCGCGATTCCGGGCGCGACTATGCAAAGGCTCTTGCCGATGCCGGACGCAGCTTCACCTTCCTCGAAATCGCTGGGATCACCCACTCCTTCACCAATTTGCGCGGGGCCGTGCCCAGTGCACAAGTCGAGCTGGAGAGGATTGTGGGTGCGATGAAACTGGCCTTGGGAACGGCCTGAAGTGAGCGATCTTCCCTATCGCCCTTGCGCCGGTTTCATGCTGGTCAATTCCAATCGACGGGTCTTTGTCGGTCAAAGGATCGATCCGCGAGCCCATGGATTCTGGCAGATGCCCCAGGGCGGGATCGACAAAGGAGAGGACGAACGCACCGCCGCTTTGCGGGAACTCGCCGAAGAGACGGGCATCGGACCCGATCTTGTCCAGATCGTCGCTCCGGCATCGAAACCGCTCCGCTACGATTTGCCCCCCGACCTGCTCGGCAAGGTGTGGAAAGGCAAGTATCGCGGCCAGATCCAGCACTGGTACCTTGGACGATTCCTCGGCACCGACGCCGATATCGATCTCGAAGCGCACGATCCGCCGGAATTCAATGCCTATCGCTGGGTAGAACCCGAACGGCTGCCCGAACTGATCGTCCCGTTCAAACGCGACGTCTATTCTGCGCTGGTCGAGGAGTTCGCGAGCCTGATCTAGACCGATTGCCGCCTAGTTGCTGGCGGGTGTTGCAGGATCCGTTTCGGCAGCAAGGCGAGCGGGCGGACCGGCAGCAATCGTGGTCTGCAAGGCAACCGTTTCAGGACAGTTGCTTCCGCAAAGGCTTTGAAGCCGCGCCAGGTTGCGCTTGGCTTTCTCCAGCGCGCCTTTTTCGACCAGGGCTGCACCCTCGCCCGATATGGCGGCGAAATTGCCGGGATCGCGGTTCAGCGCTTCGCGGTAATACCGGATCGCCTTGCCTTGCAATCCATCCTGGCGCGCAGCCTCGGCCAATTCGAGGAAGATCGGGGTATACCCCGGATCGACCGCGAGGGCCGCTTCGAATGCGTCGATGGCGGCTTGCGTATCGCCTGCCTTCAAGGAAGCCTGCCCTTGTGCGATCAGGGTTTCCGCACGCGGATCGGGCGCCCTTTCCTCTGCGCCGGTCACACTTGCCGTTGCGGCCAGGAACAGTGACAAAGCAGCAGCAGCGGGCGCGAAACGCATGAAGACCTCCTTCAGATCAGCAAGCCTGGTTAATCGGGGCTTAGCCATGACCGGTAGCGGTATCACGATGAACGCAGGATGGCGATAAAAAACCCGTCCGTACCGTCGTGGAACGGGTCGAGCCGGGTTCCTTCACCGCGCTCGCGCCCGCAGGGAAGGTCGGGTCGTTCGGCACTCCAGGAACCGTGTCGGTCAAGAAACGCGGCAACCCGATCCGATCCTTCGGCATCGAGCAAGGAACATGTGACGAATGCGATCCTCCCATTCGGCCTCGTCAGTTTCGCCGCAACGTCGAGCAGGCGATCCTGCAAGGCCGAGAAGCGATCGAGCCGCTCGGGCGTCAGACGCCATTTGGCTTCGGGCTTGCGGCGCCACGTTCCTGTGCCCGAACACGGGGCGTCGACAAGCACCAGGTCGGCGCGTTTGAGATAGTCGTCGAGGGTCTCGATTTCCCATTTCGGATTTAGCAAGCGTTGGTGGATCAAACCGGCTCCAGCCCGTTCAGCCCGCGGCTGAAGCTTAGAAAGCCGTCCTCGGTCGGTGTCGCAGGCGACAAGTTCGCCCTGGTTCTTCATGGAGGCGGCCAAACCCAACGTCTTGCCACCCGCTCCCGCGCACAGGTCGATCACCGTTTCGCCTGCCCGTGCATTGGCGGCAAGACAGGCGAGCTGACTGCCGTGGTCCTGCACTTCGATCATACCGGTTCGGTAGGCCTCCCACTGCTCAACCCGGGTGCCGGCGGGAAACCGCAGGCCATGCGGAGCCTCGAGCGGTTCACCTTTATCGGGCAGGTCGATACCATCTCGGTCCGCCTTGAGTGAATTTACCCTGATATCCAGCGCCGCTCTGCCAAGCATTGCCGCGGCGGTTTCTCCTTCAACGCCGGAACCGGCCAGCGCCGCTTCAAGCCAATGCGGGGCCAGGCCGTCTTGGGCAACCGGTTCTCCATCGAGAACCGGCGCAGGACCGTGACTGGATCCGTCGAACAACGGCGCGATAGCGTCATCCTCGCGCGCAAGCGCAAGGATTGCGGCTCGCCCGTTCTCAGGCACCTCGCCGCAGTGCCGGATCGCGCGATAGACAAGTTCCCTTACCGCTCGCCGATCCTTGGAACCGGCATAGCGTCGATCGCGGAAATAGCCTGAAATCAACCGGTCGGCGGGTGCGCCTTCGGTCTTCGCCCCGTCGATCACCAGATCGAGCAGCTCGACCGCCGCCTGGACTCGCGCCGCCGGTTTCATCGCGCCGTCCTAGCGCGTCGGATAGTTCGGAGCCTCGCGGGTGATCGCGACGTCGTGTACGTGGCTTTCCGACAGGCCGGCATTGGTGATGCGGACGAACCGGGCGCGCTCCTGCAAGTCGGCAATAGTGGCCGAACCGGTGTAGCCCATGGCCGCCTTCACTCCGCCGACCAATTGGTGAACGACGTCTGCGGCGGGCCCTTTGAACGGCACCTGTCCTTCGATACCCTCGGGTACCAGTTTCATCGCGCTCACATCCTGCTGGAAATAGCGGTCTGCGCTGCCGCGGGCCATCGCTCCGACGCTACCCATACCGCGATAGCTCTTGTAGCTGCGCCCCTGGTACAGGAAGACTTCTCCCGGACTCTCAGCGGTGCCCGCGAGCATTGACCCGACCATGACGCTCGACGCGCCGGCGGCAAGCGCTTTGGCAACATCGCCGCTGGTGCGCAAACCTCCATCGGCGATCACCGGAACGCCCGACTTGGCCGCTTCGGCAGCGCTTTCCATGACGGCCGTCAATTGCGGTACGCCGACACCGGCCACGACGCGCGTCGTACAGATCGAACCGGGTCCGATCCCGACCTTCACCGCGTCAGCCCCCGCATCGATCAATGCCCGCGTCGCTTCGGCCGTCGCCACGTTGCCGGCAATCACCTGGACGGAATTGGAGAGTGTCTTGGCCCGCTCTACCGATCGGGCGACATCCTTGTTGTGACCGTGGGCCGTATCGATGATGACGACATCCACTTCGGCATCGACCAGCGCTTCGGTGCGAGCAAAGCCCTTGTCGCCCACCGTCGTGGCAGCGGCCACGCGCAACCTACCGGCCTCGTCCTTTGTTGCCTGCGGATAGGTGACGGCCTTCTCGATATCCTTGACAGTGATCAGCCCGATGCACTTGTAGTCGTCATCGACCACCAGCAGCTTTTCGATCCTTCGTTGATGGAGCATCCGCCGGGCTTCCTCTTGGCCCGTTCCAAGCGGTACGGTCGCAAGATCCTCGGTCGTCATCAACTCGCGAACCGGCTGAGCGGGGTTTTCCGCAAAGCGCACGTCGCGGTTGGTCAGAATCCCGACGAGCTTGCCGGCTTCGTCGGTTACCGGAATGCCACTGATCCTGTGCTGCTCCATCAATCCCTGCGCTTCGCCCAGAACGGCGTCGGGTCCGATCGTTATGGGATTGACCACCATGCCGCTTTCGTAGCGTTTGACGGCACGGACGGCTGCGCATTGCTCTTCGACTTCGAGATTGCGGTGAAGCACGCCGATGCCACCCAATTGTGCCATGACGATCGCCATGTCCGCTTCGGTCACCGTATCCATCGCGGCCGAGAGGATCGGTATGTTGAGCGTAATCGAACGCGTGAGATGGGTCGAAGTTTCCGCCATCGAAGGCAGCACGTTGCTTTCGGCCGGACGCAGCAGAACGTCGTCGAAGGTAAGGCCGAGAGGGATATCCATAAGCGCCACTTCCTGAGCAAGGCGGGGAGAATCGTGGCGGCCCATGTAATCGCGCTTTCGCTCCAGCGCTAGGGGATGAGGATCGCTATCCGCCGACTGACGGGAGGCTGGCTGTGCTCGCCGCGCGCTTGACCAGTTCTTCGTGCAACAGCAGATCGTCTACTGCGCCGCCGAGTTCGATCTTTGCGATCTCGTCCGATGCTCGGTGATAGTCGCTCGATAGGAACGGGCCGAGCACTATCTCCGAACTGAATGCCGTCGAAACCATGACTGCGGGCACCCCTTGCTCGAGAAGAACCCAACCGTCCTGCCGCTGCACGAAACTTTCGGCGAAGGCGGGGTTGCCCAAGTCCCTTTGTCCTTCGCTCAAGACGTCTTTGATGAGGCTATCGAGAGGTGTGCGCCCTTCCCCAACGAAACCGACCGCGCTTCCCTCCGGCGCCACAGCAACTGTATCGAAATTGAAGGCTGCCACGATGCTGTCCAGCGGCAATGCCGGTGCAGCCACAAACGCCTTCGCACCGAGCAGCCCAGCTTCCTCCGCGCTTGTCGCCAACACGTAGATTGCGCGATCGTGCGGCCCAGAGGCGGCGAGCCGGCGCGCCAGCTCGAGCATCAGTGCAACCCCGCTGGCGTTGTCGACTGCGCCGTTGCAGATCCTGTCCTCGGCACCTTCTTCACCGCACTCGCCGAAATGATCCCAATGTGCGAGCAACAGGACGGCCCCGGATTGCGGCAGACGTCCGGGTAGCAAGCCGATAACATTATAGCTCGTGAACTCGCGCCGGATCGATGTTGCTTCGATGCTCGCCGTGACATCGAGTGGCTGTGGGATGAAACTGGCCGTATCAGCCTGTTGCAGCAGGTCTTCCCAGACTTCGGGGCGAAGGACGTCCGACATCGTCTGCATCGTGGTGTAGGCGCTGAGATTCTGGGTTTCGTCCTTGGCGAGCAGGAAACGTTCGCGCGCAAAGCCATTGCGGGTGTCGGCGATAGCCGCTTCATCTTCGACGACGGTGATGATTGCGACGGGGTTCTTTTCAAACAGGATGCGGCGTCGAATCTGGCTGACGCCAGGTTCAGCCAGCATCACGACCGCGCGTCCGGTGACATCCTCCTCGGAAACCTCTTCCGCGAGCCTGCCGACAAAGACCATTTCTGCTTCTTCGATCAAAGCACGCCGCCGGGACGTGTATGCCGCGGACTTTTCCTCGGCGATCTCAACGATATTTGAACCGCGGCGGAAAGCGAGCCTGCTGCTCGCGGGCTCAGTCGCGATCAATTCAACCGGCGCGCGCCAGGCGCTCCCGGGATCGTTGGTCCCAGACACCAGTCCGGCTTTCTGCAATTCCTCGGTGATGTAGGCGAGCGTCCGTTCCTCGCCCAGGGTACCGGGGCGTCGACCGCCGTACTCGTCGCTCGCGAGAACTTCGATATCCCGCATCAGACTGGCTTCAATGGCGGCGCGGACGGGCGGAGGGGCCGTTGCCAGCGGCGCACGAGCGCAGCCGGCAACAGCCAGCAACGCAGCGATGAGCAGTCCGGTACGCGCCCCCAGTTGGGTCATTCGGCGGTCCACCCTCCGTCGATGCTCCAGTTCGCCCCGGTAACATTGCCCGCTTCTTCGCGGCACAGGAACACGGCGAGAGCGCCGATCTCTTCGGGTTGGACGAATTTCTTCGTCGGCTGCTTGGCCAACAGCACGTCGTTGATCACTTCTTCGCGGCTCAGCCCGCGCGCCGCCATCGTATCGGGGATTTGACCTTCGATCAGCGGGGTCCAGACGTAGCCCGGCGAGATGCAATTGGCCGTCACCCCGGTCTGTGCCAGTTCAAGCGCGATCGTCTTGGTGAAGCCATCGACTGCATGCTTGCTGGCGTTGTAGGCGCTTTTGAACGGGGAAGCTGTCTTGGAATGTGCTGAAGCGGTGTTGATGATGCGGCCCCAGCCCGCCGCTTTCATGGCCGGTACGGCTGCCCGCGTTGTGTGGAAGGTAGCCGACAAGTTGAGCGCGATGATCGCGTCCCACTTTTCGATCGGAAAGTCTTCGACCGGGGCAACATGTTGCATCCCGGCGTTGTTGACGAGGATGTCGATCGCGCCGACTTCCGCCATCATAACCTCGATCGCAGCAGGATCGAGCAGGTTTGCCCCGTTGTAACTCGCGCCAAGTTCCGCTTCGAGCGCGGCGATCTCATCGCGATCGCCCAAGCCATTGAGCACCACCTCGGCACCTTCCGCCGCCAGAGCGCGTGCCACCGCAAGACCGATGCCGGACGTCGATCCGGTCACCAATGCACGCTTTCCCTTGAGGAACATCGACAACTCCTGCACTTAAGCACTCGATACAAAGCTTTTGCCGCACGTTTCGCCGCTGTCCAGCAAATTGCGAACCGGTCGCGACAATTTGCCGGGTCTAGGGAGGAACAGTGCCGTGCGGCTCAATCGGTTCGACACATCGAAAATCAAAGTCACCGGTGGAAGAGGCGGCGGAGTAAGGCGCGCTGGCGGCATAGGTTGCGGGACGATCGTTATCGCCCTGATCGCAGCGCTGGTCCTGGGGGTAGACCCAATGCAAACGATCGGAATGATCGAGGGAACGCAGCCGCAACAGACTTCTCCGCAAGCGCAACAGGGCGGACAGTCCGAAGACCAGATCTGCACCAGCAGCGCCTACGCCACCGAAGCTTGCAACGCCCTCACCAGCCTCAATGAAACATGGGCACCGATCTTCGCCCGAGCCAACATACAATTCGAGGATCCGACGCTCCGACTCTATCCATCCGGACCGGTCAGCACCCGTGGTTGCGGCAATGCATCGTCTGCAGCAGGCCCGTTCTATTGTCCGGCCGACATGACGATCTACATAGACACTGCCTTCTACGACACGATGGCTCGGCAGATGGGTGCTCCCGGCGATTTCGCCCGCTACTATGTCATGGCTCACGAATACGGGCACCACATCCAGAACCTGACTGGGATTGCGACGCAGGTTCGCAGTATCCAGCAGCGCAATCCGTCGCAATCCAACCAGTTGCAGGTGCGCATGGAATTGCAGGCCGATTGCTACGCCGGCGTCTGGGCCGGCCAGAACCGCAACCTGATAGAACCGGGCGATATGCAGGAAGGGCTACGCGCCGCCAGCGCTATCGGCGACGACACGCTGCAGCGCCGCGCGGGCCAGCGTATCAATCCGGAGAACTTTACCCATGGAACCAGCGACCAGCGCATGCAGGCGTTGCGGCGCGGATTGGAGACAGCCGATGGATCTGCGTGCGATGTCTATTTCGATTTCAGCTAAGGCATTTGCGGCGAGCACGCTTCTCGCCCTCGCGCACACACCCTCCATGGCGCAAGTCCAGCAGGACGAACCCGATGTCGAAGACGTAGCGCGAACGCCGCTGAGCGATCTCAACATCGACAGCAAGGACATTCCGCCCGTCCTGATCGCGGCAGCCGGAGATCCCTACGCCTTTGACGGGCTTGCATCGTGCAACGATATTGTCGCCCGGATTGCGGAACTCGACCAGGTTCTGGGCAGCGACTACGACCTTGTTGGCGAAGCGGACACCGGGATCAGCGAAGGCAAGATTGCGCAAGGCGTCGTCGGATCGATTATCCCGTTCCGGGGCCTGGTTCGCGAAGTGTCGGGCGCCGCGGGCGATGAACGCAAGCTTCGCGCGGCGGCGACCGCGGGCATGGTCCGCCGGGGATTCCTGAAAGGTATCGGTTTGCAGCGCGGCTGCGACTATCCCGCGCGTCCGCGCCCCGTCCCTGCCGGCGACTAGAAAGCGAAAGGGCCGAAGCGGTGCGCTTACCGCTCCGGCCCTTCCCTTCCAGGGTGCTTATCAGGCCGGAACCGAACCCTCGCCGAAGTCTTCGGACGGCGAAATGTCCGGGGTTTCGTCGCCGATCGCAACCTTCGACCATTCGATGTTGCGGGTTCCGTACATCACGCCAGCCAGCGCGAAGAACAGCATAAGCGATCCGATCACCAGCGACCACGCTTCAAGGTTTAGCAGCACATACAGCACCGCATACAGGCCGGTGAGCAACGCGGCGATAAAGCCGGCACGCCTCCAACCGCCCAGCACCGCCGCGCTGTAGCTCGTCAGCAGTCCGATTATCGCCGCGCTGGCAACGACATAAGCCAGGGCGAACCCGATCATCTCCGCAAAGGCGAGCAGCATCACGAAAAACAGGATCAGCCCGGCCCCGGTCAGCAGGTACTCGGCCGATGCCACTCGTGCGCCTGCAACAATGTCGAACATCAGGAAGGCCAAGAACGTAAAGCCGATAAACAGGAAACCGTATTTGAGCGAGCGCTCGACCCGCTTGTAGAGATCGACGGGTTCCATCAGCCCGATGGTAGCGATCTGTTGCCCCGTCGCCGTCGTTTCGTCGAAGTAGATCCCTTCCGTGGGATCGCCATAGGCGACCGGCAGGTTCGGTGCCGAAGTGCTCACCAGAGATTGACCCAGCGCGAGATTGGAAATTGACCAACTGGCCGAGAATCCCTCGGCACTCTCTTCCCGGTCGCTTTCTCCCGGCAGGAAATCGCCCGAGAAGCTCGGATGCGGCCAGCTCGAACGCACCGCGAAGTTCGATTCTTCACCGCGTGGAACCATGCTGAACGCGCTGCTACCGCGCAATCCATAGGAAAACTCGAACGAGAGATCTTCCGCTTCGCTCCAATCCAGAAAAGCATGCATCCCGGTGCCGGACTGGCTGTTGCCAAGGCCCGGCCTCAGGTCGAGCCGTTCCACACCCATATTGAGCCTCGCATCGGTCTGAAGACCGCGAGGGTCGGAGATGGGCAGCTGAACCAGCGCCTCGTCGAGCAACAGTTGGTCTCGTTCGATGCCAAGCCGGTCCAAATCGTCGGGCAAGCTAAAACCCGCTGAGCCTGTGATCGCAGCGTCATACACGACCGATTGATGGATAATTCCGCGCGATCGAACTTCCGGGTCGATCTCCGTGTCCAGGTTCTGCTCGCTGGGAGAGATGTAAAGCAGCTCGCGGCTTTCGGTCTGCCGCGTAACTGTGTTCCCTTCCACCACTTCGGTAGAGGTTCGAGTCACCGTGTAGGGCACGACAAGCAGCGGGCCGGCCACAACCTGTGCTCCCGCCCATCCAGCGGTGATCGATTGCTGCGCGATCCGGGCCTGATGCTGGCGATCGCTTACCAGCCAATAGACCATTGCGAGCGGAACGATCAGCAGAGCACCGATCATTCCGACAAGTAAGAGTTTCGTTCCGGGGCTTCGCTCACCAGACATTGTCCGTCCTCCTCCATTTGAGACGAAACGTTCTCTGTGAGCGATGAACTGAATTTCAACTGAACTGCAAAAATGAAGGCGGCGGGTGCCTGTTCAGCATCCGCCGCCTCGCTTCGGACAAGACCTGCCGGGTCGATCAGGTCTCGATCTTGTTTTCCCATGCGTTGATCTGCTCGTCGAGGGATTCCAGTACGCGATCGCGCATTTCGCCTTGCATTTCACGGTTTTTGGAAATGGCCTCGCGCGCTTCCTTCAGCCCTTCCAAGGCATGCGCCATGACGCGGGTTTGACAAATATAGATCTTGCGGACCTGCCCTTCGAACTCCTCGACATGCGTTACATCATCCTTGTCTCCGCGGCAGTCCATCTTGACGACAGTGCGTCCGTGCTGACCTTCGGCGTTCTCGACCTCGACAAGCGCTTCCTGGATCAGCACAGGGACGCGTTCGAGCTCCTTTTCAGCTTCGGCAAGACTTACGCGCACTTCCTTCATGATCTCGTCCATCTCTTCACGGCTCATCTTCTGGCCGCGATTGACGATCCGGATGTTCTGTGTGCGATTGGTAACGCGCCTGCCCTTCTTGTCCTTCTTCTCCTTGATGATCTTCTCGACCTTCACATCGGCATCGCCGTTCTTGATGATGATCACTTCGTCATCCGCGTCGATTTCGACCACCCGCTCCTCTCCGGTATCCGGATCGACCGTCACGATTGCTTCGGCCAATACCGGTGTCGGCGGTGCAGGAGGGGCAGGCGGCGCCGGCGGAGCCGGAGCAACCGCGCTTACATCGGGGGCAGCAGGCGGTGCAGGCGGCTCGGGTGCCTGTTGCTCCGCGTAGCTGATCGAAGCGGTTAGCGGCAGCGCGAGCACGCCCACACCTAAGAGGGCGCGACCGGCGATGCGGCGGCGGGGCGTTTGGTTGGACATGGTCAGGCTCCTTAAACGGTGGACTATCGATTTGTCGCCGAGCACGGGGCACGCCATCGGGGCGGCGAGCGCGACGTTTGGCCCGGCGGCAAAACTGGCAATCAGGTTGGCATAGGCGGCGCGGTCTTCTGCCGGCTTCGTTGCGACCACGCGGGCATCGCAGGCCGCCTCCTGGTCGCGTCGCAGCGCCAGCCAGCCATAGCGGCCCAGTGGATTCCACCAGTGCAGCGCGAACAATGGCTGCACGGCAACATTTATCAGGAGGTCCTGGCCCTTGTGGTGCGCCAGTTCATGGGCGAGCGCCAGATCGCGCGCGATCCGGTCGGGCTGCGCCATGAACCCTTCGGGCACGGCGATCACCGGATCAAGCACTCCAAACGCAAGCGGGGCATCGGTGCCCGGCGTTTCGACCAGGCGGATCTTCCCTTCGCGACCCACTTCGCGGGCATCCTCCAACAGTTCTCCCCGCAGCCGGAAATAGGCGGAGAAGCGCAGAAAGAGAAAAATGGCGGCGCCGACGAACCATGCAACAAGCCCCAACTCGAGCCACGGAGCGGCATCGAGCAGGGTCTGCGGGGTAATGGGCGTGGTTGCGCCGGGCGCCGCCTCCATCGAACCCGCAACGGCCTCTTGTGTCGCAACTGGAGTGGCAGGGTCGAGGATTAGAAAGGTCGAAGTCATTTCACCGGCGGAGGCGACCGGTTCGGGTGCGAGCCAGCTCGGCAATTCTATTGGGGGCAGGATCAGCCGAAGGACGGGAATAGCCCACAGCGCATAGGCGGTCTGCGGGCCGAACCAGCGCGCGACCGGGCGACGCATAATCAGCACCAGCGCGATCAACGCAGCGGTCCATACGAGTGTGTCGAAAAGCCAGTCCGTCATTGCTTCAGCTCCTTCAACAGGGCCTCGATTTCGGCGAGATCGTCTTCGCTGAGCGCCTCCGTTTCGGCGAGGTGTGCAACCAGCGACGCGGCCTTTCCGCCAAACAGGCGGTCGACCAGGCGTCGCGATTCCCCACCGACATATTCGGCGCGAGCAATCAGGGGACTGTAAAGGAAACGACGGCCGTCGGGACGGGTCGAGATGGCTTGTTTCTGGACCAGGCGGGAAAGCAACGTCTTTACGGTTGCGAGGCTCCAGCCCCGCTCTTCGCAAATTGCGTCGCATACGTCGGTGGCGGAAACCGTTCCGCGATCCCAAAGCACTTCCATTACGGCGTGCTCGGCTTCGCTGATACGTTCAGGCTTGCTGTCGTCGTTGTCAGACACAGGCTTCCTCCTCACCAGTCCACGACTACGTCTGTAGGCATTGCGATTACGTTTGTAAACATGAAGCCTGAATGAACGGGCGTTCAGCAAGCTTGTTCCTCGACGAAGGCGCGATATGGTGGGATCAATGACTTGGAAAACGAACCTTTTCGCGCTCATTGCCAGCTGCTTGTCCGTAGCCTTGGCCGCTCAGGACGACGTGCTGCCCTTGACCGAGCCGGTTGCCCTCGATCCCAGCAACCCGGGGGCCACGGATGTCGGCGAGCTCATCTATCGCGGCGGCGTCGTGATCGAACCGGGCGAACACAAGCTAGGCGGCATATCCGGACTCGAGTGGCATGAAGATCGTCTTTTCGCCGTGATTGACGATGGTCGTTGGCTGACGATCACGCCGGACGAGATTCAGGGCAGGCTGGTGGACGTACAATCGGTATCGGGCGGGCCATTGCTCGACCTGCGGGGCAAGAAGCTCAAACGCAAAAACGAGGCCGATGCCGAAGCGATCACCCATTCATCCGATGGCGGGTGGCTTGTGGCGTTCGAGCGGGATCATCGTGTGTGGAAGTATGAAACGATCGACGGGACCGCGAGCCAGTCCAGTGTCACTGTCATGGATCTGAACGATCCTAACCAGGGACTGGAAACGATGGCGGCCGGACAGGCGGGCTTGTTGCTTTGCCCCGAGCTGGCGGGGGAGCAGGTTACGTGCGTACGCGTCGTCGATGAAAGGCCGGAACCTGTCGAGCTTGTCGTCCCGCCTGCCCTCGCCGAGCATGGCGGCGCGCCGACCGATGCGGCCTGTGTCGCCGATGGCACCTGCTACGTCCTGTTCCGGAGCTACCGCCCGGACTACGGTAACCGTGCGGCTGTGATCGAACTCTCTCCGGAAAAGGAAAGCCGTGTATTGGCTGTCATCCAGCCGCCGCTGACGATCGATAACTTTGAAGGGCTGGCGGTACGTCAGCATCGCGGCAAGACCTATGTCTACCTCGCTTCGGACAACAATTTCTCAAATCGCCAGCGCAACCTGTTGATGAAGTTCGAGGTGAAAGGCGCCGAAGTGGCTTTCTCGACCGCCCCCACCGGCCCGGTCGAAGAACCCGAACCGGTCACCGAATACGAAACGGTCGATATCGTTCTCGAAACCACCTTGGGCGACATCACCGTCCGGCTTGAAACCGAACGCGCCCCTATTACAGCCGCCAACTTCCTGCGCTATGTCGACGAGGACCGCTTCGACGGCACGGTGTTCTACCGTGCGATGAGCACCGATTGGGACCCGCAACCCAACGGCCTGATCCAGGGCGGCACCCAGTGGGACCGCGACCGGGTCTTGCCCGGCATCGCGCACGAGCCGACAAATGAGACCGGCCTCAGTCATACCCGCGGAGCGCTGTCCATGGCGATGGGCGATCCGGGCAGTGCCAATGGCGACTTTTCGATCATGGTGCAGGACCAGGTCGGGCTCGATGCCAAGCCCGAATCCGACGATCCCGTATGGAAAAATGGTTACGCCGTCTTCGGTTACGTGATCGAGGGTATGGCCGTGGTCGAGACGATCCACGCGCAGGCCGTTGATCCCGACGCCGGTGAAGGCTGGATGAAGGGCCAGATGCTGGCAGAGCCAGTGGTGATTACGGATGCCCGCAGGTTGGAGTCTGCTTCCAACTAATCGCTGTTGGCGGGTCGCCCCACCGGTTCGGTGGCGGATTGCGGCATGCGTGCTTCAAGCTCGGCCAGCCATTGCAGGGCGTCGTCGCCAATCGACGTTTGCGGAAGCGACGCGAGCAGGCGTCGTTCGGATTCCCATGTGGCTACTGATCGGTTCGCTTCCTGCGATGCTTCCTGCAGGCTCTGCGGCTTGCGCAGCGCACGATTGATCATCGCATCGCCGAAGAATGTCCAATCGTTCTCGGCCTCGCAGCCAAACGAAGTCCGATTGCCTGCGGCCGCCGTCAAGATCGCGGTGTCGGCGCTGGCCAACTCTGGCACGAATACGCCGGAGAAACACGCGCTGAGGATAAGCAAGCGTTTCTCAATGCCCAGTTCCTCAAGTACCGACGCGAACCGTTCGGGGCTAAGGATACCGTATCCGGTGTCGCCGTAATGATAGGCGAGACCGAGATCGAGGCCGTGACTGGTCGAATACATCACCAGCACGTCTTCCTCGGTGTCCATCAACTCGGCGATCTTGGCGAGGCTGACGATCAGCGCGTCGATCGAGCCTTGCGGCAAGTCGTTGCGCTGCCCGTCCGGTCCCGCGAGCGTCAAAGTCCGCCCCGCCCCGTCATAGCGCCGCGCCAGCACCCGCCCCGCCTCGCGCGCTTCGCGGGCGAACACCGGATCGCTGTCGAGCGCGATGGTGAGGACATAGGCATCGACCGTGCCGGGCCGCTGCGGCTGGAGCTTGGCCAGTTCGGCATCGAGCCGGCGGCGCTGGTCGAGGATGTCGGCCGCGCTAAGCCCCCGCTGCATCTGCGGCCCGAGCGCAAGGCTGGCGCGCGCTTCCTCGCGATCCTCCCCGGTGGCGAGATTGGGGAACGGCAGAGTATGCGGCGGAGGCTGGTTGGGATTGAGTGAAGGCACCGCATCATCGGCAGGCACCGGCGAGGCCAGAAATGTCGCCATACCGAATGCGAGAAGTGCGCGTTTGACCATCAGGAGAGGCTGCCTTCACGGACCGCCTTGGTCAAGCCATCGTTAAAGAGACGCTTTCCGAAGTCTATCCAAAATGCCGGAGACGATGGCAATTTGGGCATAGTGCTTCCGCATTTCCGAGTGTGTCTTCGCCACCTTCTGCTAGCGGCACTTTGTGATGGACCTCAAGATACGGCGTGCCATCCTTGGCCCTCAGAAAGGGGGCTTTGGCCTTGCATCGTTCACATACGCCGTCGGCCTTTGCCAACGCTTCAGCGATAACCGCGGCGTTGCGCTCGTAAATTTTCGTAGAAACACGCCTCGATTTGGGCTTGTTGCCAGCTTTCGGCAGCCGTTTTCGACGCTCGGAAGCCGGAAGCGACGCCATGGCAACGACTTCTTTCTCTAGCTTTTCAAGATAGCAATCAAAAGTCATTCTAGGCCGCCAGCGATCAGCAATCGCTTTTAGGCCCGGCCTGTTTCCTTGATCCAAATTCTCATAGTATTCAATGTGTTGATCTAACGCTCTAACGGCATTCGAGATACCATCTTCCCCAAAGTCTGACGATATCAACTCAAGCAAAGTTTCAGCTGCCGCATGACTAAGCGTTCGCGTGAACCGTTTGCCCTCCCGAAGCCCCCTAACAATAAGAATTAGGTTTGCTGCTGAACCTGAACTGATTCCGCTACCGCTGACCGCCGCATCTCGAGCCTCACGGTTCGTGAGGGACCCTTGGAGCCAAAGATTTGCGTACCGATAAACGACCCGAACTTGTTCGGCGGTGATCTTCGCCACTGGCTCGCTCTACATATTGCCGTTAATAAACCCGCGCCTTCGGCTCGATATACTCCGCATCCTCGGTCAGCGTATACTCATGGACTGGGCGGTAATCGATGCGGATGTTCGAGCCGCGGCCGCCCCAGCCGTCGAACCAGGCGACGGTGTGCTTCATCCATTCGGCATCGTTCCGGTCGGGATAATCCTCGTGCGCGTGCGCGCCGCGGCTTTCCTTGCGGTTCGCCGCACTCGCCATGGTAACGTTGGCCTGAGCCATCAGATTGTCGAGCTCGAGCGTTTCGATCAGGTCGCTGTTCCAGATCAGCGACTTGTCGGAGACGTGGATATCTTCCATCCGTTTGTTCTGGTCGGCGAGCTTCTGCACGCCTTCGTCCATCAGCGCCTGGTCGCGGAACACGGCGCAGTGTTTCTGCATCGCTTTCTGCATGTCGGCGCGGATCGCGGCGGTGGGTGAGCCGCCTTCGGCATAGCGGAAGTGATCGAGCCGACTCAGCGCAAAGTCGGCGCTGTCGCTCGGCAGTTCGGGCTGGCTCGCGCCTGCCGTGAGGCTGTCCTTGAGATGAAGGCCGGTTGCACGGCCGAACACGACAAGGTCGATGAGCGAGTTCGATCCGAGGCGGTTCGCGCCATGGACCGAAACGCAGGCGGCTTCGCCCACCGCATAAAGGCCCGGCACGACCGCATCGGGATCGCCATCGGGACCGACCGTCACGACCTGTCCGTGATAGTTACATTGGATACCGCCCATATTGTAATGGACCGTCGGCGTCACCGGCAAAGCTTCGCGGGTCAGGTCGACACCGGCAAAGATCTTTCCACTCTCGGTAATTCCCGGCAGGCGCTCGGCCAGCACCTTGGGATCGATGTGATCGAGATGCAGGTGGATGTGGTCGCCATCGTCGCCGACACCCCGCCCTTCGCGCATTTCCAGCGCCATCGAACGGCTGACCACGTCGCGCGAGGCAAGATCCTTCGCCGAGGGAGCATAGCGCTCCATGAAGCGCTCGCCTTCTGAGTTGGTGAGATACCCACCCTCGCCGCGCGCGCCTTCGGTGATCAGCACGCCCGCGCCGTAGATTCCGGTCGGGTGGAATTGCACGAATTCCATGTCCTGCAACGGCAGGCCTGCACGCAGCACCATGCCGCCGCCATCGCCGGTGCAGGTGTGCGCCGAGGTTGCGGTGTAGTAGCAGCGTCCATAGCCGCCGGTTGCCAACACGACGCTCTGAGCGCGGAAACGGTGGATCGTCCCGTCATCGAGGCACATCGCCATCACGCCGACACAGCTGCGCTTGCCGTCGACATCGGCCATGATCAGGTCGAGCGCGAAGTATTCGATGAAGAAGTCGGCGTCGTATTTGAGGCTCTGCTGGTAGAGCGCATGAAGCATTGCGTGCCCGGTGCGGTCGGCGGCGGCGCAGGTGCGCTGGACCGGGGGGCCCTCGCCCATGTTCTGCATATGGCCGCCGAACGGACGCTGGTAGATCGTGCCGTCTTCGTTGCGTGAGAACGGAACGCCGGCATGCTCAAGCTCGTAAACCGCCTGCGGCGCTTCGCGCGCAAGATATTCGATCGCGTCCTGATCACCCAGCCAGTCCGACCCCTTTACGGTGTCGTACATGTGCCAGGTCCAGTGATCGGGCGTGTTGTTGCCGAGACTCGCCGCGATCCCGCCCTGCGCCGCCACGGTGTGCGAGCGCGTGGGAAAGACTTTCGAGATATTGGCTGTCTTGAGACCGGCTTCGGCCGCGCCCATCGTCGCGCGCAGGCCCGAGCCGCCGGCACCGACAACCACCACGTCATAAGTGTGGTCGATAATCTTGTAAGCGCCCTTCAGGTCGGGGCCGCCGTCGTTGGCGGGGGCAGTTGCCATTATGCTGAAACTCCGAGTGCGAGACGAGCGACGCTGAAGATCGAAAACGCGCCGCCGCCGATAACTGCAAGGTTGAGCGCTGCCAGCAGCGCGAATTTCGAACCGCCATCGTGGATGTAGTCCTCGATCAGGACCTGAAGTCCAAGGCGGGCATGCCAGAACAGGCTGACGACCAGCAGGATCATCGCGGTCGCCGGGATCGGCTTTGCGATCCAGGCGCTGACGGTGGAATGACTAAGGTCGCCTAGCCCGATGAAACTGACCAGCAGCCAGCTCATCAGGACCAGATTCCCGATCGCCGTGAAACGCTGGACCAGCCAATGATGTGCGCCATCCTGGGCGGAACCCAGACCGCGAACCTTTCCGATGGATGTGCCGTTGCCCATTACGCCAGCGCTCCTTTCGGAAACAGGACGAACATCCAGAAAGCGCCCGTCAGCAGCACGGCGATAATCGGCGATGCGATTGACCACATCCTGTTGGTATCGAGCTCGTAGCCCGCACCGATATCGAGGACGAAGTGGCGGAGGCCGCTCATCATGTGGGTGAAAAACGCCCACGTAAGCCCGACCAGCACGGCATAACCGATCGGAGATGTCATCATTTCCGTAAAGGTCGTGTAGGCCTCGGGACCGCTAGCCAGTGCTCCCAGCCACCAGACCAGCACGGCCAGACCCACCAGCGCCATCCCGTCACCGGTCACCCGGTGCAGGATCGATACAAACATGTGCGGCCCCCAGCGCCATATCTGGAGGTGCGGCGAAAGCGGTCTCTGGCTCATGGATATCCCGTTCAAACCCGTGTTTGTCTGCCTCACTTAGCGGCCCTGTCGTGGGAGGCAAGCCGCGAGCGCTCGACTCTGGTTGCAAAGTTTTGGATAGGGTCTTGCATGAGCTACATTCTTGTGACCGGATCGAGCAGGGGTATCGGGGCGGCAGCGCGCGAAGCGTTGATAGCTCGCGGGGCTAAGGTCATCGGCCATGCCTCTCGTTCAAGCGATGCCGAAACCGTCGCCGCCGACTTCGGCAATCCGCTTTCCGCACAAACGCTCTGGGAAGAAGCGCTCGAACGGAGCGAGGGCAAGATAGACGTCCTGGTCAACAACGCCGGACTGTTCGAAGCCAACCGGCTCAACCGCTCCGACATCGAATGGCTCGATGCGTGGGAGGACACACTCCGGATCAACCTAACAGCAGCCGCGCAGCTAAGCCGTTTCGCAGTGAGACATTGGCAATCGCGCGGATCGGGCGGCCGGCTCGTCCATGTAGCGAGCCGCGCAGCCTATCGCGGAGACTCCCCCGCCCATTGGCACTATGCCGCAGCCAAGGGCGGAATGGTCGCGATGCACAAGACGATCGCGCGTGCCTATGCCGGCGATGGCATTCTCAGTTACGCCGTCGCTCCGGGATTCACCGATACGGCAATGGCGGGAGATTATCTCGAGAGCCGCGGCGGAGCCGGACTGCTGGCCGACATCCCCTTGGGACGCGTCGCGTCTCCCGAAGAGATCGCTCGGATTGTCGCATTCTGCGCACTCGACGCCCCTCCCACCATGACCGGCGCGGTGATAGACGCCAATGGGGCGAGCTATGTTCGATAAGTTGCTTGCGCCCATCGGCGCGATTGCGCTGACCGCCTGTGCAACAGGAAGCGCGCAGACGGCCACAGGCGGTCAACCGCTAACCGCGGCAGAATGGGCCGAAGGCTGCGAGCCTTGGGACGAATGGGACAAACCGGCCCCGCCCTTCAAGATCCATGGCGACACCTACTATGTCGGCACTTGCGGGATCGCGGCGATCCTTGTTGCAGACCGTCGTGGACACTTCCTTATCGACAGCGGAACGGAGGCTGGCGCTGAAATTGTGCTTGCCAACATCCGCTCCCTTGGGTTTGACCCGAAGGATATCCGCTTCATCTCGCACAGCCACGAGCATTACGACCATGTCGGCGGGTTCGCGGTGCTGGCGGAAGAAACCGGGGCGCAGATTGTCGCCTCGCCGATAGCCAAAGAGGTGTTGGAAAGCGGTGTGCTCAATGAAGCCGACCCGCAATTCGGCATGCACGATCCGATGAAGCCCGTGACGGTGGCACGCATTATCGAAGACCGAGAGCAGCTCGACATCGGATGGAAAACCTTCACCGCGATCGGAACGCCGGGGCACTCGCCAGGGGCGCTGAGCTGGCAGTGGAAATCGTGCGAGGAGAAGGACTGCCTCTCGATCGTCTATGCCGACAGCCTCAGCCCCGTAAGCCGCGACGACTTCCTGTTTTCGGACCCGCCGGGCTATGTCGCCGCCTATCGCACAAGCTTGCTCCGCATCGCCCATGCAGAGTGCGACATGCTGCTGACCCCGCATCCATCGGCCAGCCAAATGCTCAAGCGCGCTGCCAGCGGCTCGCTCAAAGGATGGCTCTCCTGCAAGGATTATGCTGCCAGAGTTTCGGAACGCCTCGACCAGCGAATGCTGCAGGAAAGTGCGCGATGAGCGAAAGCTGGAAGCTGACAGCGCGCGCGCCCAAGCGGGTCGTGCAGGCGGCCCTGCTCGCGCATGACGATATCGAGGAGTGGGATCCCGAGCTGGTCATTGCGGGACGAGAACTTGCGGAAGAACGACCAGAAGATTGGGTGCTGGAAGGTTGGTATCCCCGCAAGCCGGGTAAGGATCAGATCGGCGCCTTGGCAAAGCTGTTTGCCGATGATCAACCAGACATCTCAATCGAGAGACTGGAGGATGAAGACTGGGTTGCGCTTAGCCAGCAAGGCGCCGAACCGATTCGCGCAGGGCCGTTCTACGTCCGCACCCCTGCCCACGAACCCGACCCCGACGCGATGAATTTCCTGATCCCGGCTGCACTCGCCTTTGGCACGGGACAGCACCAGACCACGACCGGGTGCCTCGAAATGCTTGCGCGACTGAAGCGTAGCGGTTTGCGAGTTCGCGATGCGGCCGACATCGGCACGGGCACCGGCCTGCTCGGATTCGCGACGCTGGCGCTGTGGCCGAGAGCAAGGATCACCGCGTCGGATATCGATCCTGTCTGCGCGCCAGTGATCGAAGAGAACGCCCGTTTGAACGCGATCCAGCTGGGAGCAAAGCCCGGCATGATGACCATGGTAATTGCCGACGGGATGAACGACCCGCTCATCGAAGTGCGCGCGCCGTACGATCTGCTGGTCGCCAACATCTTGGCCGGTCCGCTGATCGATCTCGCCCGCGACTTCGCCGCGGCGGTGCAGCGGGGCGGTAGCTTGGTCCTTTCCGGCCTGCTCGCAGGGGAGCAGGAAGGCAAGGTACGGCGGGCCTATCGGCGCGCGGGATTCCGGTTGGTTGAGCGTATGCAGCGCGACGATTGGGCGATACTCTGGCTCAGGCGCCGGGCCAATGGGCGCTAAACTGAAGCGCGGTGCAGTTTGTTCGGGCACTGCGATTCTGGTGCTTGTGCTCGGCTTCTTCCTCGTCGCCTGGATCGGTTCGAGCCTTGCCCGCAACAGCGATTGGACGGAACCCGATGACGGCATCACGATCCTGATCGGCACCAACGGTATCCACACCGAAATCATCATGCCAATCCAGACAGATACGATCGATTGGCGCGACCAATTCCCGCTCGACGATATTGCCGATCCGTCTCGCGACTACACCCATGTCGGCATAAGCTGGGGCGAGCGGACATTCTTTCTCGAAACACCGACCTGGTCCGAAGTCGACCCGCTCGTCGCCATCGGGGCGATTGCGGGCGGGGATGGGTTGATCCATGCAGCATACTATGTGCGCCCTGCCCCGGCGGACGATTTTCGCGAGATCAGGATCCGCCCCGCCGAATATCGCAAGCTGGTTCAGCTCATTTCAGGAGATCTCGCACCGATAGAAGGTCGCTCAACCTACCCGGGATATTCGGGCCACGACGCCTTTTTCGACGCATTGGGCACATACCATCTCGGCAACACCTGCAACCAGTGGACCAGCGACAGGCTTGCCGCAGCGGGCATCAGGACAGGACTTTGGACGCCCCTTCCTGGCGGGGTCATGAAATGGGTACCTACTCCAGCCAACCGCTAGCTACGATCGAGGTCGAAGCGTTTACGTTCGAGATACAGGCGTTCGGCGCGGGGCGGATCGAGCTTTAGCGCTGCGTCCAAAGCGGAAATCGCGCCGGCCCTATCGCCGGCTCGGGCCAACAAGTCCGCCCGCGCAGCATGAAATGGCCTCGCAGATGACAATTGACCGGCTGGAAGCTTCTCAATCTCCTCCAGCGCGGCTTTGACCCCTTCCACGTTGGCCAAAGCCACGGCGCGGTTGAGCCAGACGGTCGGCATGGGCCTGACTGTCAGCAACGCATCGTACAACACGAGGATCGTTTCCCAATCGGTGTTCCCGTCAAAGGCCCTGCGTGCATGTGTGAGCTGGATCGAAGCCATCAGCTGATACGGTCCCGTCCGTCCGAACTTCGCGGCATCGTCGAGCCAGGCACGCGCCCTTTCGATGAGTGTCTCGTCCCACAGCGACGTATCCTGCTTCGACAGAGGCACCATCGCTCCGTCGCCATCCACGCGCGCCGCCTCGCGCGAACGCACCAGAGCGACCAACGCCGCCAAGCCCAAGGCTTCGGCTTCGCCGGGGAGCAATTCCGCAACCATTTGCGAGAGGCGAGCAACCTCGCCGGACAATTCCGGATCGAGATCGGCACCCGCGTCCTGATAGGCCACGGTGTAGGCGAGTTCCAGCGTAAGCAGCACCGCGCCAAGCCTTTCGTTCCACGCCTTGCGCGGTGGCAGCTCGAAATCGACCCCAGCACCGTGGATTTTCGCCTTCGCCCTGGTAATCCGCTGAAACATGGTCGCTTCGCTGGTCACGAACACCTTGGCGATCGCACGGACAGGCAAACCGCAAATCACTTTCATCGCGAGCGCTGCGCGGGCCTCGACCGCAAGTGCCGGGTGGCAGCATATGAAGATAAGCCGCAGCCTTTCGTCGGGGATCGGTTCGGGAAGTTGGATGATTTCAGCCATGTCGTTCACCATCGCTGCTGCATCGACGGCACGGATTTCCGCCTGCTTGCGCCGGATAGCGTCGATCGCCTTGCGCTTGGCAACCGTAAGCAACCAAGCCGGGGGATTGTCCGGCGACGCTTTGAGCGCAAGACAGGCGGCGGTCGCCTCCGCAAAGGCGTCTTCCGCCGCATCGAGATCGCGCAAATGCGCGGCCAGGGCGGCAACCACCCGTGGCCGCGCTCGCGCTATCGCTGCGGCGAGGCCGGACGCCTCGTTCACTCGCCCATCGGCCAGACGGGGCGCACCTCGATGGCACCTCTGCCCGGGATCGGGAGCATCTTCGCCCAATCCAACGCTTCATCGAGGGATGCGACATCGATGATGTAGAAGCCGCCCAGCTCCTCGTGGGTTTCGGCAAACGGGCCGTCATGCAACGATTGCTTGCCGTGATCCCATTTGATTGTCGTTGCGGTTGCACCGGGCTTGAGACGTTCTCCGCTGAACTCGATCCCCTTTTCGGTCAGCTTCTGCGCCAGCGCCATGTGGCCGGCCAGCGTCTCTTCCATGAGTTTTGCCCCGTTTTCGCCCTCGTAGATGCTTTCATCCTCGTTGATCAGCAGCATGTATTGCATGTTCAATCTCCATCATTGGCCGCGCCACGTCGGCGAGGTTCCGACCAAGAGACGGACGGCGCTGGCCGGATTCGACAGAGCGGCTCGAAAAATTTCGCGTGCCCGCTAACTTCCTCCGGCTTTCAGCGCTTCCTCAAGCGCTGCGAGTGCGTTGCGAGTGAAGGCTTCCATATTGGCGATGCGGTCGTCGCTTTCGGTTTCGATCGTTCCGATGCGGCAAAACGAGTCCGGCCCCACCACTGCAGCAACGCTTCGCCCCGCGGGAGCGCCCGAAGGGTGGCTGGAACCGCCGACCGATCCGCTTTCGGCGATCCCCCACTCGGCGCCAAAATTGTCCCGTATCGCTCGCGCCTGGAGCAAGGCATAGTCCTCGCTCGCACCGCGCATCCCGCGATAGGCCTCGCGGGGCAGATCGAACAGCACATCGCGCGCCCTGAAGGAATACACGATCCCGCCCCCGACATAGAATTCGAGCGCACCGGGGACCGTCAGCAAGCTGGCTGCGATCAACCCGCCGGTCGCTCCGTCAGCAACGGCGACCTTTTCCCCGCGGTCGCGCAACGCGGCTGCGATACGCCGGGCTCGCGGGTGAAGTTCCTGGAGCAGGTCCATCAGGTGGCGTCCGCAACCATCCTGGCCCAGTCGCTTTCCTGCCAAATCGTGATGCCCAGTTCCTGCGCCTTCTTGAGCTTGGACCCTGCACCCGGTCCCGCCACGAGGATATCGGTCTTTGCGCTGACCGAGCCGGAAGCCTTGGCGCCTAAGCGTTCAGCCTGCGCCTTGGCTTCGTCACGGCTCATGGTTTCAAGCTTGCCTGTGAACACTACGGTCTTGCCGGCGACTTCGGATTCGAGAGTTTCGACCGTGAACGCAGGCGGATCGAGCAAACCGTCCTTGTCCGCAGAACCGACCAGTTGCTCCCAGACTTTGACGTTGTGAGGCTCGTGAAAGAAGTCTCCCAGAGCTTCGATCACCGCCGTCCCAATCCCGTCGATCGAAACGAACGCTTCGATCGCATCCTGCTCCCCGGCACGCGCTCTTTCTGCAGCGTCGCGCAGAGCATGCATGGTCTGGAAATTCTTGAGCAGGTCGCGAGAGGTTACTTCGCCGACATGGCGAATACCCAAACCGAATAGCAGACGGTCGGCCCGCACCACGCCTTGCGTATCGACGGTCTCCTTTCCGCGGAGCTGCGACAGCCGGGTATCCACAGCTTCCAACAGATTATCGACAGACTTTTCCTGCCACCCATCGAGCGCAAGTATCTCGTCTCTGCGGTGTTTCAGCAGGAAGATGTCCGCCGGGCTTTCGAGCCAGCCCATCTCGAAGAATTGCGCAATCGTTTTGCTGCCGAACCCCTCGATATCCAGCGCCTTGCGACTGACGAAATGCTCGAGCCGCTGGGTGCGTTGCGCAGGGCAAACCAGCCCGCCGGTGCAGCGAACATCGACTTCGCCCTCCTCCGCCACGGCTTCGCTATCGCATTCCGGACACGCGTCGGGAAAGACAAACGGATCGCGCTCGACCTCGCGGGTCAGGTTTTCGACCACCTGCGGGATGACATCTCCCGCCCGCTGGATGACGATGCGGTCGCCGGGTCGCACACCCAGCCGTTCGATTTCGTCGCGATTGTGCAACGTCACATTGGTAACGGTGACCCCTCCGACGAGGACCGGCGCCAGCCGCCCGACCGGGGTGAGCTTGCCGGTTCTTCCGACCTGGATGTCGATCGCCTCCAGTGTCGTTTCGGCTCGCTCGGCTGGAAATTTGTGCGCCAATGCCCAACGCGGTGCCTTGGCGACAAACCCGAGCCGCTGCTGCCAATCCAGTCGGTTGACCTTGTAGACAACGCCATCGATCTCATAGCCGAGATCGGGACGTTGGCGGCCGATCTCCTCGTAATGCGCGATCATCGCGTCGACGCTGTCCGTCACCGTCAGAAACGGCGAAACCGGAAAGCCCCACCGTTCGATGGACCGCATGACATCGTGCTGGGCTGTCCCCGGCACTTCGCTCGCCGCACCCCAGCCATAGGCCCAGAACCGGAGCGGGCGGCTTGCCGTCACCTTGGCATCCTTCTGGCGCAGCGATCCGGCAGCCGCGTTTCGGGGATTGGCGAACAGCTTGCCATCGACACTTTGCTGCGCAGCATTGAGCGCAGCAAAGTCCTGTTTGGACATGTAAACTTCGCCGCGCACCTCGAAGATCTCCGGCGTATCGGGATCGTCGATTTGCTGCGGGATGTCGGCAATGTGGGCAACATTTGCCGTGACGTCCTCGCCCACCTGGCCATCCCCGCGCGTGGCAGCGCGCACGAGCTTGCCTTGCTCATATCGGAGCGAACAGGACAGGCCGTCGATCTTGTCCTCAGCCGTGATCGCAACGGTTTCGTCTTCGGCAAGCGACAGGAAGCGCCGCACGCGTGCGACCCAATCCTCCACCTCTTCGCGATTGAACCCGTTGTCGAGGCTCATCATGCGGACCTCGTGCGTCACCTTGGACAGTGGCGAGGCAGCGATTTCGTGACCCACCTTGCGCGATGGGGAATCCTCGCGGATCAAATGTGGAAATGCATCTTCCAGAGCGCGATTGCGGCGCACAAGCGCATCGTATTCGGGATCGCTGATCTCGGGCGAGTCTTCCGCGTGGTAAAGCCTGTCGTGCCTGGCGATCTGCCGTGCCAACCGCATCAATTCGTTGGCGGCGTCTGCTTCGCTCATCGTGGAAACGTCGTTCATGATGCGCTCTTAATCCGGTGCGAGAACGGTGACCATCATCTTTCGCGCAATCCTGAAGCCAAGGCTTTCATAGAGGCCGATTGCAGCCGCGTTGCCAGCGTAGGAATGCAGGAACGGTGTTTCGTTCCGCGCGCGTTGCGCTTGCATGACATGCGCGATGAGCCGCCGCGCCATGCCCTGCCCGCGATACTCGGGCCAGGTGCACACACCGCTGACTTCGGCATAGCCGGGCGCAGGCCGCATTCGCTCACCCGCCATCGCCGCGAGTCTCTCGCCGTCGCGTATGCCGAAGAACTGACCGTATTTGTGCGTGAGTTCGCCCCACGGACCGGGCTCGGTAGCGAGAGCGAGTTCGGTCATTTCGGGTACGTCTGCGTCAGCAAGTGCGACGATGCCAGGGCTGGGTTCGCTTGAGATGCCCACCCTCTCGGCAACCATCTGAACAAGAGGCGCGGTTCGGACGGTTCGAGTGCCGATCGGGGCAGGCCACTGTTCGGGTTCGACCAGCCAGATATCGTGCAGCGACGAGCGCACTATGTCAGCAAGATCCGCTTGCGCAGCATTGCCTTGATCGACCGCAGCACCGAACGGGCCGTAACGTGGATCTATCCGCAGCGCCGCGCCAGTTGAAATGGCCAGGTCGGCCTGTCGCCCATTGAGCATCGACCAGATTGGGCGGGAGAGTGGTTGGTCCGTCAACCCAAAGTCCTCTTGTCTGAGGTGGAAGGGGCTTTGGTCTGATCAGGCTGGATCATTTCGCGACTTACTCACGTCGCAACCACGATCACAAGCGGCAAACAGATCAGCGCCGAGAACCCCAGAACGATCAATAGCCAGTTGGACGGCAGTTGATTGCGCGCGACTGACACACTTATGCCAAGATTCAGCCCGGCTCCGACCATTGCCAGCAACGCCCAGAGAGTTCCCCAGCTCAGACTGAAGGCGACGAAGAACAACCAGGAAACGACGAGCAATCCGAGAATTGCTGTCAGCGCAAGGATAAGAGCCGCGATACGAAACAAGATCGAATTCTCGGCTCGATCCATCACACCCCTTCCAGCAACCGATCTGCCTGCGCCCTTGCCTCGCTCGTGATCTGCGCGCCGCTGAGCATTCGCGCGATCTCTTCCTGTCTCCCCGCCTCATCAAGCAACGCCACGCTAGTTCTGGTGACGGTGCCGCTCGAAGCCTTCGCGATCAGGTAATGGGTTCCTCCCCGGGCCGCGACCTGTGGGGAATGTGTCACCGCGAGCAATTGCCCTTCGGCGCTCGCCAGCCGCGCCAGACGCTCGCCGATGGCAGACGCCACCGCGCCGCCGACGCCGCGGTCGATCTCGTCGAAAATGATCGTCGCCGCCCCGCCCTTTTCTGCCAGCGCGACCTTCAGTGCGAGGATGAAGCGCGACAATTCGCCGCCCGACGCAATCTTGGCCAGCGGTGCGAAGTCGGCCCCCGGATTGGTCGCGATCAGGAACTCGAGGCTGTCCATGCCGTGCGCGCCCCATTTGTCTTCGGGCAAAGAACCTATCGAAGTCAGGAATCGCGCGGTATCGAGCTTGAGCGGGGCAAGCTCACCCGCGACTGCCTTGTCGAGCTTCTTCGCCGCCTTGATCCGCTGATCATGCGCCTTTTCGGCCGCCTTCACATAGGCATCACGAGCTTCCCGTGCCGCCGCTTCGAGCGCATCGAGTTCCGCTTCTCCGCCTTCGATGGCATCCAGCTTCCCGCGCATCTCGCGCATTAGCTCCGGCAGCGCGTCGACTTCGCAGCGATGCTTGCGGGCCAGCGCACGCAGTTCGAACAGCCGCGTCTCGGCCTCATCCAATGCCTGCGGATCATGCACCAGCGCTTCGGCCGCGGCCTCCAACTTCTCTTCGGCCTCACCCGCTTCAATTACCGCTCGGTCAAGTGCGGCCAGCGCCTCCGCGAGCAAAGGATGCTCCTCGGCAATCCGGTCAAGCCGCCGTGCCGCCACGCGGAGGTTAGCAAGCGGCGAATCCGATCCTTCCCAGACATGCCGCAGCTCTTCGAGATCGCCCGAAAGCTTCTCGCCCTTCTGCATGCTGGCGCGGGCATCGGCGAGCCGGGCTTCCTCTCCCTTCTGCGGTTCCAGAGCGGTCAGTTCAGCCAGATGCGCGATCAGCAAGTCCTGATCGGCCTTCGCCTGTTCCACATCGGCTTGAGCTTCGGACAGGCGCGCTTCCGATTTCGCCCAGCTTGCCCAGCGACGCTCAAGTCCGGCCAAATCGGTTCCGGCGTAGCGATCGAGCAAGGCCCGGTGCCCCCGCGGATTGACGAGGCCGCGGTCGTCGTGCTGGCCATGCAGTTCGACCAATGCGGGAGCGAGTTCGCGCAGCAAGGCGACGCCGACGGGTTGGTCGTTCACGAAGGCCTTCGAACCGCCATCCGCCTTGACCTGGCGCCTGATGATCAGCGGTTCGCCCGCGTCAATCTCGATATCCGCGTCGTCGAGCACGTCAACGATCCCATCGGGCAAAGCGGCGAATTCAAAGCTCGCTGTGACGCTCGCCTTGGCTTCGCCCGCGCGCACCAGCGCAGTTTCAGCCCGGTCGCCCAGCACCAGGCCGAGCGCATCGAGCAGGATCGACTTACCCGCTCCGGTCTCCCCGGTCAGCACACCCAGCCCGCGCCCGAAATCGAGATCGAGCGCTTCGATCAGGACGATGTTGCGGATCGAAAGCCGGGTCAGCATGACGTACTCCGTCTAGCCTAACGGCGAGAAGGCGTCACGTGCCGGTGGCCGGCTTGCAAACAGCTTGATGGGCATGCCGGAGTAGAGCGAAAATCCGCCTAGACAACGAGCCTCCACAACCAATCATAGGCTGGGCGCAGCTTCAGAAGCTGCGCGGCAACATTGGCGATCCCACCCTCGCCATAGGCGAGCTCGTGGCCTTCAAAATCGCGCCAGACCGCGAGCCCCTTGTGCTTCAGCAGGTCGGCGTGCCGATGGTCCTTGTCATAGGGTGCCGGAACGCGCTTGAGATCGGGCTCGCTCAGCCGCGCTCCATCATCGACAAGGCGCGACAGGAGTGCAGCGAGTTCATCTCCTTCATCCCCGGCGACAAGCTGGCGAAAGCGTTCGAGCGTCGCCTTCTCAAACCCAAACCTACCCACGCCAACGGTCAAGGTGTCGCGCTGCAGACCTGTCATCAGGAATGGCTGATCGGCAGGGCCGTCAGGGCGCGAAAAGCCGATCCGCAGATGCGGATTGTAGGGGGTCTTGTCTTTGGAAAACCGCACATCGCGAAAAATCCGAAAATTTCGCGCTACGAAAGAGGATCCGAGGCTTTCGCCAAGCCTCGCGGCGAGCGTTTCGGCAAAGGCTTCGCCCGCGAGCTTATAGTGTTCCTTGTAGCGCCCTTCGTGGGCCTTGAACCAATCGCGGTCGTTGTTGTCGGCGAGATCGCGAATGAACCGGGAGGTCTCTTGGCTTAGCATCGCGACCAGATCGTCACTCGATCAGCTCGGCGAAACGCCCGCAGCGTGATCCTCGATCAGTTCGTAAGCCTTCTCGTACCACTCGGTGCCGGGATAGTTCGCTCCGAGCACTGCCGTATACTTCACCGCTTCGTTGGGAATACCGAGCGCCAGGCTGCTTTCGGTGAGGCGATACAGCGCTTCGGGGGCGTGGCTGGTGGTCTCGTATTGCTCGATCACGTTGCGGAACCGCAGTTGCGAGGCGAGCCACTGGCCCGAACGCTGATAGAACCGCCCGATCTCCATCTCCTTGCCCGCGAGGTGATCGGCCACCAGGTCGAGCTTCAACCGCGCATCGGCGGCATATTCGCTCTGCGGGAAGCGGCGATTGACCTCGCGCAAGGCCGAACGCGCCTGCTCGGTGATCTTCTGGTCGCGGTTTACGTCGCTGATCTGCTCGTAATAGGAGAGAGCAATCAGGTAATAGGCGTAGGGCGCGTCCTTGTTACCCGGGTGGATCGAGAGGAAGCGCTGCGCGTTCTGGATCGACTTGTTGTAATCGCGCGCGATGTAATAGCTGAACGCGCTCATCAACTGCGCCCGGCGCGCCCAGGGTGAATAGGGGTGCTGGCGCTCCACCTCGTCGAACAGCGCCGCCGCAAGCAGTGTGTTGCCGCGATCGAGCCGCCGCTGCGCCTCGGCATAGAGCGATTCCACATCGCGCGCGACATAGGCCACGTCTTCGTTGGCAGAGCCGCCGCCGCACGCAGCGGTGGTGGCAATGGTTGCGCCAAGGATGGCGGCGCGAGTCAGCGATGTGCGGAAGTTCGTAAGCATGGCGCGCGATATAGCCGGGAGGTTCGTGAACGCCAAGTGAAGTTGCGCGGGTTTTGCGCGGCTGTTGCGCAAGGACATGGGAGACATGGACCGCATGTTACACGGTCCTGGAGAAGAAA
>JASJDE010000121.1 GCA_030065195.1 Erythrobacter sp. | reverse complement strand
ACACCCTGTATTTTCACTGAAGTCCTTCTATTCTCGCTCGCGCACAAAACGTCGCTGTGACGTGGCAATCGTGCATAGGGGACGTCATGCAATTCAGAACGGTTCTTGGCCTTGGCCTCCTGGTCAGTGCAAATGCAGCCTTGGCCCAAAGCGATCAGGTGCAGTTCGGTCCCGCACCCGACTGGGCCGAACCCTCAGACCCGATGGAGGTGCCCGACGATGCGAGCGGTCTCGTTTTCGTCCGCAAGCAGGACACGATCGTGCGACTCACCCAAGACGGTGAAAAGGTCTATTTTGGCGGTCTAACCCGCATTCTTCACCCACAGGCACTGCAGAGCGGAAACGTCCAATTGACGTGGAACCCGGCCGTTGGTGCCCCGACTGTCCACGCTCTTCGAATCCATCGCGGCGCAACGGTTGTCGACGTGCTCGAACAGGCTTCGTTCGAAGTATTGCGGCGCGAAGATCAACTGGAAGCGGCCGTGCTCGACGGCCAATTGACTGCGGTGCTCCGGGTACCCGATTTGCGAATTGGGGACGATCTTGAAATCGAATACACCGTGCCATCGCACGATCCGACCTTGGCTTCGACCAGCAATGGCCTGCTTTTCCTTGGGAATTCGACGCCGCAAGGCCGGTTTCAGCTGGCTCTTTCTTGGGAAGAGGGACAGGAACCGAAAACCAAGTTGTCTGACGATTTCGCTGAAATCGCCGAAGCCGGTTCGAATTTGCTTGCCGTTCGACTTGACAATCCATCGACTATAACTCCGCCAAAGGATGCGCCGGCACGATATGGTTGGCTCCGCGTTGTCGAATACTCCGACTTCGCCGATTGGCGCGAGGTTTCGCGGAGGTTTCACGGGCTGTTCGACAATGCCAGTCAACTAAGCGCGGATTCGCAATTGCGTACTGAAGCAGCCCAGATCGCTCAGGCCCACCAGAGCGACGAGGCCCGAATGCAAGCTGCACTGAAGCTGGTGCAACAACAGGTTCGTTACATTTACATCGGCCTTAATGGCGGCAATCTGACCCCGGCGACAGCAGAGGAGACTTGGTCGCGGCGCTACGGGGACTGCAAAGGAAAGACCGCCCTTCTCCTCGCGCTGCTACGCGAGCTCGGGATCGAGGCAGAAGCCGTGCTCGCCTCCAACGCCGGTGCCGATGCTACTCTCCCCGATCGGCTCGCCAATCCCGGCATGTTCGATCATGTGTTGGTGCGCGCGAAAGTGCGCGGCAGGTCATATTGGCTCGACGGTACGATGCCCGAAGTGATCGAGGGACGACGCAAACCATTCCTGTCTTATCGTTTCGTTCTTCCGCTTTCGCCTCTCGGTGACGACTTGGTCGAAATCGAGCAAAAGCCATTTGTTCTTCCGCAGGTAATGGGGATAGTCGAGATTGACGCCCGCGCAGGATTTGACCAACCGGCCAAGCGATCGGAGCAGACTGTCAAACGCGGTGCGGCTGCACTGGCCGAATATTATCAATTCTCGGCACTGACGCCCGATCAATTGAGCACCGCGTTTCGCAGCGCGCTGACTGGGGAAGCGCATTGGGATACCATCGACGATGTATCCTATCGTTTCGACCGGAAAACCCAGGCGGGCATTCTTACGATCAAAGGTAGTGGCCCGGTCAGTTGGGAGAGCTACGGCAGCGACGCATACTCGCTCACACTTCCAGGGGGTGGCTTCTATCCCCCCAGCCGACGCCTTCGCCAGAACGACGAAGAAGCTGACATTCCGTTTGCCCGGACTCTCGCCTACCGGTGCTACGCCACAACGGTGCGATTGCCCGACGCGACCGACCTCGAAAACTGGGGCTTCAATTCGGCAATCGACACGATGCTGTTCGGCGAAGTCTTTTACCGAATGATGGAGCGGCGAGACGATCGCACGATCCGAATGGTTCGAGGAAACCGCGTGGAACGGACAGAAATCACGCCTCAGCGTGCCCAACGCGACAATGGCAGGCTCGCCAATTTCGATAACACCACTGCCGTGATCAGCTACAATCCCAATGAAGTGATGGAGCCATGGGGCCGCCTGCACCCGGTTCCCGCTACCTTTGAGATCGATTGGGCCGGAGAGGATGTGCCTTGCCTTCCCCCCGACATGCGAGAAGACTAATCGCAAGTGCCTGCCTCGCTACCAAAAAACACCTGACATCATCGGTTCAGCCATTAGGGTTCAGGTGATTAGGGATGAGAAGGAACGACAAGGTCAAATGAAATCGTTTGCACGCGCATTGGCCGCGGGAATTTTGCTCGCCCTGCCCAATCCTGCACTCGCAGACGCGCGGATGGCGGACGAGCAGGCCGTAGCGGAACCGCCCACCTCGGACGGCGAGCAGGATCCGGTTTGGGCATTCGAGGACAGCGACATCGAAGTGGATCCGAACTATGTGTTCGGACGGCTCGAAAACGGTATGCGCTACATACTTCGCCAGAACGGAACGCCTAAAGGTACGGCGATGGTGCGAATGCGGATCGATTCAGGCTCGCTCGACGAGACCGACAGCGAACGCGGCCTGTCGCACTATCTTGAGCATATGGCCTTCAACGGATCGACCAACATTCCCGAAGGCGAGATGATAAAGCTCCTCGAACGCGAAGGGCTGGCGTTCGGTGCGGACACCAACGCGTCCACCGGATTTTCGGCGATCACCTACATGCTGAACCTGCCGCGCAACGATGAAGGTCTGCTTGATACCGCGTTGATGCTGATGCGCGAAACGGCCAGCGAGATCACGATTGCGGAAGACGCCGTGGAGCGAGAGCGTGGGGTAATCCTCGCCGAACGCCGAGACAGGCGTAATTTCGGGCAGAGAGCGCGCGAGGACAGTTTCGAATTCACATCCCCCGAAGCGCGCTATCCAGATCGACTGCCAATTGGCACACTCGAAGTTCTCGAGAACGCGACCGCGACGCAATTGCGCGCCCTCTATGAGCGCACCTATACACCTGAAAACACGGTGCTTATCATTGTCGGCGACTATCCTGTCGATGTCATGGAAGCGAAGATTCGCGAACGATTTGCCGGCTGGCAAGGCGGCGCAGCCCCGGCGGATCCGATAACAGGTCCGATCGATATCGAACGGCAGGGCCTGACCGACATCTATCTCGACCCAGCCCTGTCAGAAAGCGTCACGATCTCGCGATTCTCGCAATGGCGCGATGAGCCGGACACGCTCGCCAACCGTGACAAGCAGGCGCTACGCGGGATTGCTTACAGTATTATCGGTCGGCGCCTCGCAAGACTAGCGCGCGGCGAAGATGCGCCGTTTCGTGGGGCGAGCTATGGCAGCGGCAATGTCTTCGAAGATGCTCGGGTCACCGGTATCACCGTTTCCAGTGCGGACGGAGAATGGCGCAAGGGCGTGCTTGCCGCCGTGCGCGAGGTCCGACAGGCACTGACCTACGGCTTCACCCAGGCCGAAGTCGACGAACAACTCGCCAATTTTCGCACCGCGCTCGAAAATGCGGTCAAGGCCGCCGATACTCGCACGAATGGCGCATATATGGGCCAGGCACTGAGTCTGGTCAGCAACGAGAGAATTCCAACCACGCCGCAATACCGGCTCGCGAATTTTGAGCGGCTCGTTGAACTGGTAACTCCCGATAGCGTACACGCCGCCCTACTCGCCGACGTCGCGCCACTCGATAACCCATTGATTCGGTTTCAGGGGCGCTCCGCACCAGACGGCGGCGAAGAGGCACTACGCGCGGCGTTTTCCGAAGGCATGTCGCTACCGATTGCGGCTCCAGTCGACAATGGCCCTTTGGAATTTGCCTACACCGATTTCGGAGAGCCCGGCGAAATCGTGTCTGACACCGAGGACGAGAGGCTCGGAATTCGCATGCTGCGTTTCGCAAACGGGGTGCGACTTAACCTCAAGTCGACCGACATTCGCGAAGACCGGATCAGTTGGCGCATGTCCGTCGATGGTGGCAGCTTGATCAACACGAGAGAGGATCCGCTCAAGACCGCGATGGTCGGCGCGCTGGGAAATGGAGGCCTCGGCAAGCACAGTCAGGACGAATTGCAGAGCGTGCTCGCTGGGAAGAGCGTCGGGGTGCGACTGGGAACCAATGCCGAAGCATTCACTTTCAGCGGCGGCACGACTCCGCGCGACCTCAAACTGCAGATGCAGCTGCTTGCCGCTTCGCTGATCGATCCGGGTTATCGACGTGAAGGCGAGGAGCGGTACCGCCGCGGGATTGAGAATTTCTTCGCAAATCTTGATGCGACGCCGGGCCGCGCGCTCAGCAATGCCTTGGGCGCCATCCTGTCCGATAACGACCCCCGTTACAGTCTCCAAAGCAAGGAAGAATTCCTCGCGCTGAGCTATCAGAAGCTCAAAGCCGATATCGGGGACCGGCTAAGCAAAGGTGCTATCGAAGTGGCACTCGTGGGCGATCTCGACCAGGGAGCCGCGATCGCGGCCGTGGCTTCGACGATTGGCGCTCTGCCAGTTCGCGAAGCCGAATTCGGTCGAAGAGACGAGGCACGGATCCGTAGCTTCACGTCCAAGCGGGGCTTGACCACTTTGGAGCATAGTGGTGAGGCGGACCAAGCGCTCGTGCGTCTTACTTGGCCGACCAATGACGACGACGATTTTGCCGAAGAGATGAAGCTGACGTTGCTGGCAAGGGTGGTGCGGCTCGAACTGACCGACCGCTTGCGCGAAGAACTGGGGCAGGCCTATTCGCCCTCTGCGGGTAGCAGCAGCAGCTCCGTCTATCCCGATTATGGTACTTTCCGGGTGCAAGCATCGGTCGACGTGACCCAAGTCGAACCGACTCGTGCTGCGATCATCGGGCTGATCGAAGATTTGCGCAGCGGTCCGATCGATCCTGACCTCATAGAACGCGCGAGAAAACCGATTCTGGAGAGCTACGACAACTTGCTGAAAGGACTCGGTGGCTGGATGAGCCTGACAGGACTAGCGCAAGCCAAACCGCGCCGGATAGACCGGTACTTTGCTGCTCCGGACCTGCTCAAAGGTTTCACGCCCGAGGATGTCCAGGCAATGGCGCTGCAATACCTCGATCCTGCATCTGTAGTCGAAATCCACGTGCTGCCCGGCGAAGATGCGAAGCCTCCAGCCGAAGAGGAAGCGACGAAAGAGCCATGAAAAAGAGGCTGGCAGGTCGCCTCCTGCCAGCCTCTTGATGTTCCCTAGCAACCGGCTGCCATTCGGCAAACCGGCAACAGCGGGATTGCCTAGTAGTCGACAGAGAAAGAGACGCCAATCACGCGCGGCTCGTTCACGAATGCGGTGTTGTTGTTAAAGTCGATCCCGCCCAGAATGTTGTCTTCATCGGTTATGTTGCGAGCGAAAGCGGCAACTTCCCATTGCCCGTCATTGCCTGCATAGCCGATCTTTAGGCCACCCTCGAAACGGCTACCGGCATTGTATTCGAGGCTTTCGTAGAGGAAAAAGTTGGTCTCGCCGAGGAATACCCAATCGGTGAAGATGAAGAATTCTCCACTATCGCCAACCGGAAGGCCGTATCGCGCGGTGAAGTCACCGCTCCATTCGGGCGCATTGGGGAATGGATTTCCGTCGACCAGCGCAAAACCGCCCGCATTGAGCGGATCGGTGACGGTACACTGTGCACAAGTGCCGACTGCGAGTGTGTCGTCGTTTATCTGCGTGTCGTTGTAGGCAACGCCCAGAGTGACGAGGAAGTCCGGCGTGATCTGGAACGCGGTGTCGAGTTCGAAGCCCCAAGCCTCACCCTCGTTTGCGTTGATCAGCTGGACAAGATTGCCCGCACCGCCAACAGCGGTGAACTGCGGATCGTCGACAGTGTAATAGAACACCGCACCGTTCAGGCGGACGCGCCGGTCGGCCAGCTCGCTCTTGAAGCCGACTTCGAATGAATTGATCGTTTCCGACTGCGCAACCGACGGGTTGGCGAAGAATGCGACATCGCGACCCTGGATAGTCGGCCCGCGGAACGCATTGGCGACCTTCGCATAAACGCTCGTATCGTCCGAAACGTCCGCGAACAGGCTGACATCCCAGCTCAACTGGTCGTCCTGCACACTGACCGGCAGCGGCGGGCCGCCAAGGCGGACGAAGTCCTTTTCGTCATCAGTATACCGTAGCCCAGCCGTCAGACGCAGCGTGTCGCTGAGTTCGAACGTACCCTGCCCGAACACCGCCCATGCGACGTTCTTGTGATTGACCGTCGTCGGCGGCGGAAAGGAGAAACCTTCGGTCGTCACATTGAAATTGCTGACGAAGATGAATCCGCCGACTTGCCAGTTGAACGGACCGTCGCTGGTCGAAGCGAGCCGGGTTTCCTGAGTGAACTGTTCGAGATCGATCGAATCCTGCGTGTCAGACGGGAAAGGGATGAAGCCAGGTCCCGATTCAGGCAGGAACGCTGCACCGAATCCGCCATCGATATCGCCTCGGCTGAAGCCTTCCGACGTGTTGTAACTTGTGATCGAGGTCAGCGTCGCAACATCGAACTCATGACTGAAATTGAGCGTTGCGCCGAATTGCTGGTACTGCGCGGGGTTGCCGCCGCCCGCGTCATAGAAGACGACGTCGCGATCGTAGTTCTCGTTGAGCTGGTTGCTACCTGCCGTCAGAACGTTGGCTCGGAAGAAGGTCGAACTGCCGTCGAGATCGCGGAACTGCACCGAACCCAATACGCGGGTACGATCGTCAGGTGTCAGCAGCAGCTGGGCGCGAACGGCAAAATCGCTGAACCCGCCAAGCACGTCTTCTTCCCCGGTGAAGCCATTGCTGATCCAGTCGCCGCGGCGCTGGAACTGGGTAGCGACGCGGAAGGCAAGGACGTCATCGACAATGGCACCTCCGACCGCTCCGTTGAACGAGACGGTATCGAGCGAAGCGAACGACAGGCTCGCTTGGATATCCGCTTCCTGAGTCGGCTTCTTGGTGTCGATCTTTACGATGCCTGCCGGCGTGTTGCGCCCAAACAGCGTGCCCTGCGGACCGCGCAGCACTTCAACCCGTTCGACGTCGAAGATCGGGAAACTCTTGAGCGTGACGTTTTCGAGGACGACTTCGTCCATGATGACCGAAACCGGCTGCGAAGCAGCAAGGTCGAAATCGGTGTTACCAAGACCGCGAATGTAGAAACGCGGCGCGACGCGACCGTTCGAGCTTTCAACATTGAGACCCGGCGCGGTTCCGGCCAGTGCAGTCGTATCACCGGCAGCGCTGAACAAAGCGTCGACGCGGCCTTCGTTCAGGATTGCGGCGGAGACGGCCACGTCCTGGAGATTTTCCTCCCGGCGGTTGGCAGTGACGATGATGGTCGGCAATTCGCCTGCCTGGGGCTCGGCTTCGGTGTCCGATTCCTGCGCGGCAGCAGGTGCAGCGAAGCCAAGCGCGGCAGCGGTGAAAATGGTCGAGCTCGCCCATGCGGCTCGGACTGAACGAATGCGGTGTGACATGGTCGGCCCCTAATGGAACTGCAGAGAGGTAATGGTGCAGCACTTTCGCTGGCAGGTTTGCGACGATTCTGCGAGGTCGAGGCGCCTGCAACTGCCCTGAAAGCCGGCGTAGGCGGCGAGTCTTGAGCCAGATGTTGCAGACGGGTTACACAACATCGCCGGTTATTGACCGAATTATGACAAGAACAGCCGATCGAGCATGCCATTGGCATCCAGATCCGCGTGCCGGTGGGCAAGCGCCCGCGCGGCGATTGCGCCCTCCAACAGGCGCGCTATAGGCTCACCCGAATAAACCCAGCCGAAGGAGCCCGCCCATGAAAGTCCGCATCCTCGTCCGCCTTAAACCGGGCGTGCTCGATCCCCAGGGCCGCGCGGTGCATCACTCGCTCGAAGGTCTGGGCTTCAACGATGTAGAGGATGTCCGCATCGGTCGCATGATCGAGATGGAAGTCGCCGACGGAACGAGCGACGAAACCCTGCAAAAAATGTGCGAGCAGCTTCTCGCCAATATGGTGATCGAAGACTTCGCAATCGAAAAGCTCGACGGCGCGCCGGCTTCGGTAGGGGAGCCGGCCTGATGGGCTTCCCATCGAACAACTTTCGCGCGGGCGTTATCACCTTTCCAGGATCAAACTGCGATCGCGATATGGCCGTCGCGCTCGAAGCGGTTTCGGGCGAACCAGCGATCCGGATTTGGCACGGCGATGCCGACTTGCCGGAAGGTCTCGATTTCATCGCGTTGCCAGGCGGCTTCTCCTATGGCGATTATCTACGCTCGGGAGCGATGGCGGCAAAAAGTCCGATCCTGAAGGCCGTAATTGATGCTGCCGGGCGCGGTGTGCCGGTTCTTGGCGTTTGCAATGGGTTCCAGGTTCTGACTGAAAGCGGTCTGCTACCAGGTGTGCTGATGCGCAATGCCGGACAGACATTCATCTGCCGGTCGGTCGAACTCAAGGTCGAGAATGCCACTTCGGTCTTCACCCGCAAATACACCACAGGCCAAAGCATTCGCATTCCCGTGGCGCATCACGACGGCAACTATTTCGCAGACGAAGAAACCCTCAACCGGATCGAAGGGGAAGGTCGCGTCGCCTTCCGCTACTCGGAGAAAGTCAACGGATCGCGCCGCGACATTGCAGGTTTGCTCAATGAAGCAGGTAATGTCCTGGGCATGATGCCGCACCCCGAACGCGCGATCGAAGCTGCAGCCCACCCCTCGCTCGGCGGAGCGGACGGTCGCGAGCTCTTTGAAAGCGCGGTCAAGGCATTGGTGACCGCCTGAAACTAGGCGCTTTGCTGGTTGGGGATCGAGAACAGCCGCCGCGCGTCTTCATTGGTCATGGGGCGCCCGAAGTAATAGCCTTGGATCTTGTCGCAGCCGAGATTGCGAATGAGCTCGGCCTCTTCGCGGGTCTCGACCCCTTCGGCCGTGGTCGTCATCCGCATGGCCTTCGCCATCGCCACCACCGCGTTGATGATCGCCAGGCTTTCGGAGGATTGCTGAGCGGCCCCCTGCACGAACGTCCGATCGACCTTGATGGTCGAGAAGCTCAGCTTGCGCAGATAGCCCAGCGAGGAATAGCCGGTGCCAAAGTCATCGAGCGCGACCGAGCAACCCAGCGCCATCACCTGTTCGAGCGCATTGCGGGCCACGTCGGCATCGCGCACGAAAATGCTCTCGGTCACTTCCACTTCGAGCCGTTCCGGACGAAGTCCACTCGCTGACAGCGCCTCCACCACTTCGGCGGTGAAATCGGGTTCGAGCAGCTGTTCCGGCGAAACGTTGACATTGACCTTGATATGATCGGGCCACTGCCGCGCTTCCATGCATGCTTGGCGAAGGACCCATTTGCCGATCGGAACGATCAGGCGCGTATCTTCTGCGAGCGGGATGAACTTGCCGGGGCTGACAAAGCCATGATCAGCGCTGTCCCAGCGGACCAGCGCCTCGAAGCTCACGATATTCTCGCTGCGTGCATCGACGACGGGCTGATAATGCAGCACAAATTCGTCGCGACCCAGCGCCTTTCGCAACGAGACTTCGAGCTGGCGACGTTCTTCCGCCGATGCGTGGAGCGATTGCTCGAACTGGAAGTGTTCGCCGCCGCCGATATCCTTCGCCCGATACAGCGCCAAATCGGCATTGCGCATCAGTTCTTCGACCGTGCTGCCGTCCCGCGGGCCAACAGCCGAGCCAACACTGGCACCGACATAGAGCGTATGCTGGTCGACCTGATACGGCTCCGTCAGTGCCTGGATCACGTCATTGGCAACCCGTTGGACAAGCCCACCGGTGCTGGCATCCCGGATGACGATGGCGAACTCGTCGCCCCCTAGACGCCCAACCAAGAGGTTGTCGTCCATAAGGCTCTGCAACCGTGCCGAAACCTGCGCGAGCAGCTTGTCTCCAGTCATATGACCGAGCGAGTCGTTCACCGCCTTGAACCGGTCGAGATCGACCATCAGCAGGGCGCAGCGTGCACGCCATTGCTGCGCAAAGCGAAGCGCTTCGCCAAGCGTTTCGGTGAGCTGCAGTCGATTGGGAAGCGATGTGAGCGTGTCGTAGCGTGCAAGGTAGGCGATCTTCTCGGACGATTCACGCTGTTCCGTAACGTCCGAACCCACACCGCGGAAGCCGTTGAACTTGCCATTCTCGTCGCGGATCGGCGTGCCCGAAAGCTCCCACCAGCGCTCCTCGCCCCTGATCGAAACATGGACGAGAAGATTGGAAAAGTTCTCGCGGTTCTTCAGCCGTTCGGCGAGCTCGCGAAGGCTGGGGGCGTATTGCGAAGGCGGGCAGTCTTTCACCGCGATCATTTCGAGCAGGGGCTTGCCTTCGACATCCTTCTGCTTGCTGCCGAGCGCAAAGGCAAAGCGCGGACTCACCGAGCGCAGGCGGCGCGTCGTGTCGACCTCCCACAGCCAGTCCGCCTCGTTCTCCTCGAATTCGCGCAAGAGTAGTGAGACGACTTCCTCCTTCTCGGCGAGGTTTTCCTCGGCAATGCGCGCGATAAGGAAGGTTCGGCCCGACTCTATCGCCCCACCGAATGCTCCGAAGGCAAACAGGCCAACCGCAATTGCCGCGCCCCAATGTCCCGAAAGGTATAGATGGGTTACCGATGCTGAACTGACGATGAGGATAAAGGCCGAAATGCTCGCGGGAGCCGCGGAATA
>JASJDE010000120.1 GCA_030065195.1 Erythrobacter sp. | reverse complement strand
CGGCAGCAGATGCTCGATCGCCCATAGCACTGCCTGCTCATTGGGACGGTAATCCATCTGGCCGGTAAAGGTGAAATGCGGCTCGTGAGATCCGGTCAATGCGGGATGAGCCTCTACAGCGTCGGGATCGAAGAGATCGGCGTCGATCCCGTTGCCTGCCACTTCAACAGTGGCTGAATTGGGTGCAAGGAGCCGCTGCACGAACAGCTCCGCTTCGGCATCGCTTATCAGAATGGTTGCGTCGGCGCGGCGAGCTAGCCGTTCCTCCTCGCGCGCGAGCAGTCGACCTTCGCGACCGTTGAGCCAGACCCGCTCCCCTGATTGTGCATAATTCTCGAACTTTGCACTGTCGACATCGCACAGGTCCAACACGACTCGTCCCTCGAAATCCTGGGGAATGTACTGGCCCATCTGGCCGGAGAATACGACGATTGTATCTATGCTCCGCTGCGAAAGCGTCGTCTTGATCCAGTCGACCAGTCTAGGACTGTGAAACGCGGTCAGGCTAACCGGCTTGTGCCTTAGCAACGCTTCCACTCCCGCCAGCAACAACGGCTTGGTTCGATCGACCACGCAGTGTGAAACGGCAAAGCGCTCGAGTTCGGCCTTGCTGGCGCGGTCCTCATCGTTCTCTGCAAAACATCCGACATGGACAGGCGCCAGTTGCGCAAGCTTCTTGAGCAAATGGTGCGCCCGAATCTTGTCGCCCCGATTGGGCGGGAAAGGCACGCGGTGAGCGAGGAACAGGATGTCACCCATCGCCGCGCTCCTATGCCAGCCCGCGCGCGATCCAGGGCCCAATCCTATTCGCAACCGGCAAAGGCAGTTTCTTCCATAGTTCGATCTTGCCTTGATAGGCATCGCTGGTCGGATCGATATCGCGTGGTTCGGCGCCATGCGCCGTCCACACTCCATAGGTGAGCGGAACTGGTTCAAATCCCCAGTTCTTCTTGAACCTGTAGGGCCCGCTTCCGGTTTTCGAACGACCGAAATCGAACCGCTTCATCCCTTTCCGGCGAGCGTGGAGCATCAGTTCGTAGTACATCAGTTCGTTAGCCCGCGCGCTGCGCGCCTCGAAAGTGCCGCCCCCCCAAAAGGGCATGACGGCCCCGTCGTGATAGAAAGAAAGGACGCTGGCGATTGGTCTCCCATCCTTGGACACGGTGAGAATGTCGCTCTGATCGGGGAATGCTTCCAGCATGCAGGCAAAAAGTCTCCGCGGAAAAGCCGGCGTGCCGAGATTGCGCAAGCTTTCGCTGTACACCGCGTAGTGATCTGCGAGGTCTTCCGCCGATCGTCCCACGCGAACTGTCAGGTCGAGCTTCAAACCCTTGCGAACTTCGGCTCGGGCCTTGCGCGGAATCGCGAGCAACTCGCTTTCGTCATCGGCGGCGAGTTCGCGTTCGAAGCAGCAATGCCTGTCATCCCAGCTCCGCCATCCAGCAGGGATCGCGCCGCCGCGCACCTCTACGGTCGGAAAGCCGTTTCGTGTGGCGTAGTCTTCCGCCGCCTGTGCGAGGATGTTCGCAGAGGCATTGTCCTCCGCAAAGATACCTCCGCCGACACCAAACCCGCTGGAAACCAGGACCGGTGCGAACAGGAGCGAACGAACCTGCGTCAGTGGCAACCAACCCGTTACGAGTCCGAGTTGCTCGGTTATCAGACCTGTAGCACGTTGGCCGGTGCCGGCTTCGATGCCCAACAGCCAAGCCGGTCGATGAAACAGGCTCGCGCGCCGTTCGGCCACGAATGCCTCAATACGTTGCACCTGCACGGCATCGTGCAAGTCAACTTGAGAGACTTTTTGAGCAATATCGACCGGGGCGTTCACGCAGCGATACCTTCCGAACTCGAATCGCCATCCAGCTCCACTGCCTTTGCGGCTTCTCGATGCGCGACCATATCCATGCGGCCCCAGCGGAATTCGTGCACCAGGTCGCGCAGTTTGCCCGCCATCTGCTCAAGCCCCGTGTAGTGGCGCAACTTCGAGCGCATCGGCGCGTTCGGAACGCGCGGCTGATCGGGATCCACTTCCCACGGGTGGAAATAGAACACCGCAGGACGCTGATCGCGGCGGTTCACTTGCCTGATCGCCCAGCGAGAAAAGGCATAAGGTAGCACTCGGAAGAAGCCGCCGCCGCCCGCAGCAACCCGGCGGCCACCAAGCATCGCCGTCGCTACAGGGATCTCCACGATTTCGGCCCACGGGATCGGTTTGAATGCAAATCGCGGCGCTTCCGGCCAGCCATAGTGATCGTGGACGATCGGAGCGACGCTGGATGAATAGGCATAGCCTTGTTCGGCCAGTTCCATGAATGCCCAAGGTGTGCGCTGGTCAATCGAAAAGCTGGGCGCGCGATAGCCGGTCACCTTCTGCCCGGAACAGTCTTCGATGATTTCGCGTGCCTTGCGAATGTCTTCGGCGAAGGTGGGACGGTCGAAGGTAAAGACTCGCGCGTGGTCGAAGCCGTGGCTGGCCAGTTCATGGCCGGCTTCGGCAATGCGCCGAACCATGGCCGGATGGCGCTTGGCCACCCAACCCAGGGTGAAGAAGGTCGCATGGACGTCGGCTTCCGCAAACAGGTCGAGGACGCGATCGATATTGTTTTCGACGCGGGTCTTGATCCCGTCCCATTCGCCACGCTCGATGACATTCTCGAACGCACCGACTTGGAACCAGTCTTCGACATCGACCGACAGGCCGTTGACAATCGCCGGATTTTCGACGTCCGCCATGGTCAGGCAGCCTCGCGCGAAGTGTCTTCCTCAAGCCATTCGATCAACATGGTCAATACGTGGCGGAAGCTTTGTTCCTGCTCTTCGAGGCGCTTTTCGATGCGAACGAGAGCTTCGCTCACGTCTGGATCAGAGATGCCTTCTGGCGAATTGTCCGGTGAATCGGCGCCCACGGCTCCGGCTGCCTGCAATTCGCTGATAGCCGCTTCCAGCTCGGCCGTTCGCTCGTCTCGTTGCGCCAGCAATGCCGCAACTTCGCTGGCCGGGACGCTGTCGATGTTGCTATCTGTCGCGGCGGCCACTGCTTCCGGTTCGAGAGCTAGTGGTCCGGGTTGCTTGTGTGCACCGCGCGATTGATCGGCCACCATCTCTTCGATGACGGCCTCCAGCATCTCAACCGAAAGCTGGTCCTGCTCTTCGATCGCGCCGAGCAGAAGGAGCCGGTTCATAACCTGGTTCACCCGCCGCGGAATGCCATCGCTGGCCCGATAAAGGGCAGGCAACAGCCCATTGTCCAGTTCGGGCCGACCGTTCCATCCAACATGCGCTAGACGATGACGGATGTAATCCTCAACTTCGTCTTCATCGAGCGCTTCCAGATGGTGCGAAGCAATGATCCGCTGTCGCAGTTGATCCAGATCGGGATGGTTGGCGAGTGTCCGGCGGAATTCCGGCTGTCCTAGCAGCAGGCTTTGCAAAAGAGGGTGCGAACCTAGCTGGAAGTTCGACAACATCCGAAGTTCTTCCAACGCCGTGAAGTCGAGGTTCTGGCACTCATCGACAACCAGCAAGCAACGCCGGCCAGCGCGCGCTTCGTCCTGCAGGAACCGTTCGATAGCTCCAAGTGCGCCAGCCTTGTCGTGTCCTTCTACGATCAAGCCAAAGCTCTGAGCGACGACGTGGATCAATTCTTCGCCGTCGAGTGCCGAAGTCACAACCTGGCCGACGGTCAGCGCGTCGGGATCCACTTGCTCCATCAAATGGGCAACCAATGTCGACTTGCCCGCCCCAACCTCGCCGGTGATGACGATGAAACCTTCGCCTTGGTTCAAACCATAGCCGAGATACGACATGGCCTTCTTGTGGCTGGCGCTTTCAAAATAGAATTGTGGGTCCGGCGTGAGCTGGAAGGGTCGTCCGCTGAAGCCGTAAAATTGGTCGTACATGTTCTGTTGGGCTCCGTGGGTCAGAAATCGTAGCGCAAGCCGAGCAGCGCCGTCGCGAAGGCGAAATCCTCGGCGGTGAACTCGCTGTCGAAATGATCGACTGCGATCGCTGCGCGGGCAGATAGCTTGTTGGTGATCGAGCGATTGTAGGCCGCCGATGCGCCAACCGCGGTGACATCGCCGTTGGTACCGCCGCTTTCGAACCAGTTGACGTAGGCGTTGGTCTGGAACGACGCGCTTCGCCCAATCGGACGGGTCAGTGCGGCGTTGATGTAATAGCTTTCATCGGTGATGCCGTCAGCGGCCGCCAGCACCGTTCCGGCGGCAGCGATGAACTCCCTTTCGTCGTAACCGACCGCGATTGCGGCTGTGGCTTGGCCAATCCGCCGTTGATAGCTTGCATTCACGCCGCGGCCTCGGAACGCTGCCGAGCGGACCGAACCCAGGGTGCCAACGACGCTCGAGCCATCCTCACCGGTGACGAGGCCGCCGAAGTCGCCCGTCACGGGATTGCGGATGGCGTCGAAATCGCTGGATAGTCCCGAGAGCGTGTTGTTGAGCACACCACCGAAGCCGGTGATCCCGTCGTAGGCGGAAATGTTCAGCGCGCTGCGCTCGTTCGGGACGTAGGAGAAACTCCCATAGTAGGTGGTGGAATCGTAGCGACGCCCAACGGTGGCGGCCAACGAAGTCCGCGAACTGGGGTTCCAGACAACGCCGACATCCCAGATCAGCCCATCGACATCGAATGCAATCTGGCGAGGAGCGGAATCGTCTGTGACGAAGCGTCCGCTGCCATCAACCACCGGATTGCCGTCCGCATCGCGCAGGGCATCGCGACTTGAAATCTCGACATCTTCGTATCCGACACCGCCGACCACCGCAAAGTTCTCGGTCAGCGGGACTGTAACATCGCCGCGCACGTACAGGTCGCGAACGCGCTGATCGAGGTTCGAGATATCCTCCTGGAATGCTCCGGCGGTGACCCCAATGCCGACGGGCAAACCGTCCCCGGGCTGCGTTCCGGCTCGGACTTGGCCGGTGTAGGTCACACTGTCGTCGAACACGTCGACCGGGTTGCCGTCCGCATCGACAATCGCGTTGTCGGTCTCGAACCGGTTGTAGCCGACACGGGCCACACCCGTGACATCGACAGCACCGACGCGCGTTGCAAGGCTTGGACCGGCATAGACGCTATAGATCTGGCTTTCGGCATCTTCCGCAACTTGCGGGTTGCTCGACACACCGCCACCCGCGTCGACCCGGGTGCGCGCAGCCAGCGCGCCGGCTTCCAGAGTGAGGGCCTGTGGAACAACCGACACATATCCGCGCGCGACGCCGCTGATTGTGTCGCTATCGACCTCATCGTCACCATAGCTGATGTTTCGCTCATAGCGCACCGACACCGAAGCGCCGCTGTTGCGGCCCTGCGCATTGAGATCGACGCCGGCAGCCACCTGCGTAAAAGTCACCACGTCATCGCCGGGCGAAAGCTCCGCGCTCAGGACTTGGCTCACTTCGATATACGGTTGGACATTGACCCGCGGGCCTCCCTCCCCCGTTTGATCTTGGGCATGCGCCGGGGCGACAACAACGACTGTCGCCATTCCGACCAGCAATGCTGCTTTGAGGACACGCATGATCATCACTCCCTCTCGCCATAATCGCCAAATCGGCGACCCGACGGACTGAACCGCGTGGCGTTGAGCAGCAGCTTGATATCGGGGCATGCCGACAAGAGTTGCTGCGCATCTTCCAGCGCTGCACGGCTCGTTTCATCGGCACGCACCACCAGCAAAGCCTGCCCGACATGGGCAGCGAGTTCGGCGGCCGGAGAAGCGGCCAGCGCTGGAGGGGTGTCGAAGATGACAAATCGATTGGGCGCGCCGCGCGTCAGGCGGTCGAGCACCTCTGCCGTGCGGGCACTGGACAGGTACTCGGCATCGTGTGCGCTGCCCGAACCTGCAGGCAGGATAAACAAGCCATCGATGTCGGTGCCCATCGCAAGACGCTCCGCATGCAGCGAATTGTCGGCCAATGTGTCCATCAATCCCCGACCGGCTTCTATTCCGAGCCGATTCGCGACCGAAGGATTCATGACATCGGCATCCACCAGCAACACTTCGACATCGCGCTCGGCGGCCAAAGCTATTGCAAGGTTGATTGCGCAATAGGTCTTGCCTTCTCCCGGATGCGGCGAACAGACGAGGATCCGGCGGGCGGAAGCATCGCTGGAAGCGCGTGCGTCGGCGAGCAATTCGCGCTTCACGATGCGAAATTCCTCGAGCAGTCCGGTAACCGGATCTTCCGGTACAATCAGGCCTTCTTCTTTCAGCACCACGCGGTCGATTTTTTGGTGCGGACCGCTGAGCGCGACCTTTCGTTCGCAAGTCTTGGCGGCAGGTGGCGGAGCCACCGGGGCAGAAGGCTGCGCGTCGACACGCTCTTCTTCGGTCACTGCACGGTTCGATACCTTCGCGGCTTGCCCGACTGCGCGCGGCACGCGGGATTCGACGTCGGGCAGGTCTGTCGGCACACCGGCGGGCCCGAGCTTTTCAAGCCCGAACATCGCATCGGCGCGCTCGAACAGGGAAGCGCTCTTCGAGGCCTTGCGATCGATTTTGCTTTGTTCGGTCATGCCCCTCTCCTCACGCCACAGTTCCGACAGAGACAACCTCGATCACCAGCAGGATTCCGAAGACTGCGACCAATCCGGCGCACGCGCCGGCAAACTGCTTGAACCGCTTACGTTCAAGCGCCCGGGCGGCATCGGACAGCGTCAGCGATATCGATCCAATAACCGGCAGATCGAAGCCGCGTTCGAGTCTTTGCGGGGTTGCGAATGTCGATCGCAGCTGGCTCACTGCATAAGCAGCGCCCGCTCCGGCAGCGAGGCCGACAAGGAGGACGCCAAACAGAAGCAATGGACGATTTGGAGCGGCCGGACTCTGGGGAACGACCGGAGGATCGATCAAGTCGAACTTGAACTGGCTGGTTTCATCTTCGACATTTCCGCGCGTGCGGATCGCCTCGCGATCCTGCAACAACTTCTCGTAATTCTGACGCAGAACGTCGTAATCGCGGCTGATACGGTTGGCTTCAGCGGCGACTTCCGGCTCCGCAGCCTGGCTCGCCATCAGCGACGCCACCTGCGATTGCAGCGCGGCACGGCGCGCCTGGAGCGCTTCGACGCCCGCCTGACGGTCGGCCTTGATCGCGAGCAACGAGGAATAGGCCGGATTGGGCGTGCCTGTTGCGCTTTCCGGACCTGCAGCAGCAACCTGTCGGGTCAGAATGTCGACCTGCTTCATGGTTGCAACAACGTCAGGATGCCCGTCCTTGAGCCCGCGAGAGCGCAATTCGGCAAGTTGCGACTGGGCCTGAGCAAGTGCGGCGCGCGGACCGACCGCGTTCGGTCCACCCACGATGGTCCGAGGGGTGCTGGACAGCTGCCCGTCTATGGCCGCCAACGCGCTTTGCGCAGCGGCCATGTCGGCATCGATATCGCGCAACTCGGTCCGGGCCTGCTGGATCTTGGTCGAAAGGGTCTGCGAGCCGCCGATCAGTTCGGGATACTGGGCCTCGAATGCCAGACGACGTTCTTCGGCCGCTTCGAGCTCCTGCTTACGTTCTTCGAGTTGCTCGTCGAGCTCGGAAATCGCGCGCGTCACACCAACCTTGTTTCCGGCGATGTGCTCTTCACGAAAGATATCGAGCATCTTCTGCACGACGTTCCGCGCGAGCACCGCGTTTTCAGCATCGGAAAGATCTCCCTTGCCGACTTCGGCGGTGATCTCGAAGAGGTTGTCCTCTTCGCTCTTCACGGTGACCTTTTCGCTCAGTGCGGCGATCGCGGCGTTCATTTCACCGCTGGTCGTTATGTTTTCGCCCAGCTTGGTCGACTTGATGACGCGCTCGAGATTGACATTGCTCGCAAGCGTCTGACGGACGCGCTGGATTTCTTCCTTGCCATCACCGGCTATGCCAAGCTGTTCGGAAAGCACATCCTCTACATCGACATAGATGCGCGCCTTGGATTCGTAGGCATTGGGGATCATCGCGATCACCAACCATCCAAGCAGGCAAACGCCCCAGGCCACGGCGATCGCCAGCCAACGACGATGCCAGACCGAGTAAAGCGCTGTGCGCAGTTCTTCGAAGATTTCGCTCATCTGCCGGTGCGCCCCTTAGAAACGGCTCTCGGGGATGGAGATCGTGTCGCCCGGTTTCAGGGCGACATTCGCGGTGGCATCTCCCTTGTTCAGAAGATCTTTCAGGCGCAGCCGGTAAATCCTGTTCTCCTTGGCCTTCCCATCGTACCGCGTGAGGGTAGCGCGGTTGCCGGCGGCAAACTCACCCAATCCGCCCACTGCGATCATCGCGTCGAGAACGGTCATGTTGGCGCGATAGGCAAGAGCGGCGGGTTCCGCCCCCGCGCCCGTGATACGGATTTGCTGCGGCAATGCCCCATTGAACTGGTTCACGATAACCGAGACGATCGGCTGTTCGATGTACTCGCTCAACTCGTCGCGGATGTCATTCTGCAACTGTGTAGGAGTCTTTCCGACCGCGACCATGTCGCGAACCAGGGGAATGGTGATGCGACCGTCGGGCCGCACCTGGATCTTTTCCGCGCTCAGTTCCGGGTTGCGCCAGACATGGATCGTCACCTCGTCTAGAGGGCCAAGGATGTAGTCTTCGGAAGGGGCTTCGGCTTCCGTGCTGTTGAAGGTAGCCGGAGGCAGCTGGGTGCTTGGGCCACCACCACAGGCGCCTAAAAATGCCGTCGCCAGCGCAATCCCTGCGCAGCGGGTAAGAGACAGCGAATTGAGCATCGTTGTAATTCCTTGGTCTGACCAAGCGAACGTCGATGCCTAACTGCAGGAGCGACCTGCCACACCGGGTCCGCGAATGACCCGATCTTTGTCGCTGAAAATGGTGAACATAATGTTAGGAATATCGCGCGAATTAAGGCGCCATCCCGGATCGGGACAGCGATAATCAGCAGGTTAACGAGACCCTAAATCAGTAACTCGGCGGCCGGACCGTGACCCAGGAATGCAGAGGGACTAGCGGTGGCGCCGTATGCCCCCGCGCAAAACACGGCGACGATGTCACCAACCTCGGCACGCGGCATGAGTGCCTGATCCGCCAACCGATCGAGCGGGGTACACAAACACCCGACGACATTAACCACATCGTCAGCTTCCGCATCGAACCGCGAGGCTATCGCAACGGGATAGTTACGACGAACAACCGTTCCGAAATTGCCGGAAGCTGCGAGTTGGTGGTGAAGACCTCCATCCGTCACCAGGTATGTCGTGCCGTGGCTTTCCTTGCGATCGACGACCCTGCAGAGATACACGCCTGCCTCGCCTACAAGGTAACGCCCAAGCTCGAGGCAAAGATCGGTTTCAATCAAAGGGACGGGCAGATCGGCAACCATTCCCTGAAGCGCGGCGCCAACCGCCGCGAGATCGAGCGGCTCATCGCCCGGAAAATAGGGTATTCCAAACCCGCCTCCCATGTTGAGCTTGGGCAAACTGCTCCCGATCGAGTCGGCGAGCTCCGCAGCCAAATTCAGTACGTTGCCTTGCGTTTCTATGATCGCATCTGCGCTCAAGGCCTGGCTTCCGGTAAAGATATGCAGGCCTCGCCATTCGGCACCTTCACCGATGATCCGCTTGGCGAGCGCAGGCACTTTGTCGGCGTCTACACCGAATTGTTTCGCTCCGCCGCCCATCTTCATACCCGAACCTTTGAGCTCAAAATCGGGATTCACGCGGATGGCGATCCGCGGTTCCTTTCCGATCCGTTGGCCAATGGTAAGCGAACGTTCGGCTTCGCCAGAAGATTCGCAATTGAGCGTGACCCCTGCCGAAATGGCAGCCTCCAGCTCATCGTCGCGCTTTCCCGGCCCGGCAAAGCTGACACGCGCGGGGTCAATTCCTGCAGCCTTGGTCAGTGCAAGCTCGCCGGATGAAGCAATATCGAATCCGTCTACTAAAGGCTCCATGTGGCGCAGCACATCCGGATGGGGATTTGCCTTGATCGCGAAATTGAGCCCGATCTTGCCCGGCATCGCGGCACGCAGTTTCGCGATCCGGGCATCTAGTAATTCGCGCGAATAGACGAATAGCGGCGTCCTGCCTGCTGCTGCCACGAGTTCACTGGCTTTGCGCCCGCCGACTGCAAGCTCGCCGCCTAGCGTTTCAAATCCTTCGGGTATCGGCCCAACCGGCTTCGTCTTCACTGGGCAAGCTCCCTGTACAAGGCGGTGCGATCTATCTTGCCATTGGGGTTGAGCGGCATTGCGCTCCGCCAATGAATTGCCTGTGGTTGCATGAAATTCGGCAATTCCGCTTTGAGCAGCTTGGCAAGCTGATCGTTCTCGTCGCCTTCCTGCGCGCCCCTGACAACCAAATGCACTGCCTGGCCGAGCCTTTCATCGGGAATTCCCAAGGCAACCGCCTCCAGAACGAGGTCCGTCGCAATCGCTGCCTCTTCGATTTCCTGAGGACTAATTCGGTTGCCGGCGCTCTTGATCATGGCATCGCGTCGCCCAACGAAATAGAGCAATCCGGAAGTGTCCCGCTTTACCCTATCTCCTGACCACACGGCAGTGCCCCCGTAGGAAGACTGCGGAGGTGCAGGTTTGAAACGGTCTGCGGTTCTTTCGGGATCCTGCCAATAACCCTGCGCAACCAACGGGCCG
>JASJDE010000119.1 GCA_030065195.1 Erythrobacter sp. | reverse complement strand
CCTTCACCGGCGACCTCACCATTCCGTTCACCGGTATCATCTTGCTCGAAGCCAAGCTGCTCGGCGTGATCGCGATGTTCGGCTCAATCCTGGTGTGGTTCTTCCTGCCGTGGCTCGACAAGAGCCCGGTGCGTTCGGGCCACTATCGTCCGCTGTTCCGGCGCTTCTTCTGGTTCGGCCTGATCCCGTGCATGGCTGCGCTGTTCTATCTTGGCGGCGCACCGGCTGAAGAGCCCTACGTGCTGTTGAGCCAGATCGCGACGGCGTACTACTTCCTGCACTTCCTGGTGATCCTGCCGATCATCAGCCAGATCGAAGTGCCCAAGCCGCTGCCGTTCTCGATCACCGAGGCGGTGCTGGGCAAAGACGACAGTGCGCCGGCAAAACCCGCTGTTGTGGCACCCGAGCCTGCAGGCGATCTGCCCGACGGCGCACCGCAGCCGGCTGAGTAATCGACCGGCTACGCCACCCATTCTGATCCGATAACGAGAAAGAATTCGGTCATGACTATCCGCCTCGGAGGCATCCTCGTCGGTCTCATCATCTCAGGCATCCTGGTCCTGTGGTCCCTGCTGCCCGGCATCTTCAACTATGCGCCGCCCGAACGGCCCGACTATTACGCCTTCCAGGAAAAGAACATCCAACCGGAAGGCGGGTTCTCGTTCGACGGACCGCTGGGTCGATGGGATTACGCGCAGCTCCAGCGCGGCTACCAGGTGTACAAGGAAGTCTGCTCGGCCTGCCACAGCCTGAAGTTCGTGGCCTTCCGCAACCTCGAACAGTTGGGCTACACCGAGCCCGAGGTTCGCGCCGAAGCGGCAAGCTGGCAGGTGCCGGGCATCGACCCGGTGACTGGCGAAGCGACCACCCGCCCGGGCGAACCGACCGACTATTTCCCGAGTCCCTATCCCAACGAAGTGGCTGCCCGTGCGGCGAACAACAACGCCTACCCGCCGGATCTTTCGTTGATCACCAAGGCGCGCAAGGACGGTTCGAACTACGTCTATTCGCTGATGCAGGGTTACAACGAGGTCGACCCGGCCGATCTCGCGAAGTCGCCCGAATTCGAGACCCCTGCAGGCCTCTATTTCAACGAGTATTTCTACAACATCAACATTGCGATGCCGCCGCAGCTGTATCCCGACCTCGTGACCTATGCCGACGGCATGGAAGCGACGCCGGAGCAGATGGCGCAGGATGTAACGGCATTCCTGACCTGGACGGCCGAACCTTCGCTGGTCAAGCGCAAGCAGACCGGTTGGTCCGTGATCGGTTTCCTGCTGCTCGCGACGGCGCTGGCATTCCTATCATACAAACAAATCTGGGCAGGCATGAAGCCGAAGAAAAAATAAGCAATTCCTTGCTTTGAGCTAGGCGGCGCTCCATCGTCCGGACCGGATGATGGAGCGCTTTGCTGTAGGGGACCGATCATGAGTCCAGTGCCACTTTCGCCGGCCGAACTGCGCGCATTGGTACGTACCGTTCCCGATTTTCCCGAACCGGGGATCCAGTTCCGTGACATCACCACCTTGATCGGCCATCCGCGCGGCCTCGCGTCGAGCATGCATCACCTCGCCGATATGGCGCGGCTGGCGCAGGCGCAGAAGATTGCCGGCATGGAAGCGCGGGGGTTCATCTTCGGCGCGGCGGTTGCAGTCCAGCTTGGAATCGGCTTCGTGCCGGTCCGCAAACCGGGAAAGCTTCCGATCGACACGATCGGGGTGGAATATGCGCTCGAATACGGCACAGACCGCCTCGAAATGGATCCGGGCGGCGTCGCCGATGGAGAAAGGATTGCAATCGTCGACGATCTCATCGCGACCGGGGGAACGGCTTTGGCGACCGTCGAGTTGTTGCGCAAGGCGGGCGCAATCGTCGATCAGGCACTGTTCGTAATCGACCTGCCGGATCTCAACGGTGCAAACCGGTTGCGCGAGGCGGGAGTAGAAGTGCGCACCCTGATCGAATTCGAAGGCGAGTAGCGCCGCCTTTCCGATCTCCGGTCGTCGGGAATGCGCCGGTTCCGTCGGACATTGCTTGAGCGAGGTACACGACCGCACCAATGGAATCACAGGCTCTCGTTATCGCTATGATCGGCGTACTCGGTATCGGCGCGCAATGGATCGCGTGGCGAACCGGCTGGCCAGCGATCGTGCTAATGCTGGCGGCAGGATTCCTCGCCGGGCCGGTGGCCGGCGAGCTGGGATTCCGTCTGCTCGATCCCGAGGCGGCATTCGGCGATTTCCTGACACCGGCGATCAGCATCGGCGTGGCGCTCATCCTGTTCGAAGGTGGCTTGAGCCTCGACTTGCGGGAACTCAGGCATTCGGGCGCTGCGGTATGGCGCCTTGCAACGATTGGCGTTCTCGTGGGTTGGGCATTGGGCGCGGTCTCGGGATTCTACATTGCCGGGATGGTCTGGCCGGTCGCAATCCTGTTCGGCGGGATCCTGATCGTCACCGGACCGACCGTGGTGATCCCGTTGCTGCGTCAGTCGAACATCCAGACACGCCCGGCATCGATTCTCAAATGGGAGGGGATCGTCAACGATCCCACCGGAGCGCTGTGTGCGGTGATCGCTTACGAATATTTCCGCAAGCTGAGCGAGAGTCCCGGAGCATCGCTCGTCGAGGTGGTGCCCCCGCTGATCATTGCAGCGGTTATCGCAGGCCTGATCGGCTATGCCGCGGCGGTCCTGATTGCATACCTGTTCCCGCGCGGCGCGGTTCCCGAATACTTGAAGGTCCCAGTGCTGTTTTCAACAGTGATTGCGGTGTTCGTCCTGACCAATGCGATCGAACACGAGGCGGGGCTGGTCGCGGTCACGGTGATGGGAGTCGCGCTTGCGAATATGGGCGTGACCAGCATCCGTTCGATCCATCCGTTCAAGGAGAATGTCGCGGTCTTGCTGGTCTCCGGGATCTTCATCCTGCTGGCTTCGAGTTTGCAGGTGTCGGACCTGCAATATCTCAATTGGCGATTCCTCGGCTTCCTGCTGGCGCTCTTGTTCGTAGTCCGGCCGTTGACCGTCCTGATCAGCCTGGCCTTCACCAACGTGCCGTGGAACGAGCGCCTGTTCATCGCCTGGATTGCGCCGCGCGGGATCGTGCTGGTTGCGATTTCGGGCCTATTCGCGCTGCGGCTGACAGACCTTGGCTACAGCGATGGCAACGTCCTGATCGGGCTGAGCTTTGCCGTGGTGGTGACAACGATCGTCGCGCACGGCTTTTCCGTGGACCTTGTGGCCAAATGGCTGAAGGTGAAGGGCACTTCGCGCCCCGGCCTGTTGATCGTCGGCTCCACGCCGTGGACCATTGCTCTTGCGAAACAGCTCGAAAAGCTGGGAACCCCGATCATGATCGTCGATCCCAGCTGGCAGCGATTGGGGTCTGCCAGACGCGAAGGCTTGCCGTTCTATCACGGAGAAATCCTGAACGAGGCCACCGAACACAATCTCGACCTCGCGCCCTATCAGGTGCTGGTCGCCGCCACCGACAACGAGGCGTATAACGCGCTGGTTTGCAACGAATTCGCCTACGAAGTCGGTCGGGACAGCGTCTACCAGCTGGGCGAAAGCGCCGAAGAAGACGACAAGCACGCCCTACCCGAAAGCATTCGCGGCCGCGCGCTGTTCGAAAGCGGGTTCGGGGTGACCGACGTCAACGAACGCCAGCAACAGGGCTGGGTGTTCCGCAAGACCAAGCTGTCCGACGAATTCGACTTCGAAGATGCGCAGGAAAAGCTGCCCGACAGCGCCAACATGCTGCTTCTGGTCCGCAAGAGCGGTACCTTGCGCTTCTTCACGCACGCGGCCGTGCCGGAACCGCGAGCGGGCGACACGATCATTTCATTTTCCCCGCCGCAATTGAAGACACCGGAAGAAATGGCAGCGAAGCGCGCGGCCAAGGAAGCGGGCAAAAACGAAACTGCGGGGGCGACAGCCAAGCCGCAGTCGACTTAAGGCCAATTTTGAGGATCGGGAATCGAATGAAAGTGAACAAGGCAATCGCCGTTTCGGCAATCCTGGGCCTGCTTGCGGCGTGCAGTGGCGCGCCCGCCGGCGAGGAAACCGCAGCTGATCCTTCCGAGGCTGCGCCCAATCCGGATGAGCCGGTTTCGATCCTGCGTCCCGATGTCGAACAGCCCGATCTGGAGCCGGAGCCGCTCGAACCCCTCAATGCGATCATCGGCTTTCCCGAAGGCGGATCCGAGCTAGACGCCGATGCCGTCGCGGCTCTCGAGCAAGTGCTTGCATCGGGGCAGCTGGCGAGCGGCGCGCCCATCACGCTGCGCTCTCACAGCGATTCGGGCGGTACCGATGAAGCCAACGCCGATGCGTCGGAAGCGCGCGGCCTCGCTGTGGCCGCGTGGCTGATCGGCAAGGGTGTGGTAGACGATCGCATCGAAGTGATCGTATTCGGCGAACAGAATCCGATCGAGCCCAATGCCCTGCCTGATGGATCGCCGAACGAAGCCGGGCGCGCAGCCAATCGACGGGTTGAAGTGCTTATCGTATTGCCCAGCGCGGAAGGCGATGCGGCTCCGTCGGATGAGTCGGGAGTAGGTGGATCAGGCGAGGCCGGCGACTAGGTCCAGCACCCGCTCGGCATATTCCGGCCGGCAGATCAACAAATCGGGCATGTATGGGTCCATGCGGTTGTAGATCAGGGGGCTGCCGTCGATTCTCGAGCAGTGCAGGCCATGCGCAAGTGCAACGGCAACGGGCGCGCAGCTGTCCCATTCGTACTGACCGCCCGAGTGCAGGTAGATCTCTGCTTCACCGCGGATGACTGCCATGGCCTTCGCACCTGCGCTTCCCATCGGGACAAGCTCACCATTCATGGCTTCGCACACCGCCTGCGCTTCCTTGGCGGGGCGGGTCCGGCTTACGACAAAGCGCGGCCGGCCCGCTGGCGTGGGCAATGCGACCGGTTGATCGGTCCGCAGAACCACACCGCCATCCAGGCCGGGCAGCGCCACCGCGCCCGAAGTCGCGACGCCTCCGACCGAAAGTCCGACATGCACCGCCCAGTCGCTGCGCTCTTCGCCGTATTCGCGAGTGCCATCGACCGGATCGACGATCCAGGTGCGTTCGACCGAGCAGCGCGCGGTATCGTCCTTTTCCTCTTCGGACAGCAAGGCGTCGCCCGGGCGCGCCGCACGGATCGCATGGCACAGGAATTCGTTAGCGGTGGAATCGCCGGCGCTGCCAAGCGCCTTTCCTGCGAACACCCCGCTGTCGCGCACATCGATCAGGATGCGTCCGGCAATCTCGGCAAGGTGTGCAGCCAGTTCTCCGTCGGTCATCGCAGAGCCGTTCATTTGAGCGGCATGATCTGCTGAATGATGTAGTCGGCGGCTTCGGCGGGCGTCATCTCGACCGTGTTGACGGTGATTTCCGCATTCTCCGGCGCTTCATACGGGCTGTCGATCCCGGTGAAGTTCTTGAGCTCGCCGCTGCGCGCTTTCTTGTAGAGGCCTTTTACGTCGCGCGCCTCGGCGACTTCGAGCGGGGTGTCGACGAACACTTCGATGAACTCGCCTTTGGGCAGCATTTCGCGGACCATCCTGCGTTCGGCGCGGAAGGGCGAGATGAATGCCGTCAGCACGATCAGGCCGGCATCGGTCATCAGTTTGGCGACTTCGCCGATGCGGCGGATATTCTCGATCCGGTCGGCCTCGGTGAAACCGAGATCCTTGTTCAGCCCGTGGCGGACATTGTCGCCATCGAGCAGGAAGGTGTGGCGGTTCATCAGCGACAGGCGCTTTTCGACCTCGTTGGCGATGGTCGACTTGCCCGAACCGGAAAGCCCGGTGAACCAAAGCACCCTGGGATGCTGGTTCTTCATCCCGGCATGGTCTTCGCGGGTGATCGTGGTCGGCTGCCAGTGCACGTTCTGCGCGCGGCGCAGGCTGAAATGGATCATCCCGGCGGCGACTGTCGCGTTGGTGAACTTGTCGATCAGGATGAACCCGCCGAGCTGACGTGACGTGTCGTAGGATTCGAACGTGATCGGCCGGTCGGTGCGCATCTCGGCGACGCCGATGCCGTTCAACTCGAGCGTCTTGGCCGCAAGATGCTCGAACGAGCCCATGCATATCTCGTATTTCGGCTCGGCCACGGTGGCGGTGACCATTTGCGATCCGAGCTTGAGCCAATATCCGCGTCCGGGCTTGAGTGCGGTTTCGTCCATCCAGACGATGGTGGTTTCAAACTGGTCGGACGCTTCGGGAGGGTTGTCGGCGGCGGCAATCACATCGCCGCGGCTGCAATCGATCTCGTCTTCGAGCGTAAGCGTGATGGATTGGCCTGCGACCGCTTCGTCGATCTGGCCATCGAAGGTCTCAATGCTTTTGACCGTCGAAGTCTTGCCCGCTGGCACCACGCGAACTGTGTCGCCCGGTTTGACCACGCCCTGGCTGATCAGCCCTGCAAATCCGCGGTAGTCGAGATTGGGGCGGTTGACCCATTGCACCGGCATCCGGAACGAGCGCTCCTGCGCGGCGGTTTCGGCCAGTTCGACGGTTTCGAGGTGGTGGATCAGGCTCGGCCCGTCATACCACGGCGTGTTCGCCGACGGCGCCCGCACGATATTGTCGCCCTTGAAACCCGAAATCGGAATCGCGGTGAAGCCCTCGATGCCGATGGTTTCGGCAAAGTCACGGTAATTGCTGACGATGTCGTCGAACGTGCCCTGATCGTAGTCGACCAGATCCATCTTGTTCACCGCCAGCACCAGGTGCCGGATGCCGAGCAGGTGGGTGATGAAGCTGTGCCGCTGGGTCTGTTCGAGCACGCCCTTGCGCGCATCGACCAGGATCACCGCGCAATCGGCGGTAGACGCGCCGGTGACCATGTTGCGCGTGTACTGCACATGGCCCGGCGTGTCGGCGACGATGAATTTGCGCTTCTCGGTCGCGAAAAAGCGATAGGCGACGTCGATCGTGATGCCCTGTTCGCGCTCGGCGGCGAGTCCATCGACCAGCAGCGCAAAATCGATTTCGTCGCCCTGCGTGCCGACCTTCTTGCTGTCGCTTTCCAGCGCGGCGAGCTGGTCTTCGAAGATCATCTTCGAATCGTAAAGCAGCCGCCCGATCAGGGTCGACTTGCCGTCGTCCACGCTGCCGCAGGTGATGAAACGCAGCAGTTGCTTGTTCTGATGCTGATCGAGATAGGCGTCGATATCCTCGGCAACGAGCGCCTCGACCTGAAAGCTGGAGCCTTGAGTATCCATTAGAAATACCCTTCCTGCTTCTTGTCTTCCATGCTGGCCGACTGCCCTTTGTCGATCGCACGGCCCTGCCGTTCGGAGCCGGTCGCGAGCAGCATCTCCTGGATGATAAGGTTGAGATCGGTGGCTTCGCTCTCGGTCGCGCCGGTGAGCGGATAGCAGCCCAAGGTTCGGAAGCGGACGGAGCGTTCGACCACTTCCTCTCCATCGTCGAACCGGAAACGCTCATCGTCGACCACCAGGATCAGCCCGTCGCGCGTCACCGTCCGGCGCTTTTCCGACATATAGAGCGGGACGATATCGATCTTCTCGAGCGCGATATACTGCCAGATGTCGAGCTCGGTCCAGTTCGACAGCGGGAAGACGCGTATGCTCTCGCCCTTGTTCTTCTTGGCGTTGTAGAGGTTCCACAGTTCCGGACGCTGGTTCTTGGGGTCCCAGCGATGCGAGGCAGTGCGGAAGCTGAACACGCGCTCCTTGGCGCGGGCCTTTTCCTCGTCGCGCCGCCCGCCGCCAAACGCCGCATCGAAGCCGTGCTCGGTCAGCGCGCGCTTGAGCGGATCGGTGAGCTGCGCCTGCGAATAGAGCGCGCTGCCGGTGTCGAATGGGTTGATGCCCTGTTCCTCGGCATCCTCGTTCTGCGCGACGATCAGTTCGAGCCCGTATTCCTTGACCGTCCTGTCGCGGTGATCGAGCAGCGCCTGGAAATCCCACCCGCTCGCCACATGCAGCATCGGGAAGGGCGGCGGCGCGGGGTAGAACGCCTTGCGCGCCAGATGCAGCATGACCGAGGAATCCTTGCCCACCGAATACAGCATGACCGGCTTTTCCGCCTCGGCCACGACTTCGCGGAAGATATGGATGCTTTCGGCTTCGAGCCGTTCGAGATGGGTCAGCGTGCGCATGGGTGTTCAGCTAGACGTGTTGCGCCGCAAAACAACTATAGAAAAGGTTGCCCATCCCCAAGTTTGAGGGTCGACACTGCGGCGAAGTGGGAAATTCTCTGGAGCGGGTAGGGGGAATCGAACCCCCCTAGCCAGCTTGGAAGGCTGGAGCATTACCACTATGCTATACCCGCCCGCTCTGGAGGAGCGCCCTTGCCACTATTGGCGCAGATTCGTCAACAACCAGGTTTCATCCCACCGCCATATTGTCGATCAGGCGGGTTCCGCCGATCCTCGCGGCAACCAGCAGGCGCGCGGGCTTTTCTGCGAGTGTCTCGACGAGAGCGAGTGATCGGGCATCGGCGAGCGCGGCATAATCGACGCTGTCGAACCCTGCATCGATCAGTGACTGCTTCAATTTGTCGAGGGTCTCCGGCACTGCGGCACCCGCTTCGATATTTGCAATTGCCTGCTTCATCTCCGCCGGGAGTGTGCCTGCGGCGGTGCGGTGCTGTTCCGAAAGATACCGGTTGCGGCTCGACATGGCCAAGCCATCCGCCTCGCGCACGGTCGGCACCCCGATGATAGACAGGACGTGCGGCTGTGTCAGGTCGAGATCGCGCGCCATCGCGCGAATCACGGCGAGTTGCTGAAAGTCCTTCTCGCCGAAGAATGCCATGTCGGGCTGAACCTGATTAAACAGCTTGCACACAACCGTCGCCACGCCGTCGAAATGGCCGGGGCGGTCGGCGCCGCAAAATCCTTCGCTGACGCCGCTGACCGAAATGTTGGTGACGAAGCCGTCGGGATACATCGCATCCACGGTCGGTGCCCACAGCAGGGAGCAGCCCTCGCTTTCCAGCATTGCCGAATCCTCGGCGAGCTGGCGTGGATAGGCATCGAGATCCTCGTTGGGGCCGAACTGCGTGGGATTGACGAAGATCGATGCGACGACGTGATCGCAAGCTTCGCGAGCGCGTCGTACAAGCGTGAGGTGCCCTTCGTGAAGCGCCCCCATCGTCGGTACAAGGCCGATCGTTTCGCCATTCGCACGCAATTTCGCGACGGACTTTCGCAACGCTTCGAGCGTGATTGCTGTTTGCACCCGGGACACCCCTCCGATACGTGTTGACCATAGGCTTAGACCGCTGCCATGGCGCGGCCAAGCTACCATGACCACTCCGATCAAGAGGTTTCGCCGGCGCTGTGACTGATGCCCCTTCCGTTATGCCTCAAAGCGCGCATCGGATAGTGTTCGCCAACGAAAAGGGCGGGACCGGCAAATCGACCACGGCGGTCCATATCGCCGTTGCCCTGAGCTATCTCGGTGCAAAGGTTGTGGCACTGGATCTCGATCCGCGCCAGCGCACCACTCACCGCTATATCGAAAACCGGATTGCGACGATGGAAAAGCGCGAGATCCGGCTGCCCACACCCGAATGCGAGGTTTTTCGCGGGCGCAGCGAGCAGGCGCTGCTGCTGGCGATGGAGCGGCTGGGGCAGGACCACGATTTCCTGATCGTCGACAATCCCGGACGCGACGATCCTCTCGCCCGCACGGCGGTAGAGAATGCCGACACCCTGGTAACGCCAATGAACGACAGTTTCGTCGATTTCGACCTTATCGGGCAGGTCGATGCCGAGACATTCAAGGTCAAGAAGCTGTCCTTCTTCGCCGAGCTGATCTGGGAGGCGCGAATGAAGCGCAGCCGCGCGACCATCGAGCGGAAACGGCCCGAAATGGACTGGGTGGTGGTGCGCAATCGCACGGGCCATGTCGAGGCGCGCAACCAGGCGCGGATCGAGCAGGCGCTCTCCGAAATGTCGAAACGGGTCGGTTTTCGCGTGACCAGCGGCCTGTCCGAACGCGTCATCTATCGCGAACTGTTTCCGTCCGGCCTAACCCTTCTCGACAAGGGCCATCTGGGAGAATTGGGGACGAGCCACCTGGTTGCGCGCCAAGAGCTGCGATCCCTTCTCAAAGCGCTGCATTTGCCCGAATTTTCTCGCGGACAGTCGGAATTGGCGCTAGCCTGAACCCATGCTCAAATATGCGATAATCCTGTTGGTGATCTGTCTGATATGGCGCTGGGCGCTCGGTAGCTGGCCATGGGAAGCCCTGCGCAGCAAGCCAACCCGGAGCCAGGCGCTCTTCAAGGCGCGAAAGCTGCTGGGTGTCGAAGAGAACGCCGATCGCGACCAGATCAAGGCTGCGCACAAACGTCTGGTGGCGATGGTTCATCCCGATCGCGGAGGCAGCAATTCCGCGATGCAGGAAGCCAATGCCGCGCGCGATCGGGATGAACCATCGCCACCAGACGTTTGTGCGCAGCCTTGATCTGGTCGCGATCGGCGTTCTCTTCGACACCCAGCAGCTTTCGCGCCTTG
>JASJDE010000010.1 GCA_030065195.1 Erythrobacter sp. | reverse complement strand
TGCACCTGCATCGCGCGGTCGGCGGCTTCGCAGACCAGCCGGTTCGCCCAGTAATTGCACATCGAGACCTTGTCCGAGATCGTCCGCTCGATTGCCTCGTGCGGCATGTTGTCCATCTCCCACGCGGTCTTGAAGATCAGCAGCCGAAGCATCTCGGCCTGCGTCGCCAGCTCGACCAGCGGGAACTGGATCGCCTGGTTGCGCGACAGTTCCTGACCGAAGGGCTTGCGGGTACGGGCGTATTTCACGCTCTCGTCGATGCAGAACAGCGCCGCACCGCAGGAAGACGCCGCCTGCCGAATGCGGTTCTGGTGGACGAAGCTTTGCGCCAGCGCGAGGCCGCGCCCCTCGACGCCGAGGATCGCGCTGTCGGGCACCCACAAGTCCTTCACCGAGAGGCGCGGGTGGTCGGTCGGCATGTTGAAGGTCCACATCCACTCCTCGATTTCGAGGCCTTGGGTGGGATTGGGGACGAGGAAACAGGTGATCCCGCTCGCATCGCCCGCTGCGCCGCCGGTGCGCGCAAACATCGCGCAATGGGTCGCGACATGCATGCCGGTGATCCACATCTTCTCGCCATTGATGAGCCAGCCATCCACGCCATCGCGCTCCTGTTTGACCGCATGGGTTTCCATGTGAGTGGCATCGGAGCCGTGATGCGGTTCGGTCAGGCCGAACGCGACCCGCCGGGTTCGCTCGAATCCGCCAAGGATGAACTCCTGCTTCTGCTCCTCCGTGCCCCACTGATCGAACATCGCGACGAACGGGAAATTGCCGACGATCGAGTGCTCGTTCTGAAGGTCGTTGTGGAGGCCGAGGCCTTTGCGGGCAAAGTGTTCGCGGATCACCGCCATCCAGAGGTTCGATCCGTCCTTGCCGCCATATTGCTTGGGCGCGGAAAATCGCCAGTGACCGGCAGCATCGGCGCGGCGAGTGGCTTCCCTGAGCAAGTCCTCCCACTCCTCGCGCGGCAACCCGCCCGCCTCGAAATCGGTCCGCGCCCATTCGCGGCGGTGGTCGAAAAAGCGGATATTGTCGTCCTGCTGCTCGAGCGGCTTGATCTCGGCCTCGATAAAGGCGTCGAGTTCATCGAGATAGGCCTGCAGGTCGGCGGGAATTGCGAAGTCCATTGTTCTTCCTCGCTTCTATTGAAACATTGCAGAGCGACTGCCCAGGCGGGCACGGGCTTCCTGCGTTCGCAGCAAGCCGGATCACAGCCAACGCTCCCGCGCGATGGCGAGAGCTGGGTACTTGGGCGAGTCAATAATCACCTTGGCCAACACCAATTGCTTTAGCCAGACCAGGGAGGAGTTCGATGCGAAGTCACCTTCGCTGCTCAAGATCCTTTGCGCCCTGTCTTCATCGAAGAAGAGATCGAAGCTCTCATTTCTCATCTCGCGCATGACTATACCAAGCGCGTTGCGAGCCACCGCTGCCTGAAAGCGGTCATGACCTTGGAGTTCGCCTTTGACGGAATTCAACCATTCAACGACTGCGGTTACCACCTCGATCGAAGCCGCTTCGCCGGCTTCGGTGTCGTCGGAAGCTTCGCCCCATTCAACCTTCTTTTCTCGCTCGGCTTTCGGCCACTCCTCCTCCAGCAGCATTAGTAGGTCCAGCTCCTGCTCGCTCGTCCGTCTCGAGATCACCACTCGCTCCAGCATCCGGTCCTGCCCGCTGCGCCAGTGCTCTGCCATCTTGAGACACCCCAGCGCCCACCACACGGTGCGGTGGATCAGCCAGTAGCGGAAACGCTCACGGTCCACTGCCACACCCGCCTCGGCTTCGTAGGCGGCGAAGTAGTCGTCAAGCGATCCAAGCCCCAGCGCGGGCCGGTCGTATCGGGCGAAGCGCCACACCGCCATGCAGCCGAAGGCGAGGTCCTCGTGCCGGTCGCCAAAATGCCCGAGCTCCCAGTCCAGCACGCCGGTCAGCTTGCCCGGCTCGGCGAGCAGATTGCCCATGCGGTAGTCGCCATGGACCAGCACCGGCTCGACAGGGTCCGGGCAATTGTCCTCCATCCATTTGAGGCCCAGCGCGATAATCGGACGGTCGCCGCCTGCGTCGCGGAATTGCTGTTTGAGATCGGCGATGGCCTGCCGGTAGTCCATCACCGGCACCGCTTCGGGCACGTCATTCTGCTTGATCGAGTGAATGCGCGCCAGGTCACGCGCCGCTTGCTCAAGCAGCGCATCGGCTTCGTCGAACACCAGGATTTCCTTGGGGTTGGGTGTCCCCGGCAAGGCCTGCATGACAAAGCCCGATCCGATCTCGTCCTCCGGTTCCAGTTCGACGACGACACGGGGAGCAGTCACACCAGCCGCATTGGCTGCACGGATCACCGCCGCCTCGACATCGTGGCCGTAGGGGCGGTCTTCCATGAATTCGAGCGTAGGCGCGCGGCGAAGCACAAAGCCGCCCCCGCCACTCCAGAAGTGCCAGCTTTCCATGGTCGCACCGCCCGTCAGGCGCTCCAGACCACGCGGCGCTTCGAGTCCGGCGCGTTTACACGCCCGCGCCAAGCCTTCGATCAATTCTTCAGGCGTAGCCGCCATCGCTTCCTTCTCTCCCCATTCACTGCCATGAGTGGCCCGAAATGCTGCCGATGGGCAAGCCGACAAATGCCAGTATCGAAACGGGAAACGCCATGAAGAAACGCCATATCGCCCTCGCCACTCTGGGAGTGCTCGCTATGGGCGCAGGCACCGCGGCCTATGTCGCGACGCCGACGATCCATGAAGGCAACCCCGGTGAAACGCCTGAGCTGGGCAGCTATGGCGAGTACGAAGTGGGAACCATCGAAGTCGCTATGGCTTTGCCCGACCGGGTAACGTTCGGAACGCTCGATCTCGCTACGGGCGGAGTGGAACCCGACGACCGCTCGCTGATGGTGCGGATGTATTATCCGGCGCAACAGCCCGACGGTGCAGACCCCATTACCTATTCTCACACCATGACGCCGCCGGCCATGGAGCCGGTGACGCTCGAGTATGCGGGACGTTCGTTCTCCGAAGCGTCGCCTCTCAGCGAAGGCAAGTTCCCGCTCGTCATCATGTCCCACGGGTTCAACGGCTGGAGCACCCAATTCAGCAATCTCGCCGAGCACATTGCTTCGCGCGGCTACATCGTCGCTACGATCGACCATGCAGACATGAAGCTGGAAGGCGTTGCCGACTTCCTCCTTTCCTTCAACCGCGTCCTCGCCGGCCGCTCGCTCGATCAACGGCAGGTGCTGGCGCAAATCCTTGCGGCAAGCGGTGATGGCGCGGAGGGATTCTACGCCCTGATCGATCCGGAGCAGGTCGGGATCATCGGCTATTCGATGGGAGGATATGGCGCGCTCGCGACAGCGGGCGGGGATTACGACTACGAGAATGGCCCCGTGTCCAATGTTCCTGCGGATGCGATTGCTCCGGTCAAAGCCGCAGCGGGCGAGGATGCCGGGATTGACGCCGTCATCGCCTTCGCGCCATGGGGAGGACAGCCGGACAACCGCGTATGGACCAGCGACACGCTCGGCAAGGTCACCGCTCCTGTGATGCTTGTCTCCGGCAGTCAGGACGATGTCTCCAACCATGCCGAAGGGGTCAGCTGGGTCTTCGACCAACTGACGGGCACAACCCGCCATATGCTGGTGTTCCGTGAGGCGCGGCACAACATTGTCGGCAACGCGTTCGAGCTGCCCGAGGATGCCCCGTTTCGTGCAATCGAATTTGTCAGCGAGCCGGTATGGCGGCAGGACCGGATTAACGGGATCAACCAGCATTTCGTCGCTGCGTTTCTCGACCTTCACCTGAAGGGCGACACCGACAAAGCCGGCTATCTCGACGTTCCCACAGCCAACGCCAATGACAGCGCGTGGGAAACCGGGTTCGGCGAGCAGCTCAACGGCAAATTCGCGGGCGAGGGTGAGCCGCAGCATTGGCGCGGTTTCCAGCGACGCTGGGCTGCCGGGCTGGAAATGTATTCCAAAGCGGCGGGCGAGTAGGAAGCCTTGGTGCGAGCCGAAGCCGCCCAAGTCCTCCGCCCGGATCGCTCCGGGCGGTCGTCCATGGAATTCGCTCGAGCTATTTGAGCTTCTTGCGCATCCGCTTGGCCCGGCTCTTTGGGCTTGGATGGGTCTGCAGCCATGGCAGGCCGCCACCGCCACCGCTCATTCCATCCAGCTTCTCAAGCGCGGTCGCGCAGGCCTCTGCATCGTAGTTCTTCTGCTGCATGAAATCGAAAGCATAGTCGTCCGCTTCCCTTTCGTGCTTCTGCGAATGCTGCGCGGTGACGACATCGCCAAAGAACCTGCCGAGTTCGGAATTCGAGATCCGCCGGACGCCGCCGCTGGCGGTACCGGCCACGCTCAGCGCCGCATCGCGCTGCAAGGCGCCCTGCATCCGCTTCTTGGTGTGCTTGCGTTTCACGTGGCCGATTTCGTGGCCGATCACATAACGGATCTCGTCGTCGGTGAATTCGTCCATCAGCCCGGCGAAGACCCGGATTGTGCCATTCGCCATCGCAAAGGCGTTCACGTCGCGCACGAGGTAGGCCTTGATGTCGAGATCGAGCCCGTCATGCGTTTCCAGGCCTTGCGACAAGGCTGCCAATCGCTGGCCGTACGGATCGTCGGGACCCGCGACCGGGTTCTTGCTGTCCATGTCCTCCGACATCTGGTCGAAGAACACTTTCATTTCCTCGTCCGAATAGGACGCAGCCTTCGCGACCTTCTTGGCCGAGTTGATGATGCCGCCCAGGCTCTGCGCGCCGGCCGGAGCGGCAATGCTCACTCCGCCAAGCAGCGCCACCATCGCGACGAATTCGCGCCGCGATGTGGTGCCGTCGTGATTGTCCATCCTGTCCTCCCGCATCGTCACAATGCAGGATGCATTATGCCGGAACGTTGTCCTTTTTGACAGTAATAACCTGCGGATAGGTGAATTCCTTCAACCCTTCCTTGCCGTATTCGGCGCCGAAGCCCGATTGCTTGTGCCCGCCAAACGGTGCGAACGGCGACAGGTGAAGGAACTCATTCACCCAGACGGTGCCGGTCTCGAGCTGTTCGGCAATCTCCACTCCCTTGTCCGGATCCGCGGTCCACACAGCACCGGCAAGCCCGTATTCGGAGTTGTTGGCGCGCTCGATCACTTCCTCTTCCGACGAGAACTTCATCAACGGCATGACCGGGCCGAATTGCTCCTCGGCCACGATCCGGGCGTCTTCCGGCGGATTGTCGAGGATCGTCAGCGGGACGAAATAGCCCGTTCCCGAAGGATCGGTGTCGCCGCCCAGCAGGAACTTGTAGCCGTTGTCCTTGGCGTCCTGGATCAGCTCGAGCACACGGTCGTACTGCTTCTTGTTCTGAATCGGACCCACGCCGGTGCCCTGCTCGGACCCGTCGCCGACCTTCACCTGCGCGGCGTAGTCGGCAATCGCCTGCGAAAGCTCGTCGTAGATGTCCTCGTGGATATAGACGCGCTTGGCGGCGATGCAGATCTGGCCGGCGTTCGAGAAGCTCGACCAGAACAACTGTTCGGCCACCTTCTTCGGGTCGGCATCGGGCATGACGATCGACGCATCGTTGCCTCCGAGTTCAAGCGTGATCCGCTTGAGATCGGCGCTGGCGCCTTCCATGATCTTCTTGCCGGTCGCGGTCGAGCCGGTGAAGGTGATCTTGTCGATGTCCGGATGCGCGGTGATCATCGGGCCGAGATCATCTTCACCGGTGATGATGTTGACGACGCCCGCCGGCATCTTGTCGGCGATCAGTTCGGCGATGCGCAGGGTGGTGAGCGGCGTGAACGGCGACGGCTTGAGAATGATGGTGCAGCCGGACAGCATCGCAGGCACAATCTTCTGGATCGCCATCATCACCGGGAAGTTCCACGGCACGATCCCGCCGACAACGCCCACGGGTACCCGGCGGTGACGATGCAAGCGCGTGTCGTCGTCCTGGATGATCTCTTCTTCGAGTTCGAGCGTCGATTGCGCAGCGGAGATACCGGCAGCGCCGTAGATTTCGCCCTTGGCCTGCTCGTGCGGTTTGCCCTGCTCGCTGGTCAGCAGCCGGAACAGCTCGTCGGCGTTTTCCTTGATCGCGCCCGAAATCGCCATGATCGCGGCGCGGCGTTCTTCGATCGGGGTCTTGCTCCAGGTCTTGAAGGCAGCGCGAGCGGCGGCAACCGCCGTGTCAAGCTCGGCCTGGCCGCAGGCGGGAACCTGCCCGATCACCTCCTCGGTCGCGGGGTTGAGCACGTCGAGCCATTCGCCGGTGTCGACCATCTCGCCGTTGATCAGGTTCTTGTACTGGGTGACCATGGTAGTTCCTCTCTCGAATCTGGTGCGGGGATTTCTCTCACCCGCGAAGGTGGACCTTCATGCGCAAAAATCAATCGCGAAATGCCTCGGCATCCTACGCCTCGCACGCCGACCTATCGCCTATCAGTTGCGCTATGCAACCCGAAGACTATGCAGGCGGGCAAGAGGAGACACCCCATGAGCGATTCCCAATCCGACTTCGTCATTTACGGCAGCCCCGTTTCGCCTTTCGTGCGCAAGGTCGCCGCCACCTGCCTCGAAAAACAGGTCCCGTTCGAAATCGAAGCCGTGAACGTGTTCGATCCGCCGCAATGGTTTCTCGATATCTCGCCGATGAAGCGCATCCCGGTGCTGCGCGACCGCTCGATTGCTGAGGAAGGGGTCGCAGGCACTGTTGCCGATTCATCGGCGATCTGCGCGCTGATCGAGAAGAAACACCCTGAACCTTCGCTCTACCCTGCCGATCCACACCTGCATGGCAGAGCGCTGTTTATCGAGGAATACGCCGATACCGCGCTCGCACCGGCGGGGGGACTTGGCATTTTCCGCCCGATCTTCTTTGCAATCAACCAGGGCAAAGAGCCCGATATCGAGACCGCGCGCGTCAGCTGGGCGACCAAGTTGCCCCCGGTGTTCGACTACCTCGAAGCGACGCTGGGCCAAGGAGAATTCATGGTCGGCGATACGTTCACCATCGCGGACATCGCAATCACGTGCTGTTTCATGCAGGTCGCGCTTGTGGCGGAAACTCCCATGGACGGTTGGCCGAACCTCGCAGCCTATCTGGAACGCATGCAGGCGCGGCCATCGATCGCCGGTCCATTCGCCAAAGCGGAAGGCTTTATCCGCAAGGCCTTGCCCGAGCGGATTAACCTGACTTAAGGGCCGAGCCCTCAGGTAAAGTTCTGCGCAACGCAGAATCGCGAGAGGGAAGTCTCTTATATGGCCAGCGAATGGTGCATCGGGATCATCGGCGGATCGGGCCTCTATGCGATAGAGGGCCTCGAAGACGAGCAATGGATCGCGATCGATACCCCTTGGGGTGAGCCCTCGGACGAGATCCTGTGCGGCAGCCTCGGCGGCGTAAAGGTGCGGTTCCTGCCGCGCCATGGCCGCGGGCATCCGACGACGCCATCCGAACTGAATGCCCGCGCGAATATCGATGCGCTCAAACGCGCCGGTTGCACCGACATCCTGGCAATTTCGGCCGTGGGTTCCCTTCGCGAAGAGATCGAACCGGGGCGGTTCGCGGTGGTCGAACAGTTCATAGATCGGACCTTCGCGCGCGAATCGACCTTTTTCGGAAGCGGCTTCGTTACCCATGTTTCGATGGCCGATCCGGTCTGTCCGCGCCTTTCGGAAATGGCGGCCAAGGCAATTTCCAAGGCCAAGGGCAAGGTCGCAACCGGCGCCACCTATCTGGCGATGGAAGGGCCGCAATTCTCCACCCGAGCCGAAAGCAGGATGTACCGGGCCTGGGGCGCGGACATTATCGGAATGACAGGTATGCCCGAAGCCAAGCTCGCGCGCGAAGCGGAACTGCCCTACGCTCTGATCGGCATGGCGACCGACTACGATTGCTGGCGCGACGGAGAGGAAGTCGATGTCGCGCAGGTGATCGAACAGATGCAGGCCAACGGCGATCTGGCGCGCGAAACGGTGAAGAATTTCATCGGAGGACTTCCGAAAAAGCGCGCCGCCTCTCCGATCGATACTGCACTCGACGATGCCGTGATCACTGCCCCTGAAGAGCACGATCCGGACATGCTGGCCAAGCTCGATGCGGTCGCAGGCCGGCTGCTGGCCTCGGACTAGAATTCGATCCGAAGCAAGCTGATCACAAGGCTTGCGCGAGAGCGATTGCAGGTCCAGATCGCTGGGAGTCGATTCAGCTTCAGGACTCGCGCCAACCCGTGACTTCGCCCGATCTGCCCCCGGTCAATTCGCACACGCTCGACCGAACGGAACTGCGCCGCGCGTTTCGCGCCGATGAGGAGTCCTGTATCGCAGAGCGACTGGATCAGGCCGGCCCGGCGTCGAAAGTTCGTGAAAAGGCAGTCGGACTGGCGATCCGATTGATCGAAGGTGCACGGGCGCAAAAGGCGAGCGGAGTCGACGCGTTTCTCCAGCAGTTCGGGCTCGACACGGAGGAAGGCATCGCCCTGATGTGCCTGGCCGAAGCGTTGCTGCGCGTGCCCGATCACGAGACCGCCGACGCACTGATCAAAGACAAGATTGGCAGCATCGATTGGGGCGAGCATCTCGGTGAAAGCTCATCGACCTTCGTCAACGCGGCGACCTTCTCGCTGATGCTGACGGGCGAAGTGCTCGAGCAACCGGACGAGCACCAGCGCGGCATGGGATCGACGCTCAAGCGCGCGATGAACCGGATGGGCGAACCCGTGATCCGGACGGCCACGCTGCAGGCGATGAAGATTCTGGGCGGCCAATTCGTGTTCGGGCGGACGATCGACGAAGCTCTCAAGCGCGCCAAGCCTGAGCGTGCGAAAGGCCTGACCCATTCCTTCGACATGCTCGGCGAAGCGGCAATGACCTATGCCGATGCCGCACGCTATCGTGCCGCCTATGGCCGCGCGCTCGACCGGCTGGCACAGGAAGCCGCGGGCGGGATTGGACCTTCCCCGGGTATTTCGGTCAAGCTTTCGGCGCTGCATCCCAAATACGACTTCTTCCATGCAGAGCAGGCGCGGGCGGAAATCGTGCCGATCGTCAAGGAGCTGGCGCTGAGAGCGCGCGACGCCGACATCCATTTCACCGTGGACGCGGAAGAGGCCGAACGGCTCGAACTGTCGCTCGATATCATCGAAACGCTGGTTGCCGACGACGATCTGTTCCTCCGACCGGACGGTTCGCGATGGGAGGGCTTCGGCCTTGCGCTCCAGGCCTATCAGAAGCGCGGCGTTCCGCTGTGCGACTGGGTGGCCAAGCTCGCCCGGCGACACGGTCGCAAGCTGTTCGTGCGCCTCGTCAAAGGCGCCTATTGGGACGCCGAGATCAAGGTCAGCCAGGTCGGCGGGTACAGCGACTATCCGGTTTTCACCCGCAAGCTGGCGACGGATGTAAGCTATCTCGCCTGTGCCGCGCGATTGTTCGAACACGACGATGTGATCCGCCCGGCTTTCGCCACGCACAATGCCTACACCATTGCTGCGGTAAAGGAGATGGGTGCCGGGCGCCCGTTCGAATTCCAGCGCCTTCATGGCATGGGTGAGGAAGTGTACGACGCCCTGCACAAGCTCGAAGGCAACTCTCCCACTCCGGTCCGAATCTATGCACCGGTCGGCGGGCACAAGGAATTGCTCGCCTATCTCGTCCGGCGCCTGCTCGAAAACGGCGCGAACACCAGCTTCGTCAACCGCATGGGCGATGCGGATTTCGCCGCCGAGGAGCTGGCTGTCGACCCGGTAGCCGAGCTCGCTGCCATGTCCCCGCGTCGCAATCCGGCGATTCCGCTGCCCGGCGACATCTTCGCGGACAGGCAAAACAGCGCGGGAATCGACCTCGCCGATCCTTTCGTGCTGGGGCCGCTACAGGCCGAACTCGACCGCCTGGCAACGCGGCAATGGACCGCCGAACCGAGCTTCCCCGCCGAAGAGGCGGGAGAGATCGCACCGATCACATCGCCGCAGGATACAGGCATCGATGTCGGCACGCGACGCGACGCCACCCCCGCCGAAGTCGATGCGGCGATCGCCCGTGCGCAAGCGATCCAACCCGGCTGGGACGCGTTGGGCGGCGAAAAGCGGGCGCTGCTGCTCGAAGAAGCGGCAAACTTGTTCGAGCAGCACGGCGCCGAGTTCCTTTCGCTGTGCCAGCGCGAGGCTGGCAAGACCCTGCTCGACGGCGTGCTCGAACTGCGCGAGGCGGTCGATTTCCTGCGCTATTACGCAAGCGAAGCCCGCCGCCAGTTTGGCGGCCCCACAATCCTCCCCGGTCCGACCGGTGAGGAGAACGCGTTGAGCCTTCACGGACGCGGAGTTTTCGCCACGATCTCGCCGTGGAATTTCCCGCTCGCCATCTTCATCGGCATGGCTTCCGCCGCGCTCGCCGCTGGCAACAGCGTTATCGCCAAGCCGGCCGAGCAGACGCCGTTGATCGCCGCGCTCGCGGTGAAGTTGTGCCACGAAGCGGGAATCCCGCCCGAAGCGCTGCAATTGCTCCCCGGCGCGGGCGAAGTGGGGCAAACCATAACCTCCGATCCGCGCATTGCCGGGGTCGCTTTTACCGGTTCGACGGAAACCGCACGGCTGATCAACCAGACGCTGGCCGCGCGCGAAGGGCCGATCGCGACCCTGATCGCCGAAACCGGTGGGCAGAACGCGATGATCGTGGATTCCTCGGCGCTGCCGGAACAGGTCGTGCGCGACGTGCTCGCAAGCTCGTTCCAGAGCGCAGGTCAGCGTTGCTCAGCCCTTCGCGTGCTCTACCTGCAAGACGACGTGGCGGACGAGATGCTTGAGATGATCCGCGGCGGTTTTGAAGCGCTCCGCATCGGCGACCCCGCCAACATTGCCACCGATGTCGGCCCGGTGATCGACGACGATGCCGCAGCCGCTCTCGAACGCCATGTGGCGAACTGCGAGAAGAGTGGCCGTCCGGTCGAACGGCTCGCCCTGGGTCGAGAGACCGGGAAAGGTCATTTCGTCGCACCCACCATCATCGAACTTGGTTCGATCCTCGACCTCAATCGCGAAAACTTCGGCCCAGTGCTGCATGTCGTTCGTTTCGCGGCTGACGATCTCGCGCGGGTGATCGAGGATATCAACGCCACCGGCTACGGCCTCACGCTTGGTCTTCACAGCCGGATCGAAGCCACCCGCCGGTTCGTCCAGCGACGCGCGCGCGTGGGCAATTTCTACGTCAACCGCAACCAGATCGGTGCAGTGGTGGAAAGCCAGCCCTTTGGCGGAGAGAGGCTATCGGGAACCGGTCCCAAGGCAGGGGGACCGCACTACCTCGCGCGCTTCGCGACCGAAAGGGTCACTTGCATCGACACGACGGCCGCGGGCGGCAATGCCAGTTTACTTGCAAGCTGAAACATTTGCGCGATAAGCAAGTCCTCATGAAACGCCTTCTCGTCCATCTTCTCGCTCTGCTGGCGCTCGTCTGGAGCGGCCCCGCGCTCGCCGACGTCCAGATCCATTTCCACTCGTTCAACGGATCGGTGCTGTTCGGGCGCTACCCACACACATTTATCGTGCTCGAAGGCGAACTCGAATCCACCGGGGAGACAGTCAACGAGAATTACGGTTTTTCGGCGCGCAAAGTGACCCCGGCCATCCTCAGCGGCCCGGTCGAGCATATGGTGTTGGCCGAGAGCGAAAAGAACGTCAAGAAGACCAACCGTCATTTCACGATCACGATCACCGACGCGCAATACCACCGGATAATCAAGGAAGTTCGCGCGTGGCAGAACGCGCCAGGCAAGTACTACGACCTCGAAAAGCGCAACTGCATCCACTTCGTCGGCGAAATGGCCAAGATTCTGGGACTGAAGGTCGACTATCCGAAAAAGATGCTCAGGCGGCCCAAGAAGTGGCTCAACCACGTGGCGGCGATGAACCCGCAACTGGGAGCGTCGGCGATCAAGTAGGATTTGCGCCACCGCAACCCTGCCGCCTCCCAGCGGTTCCGAATTCTCATGGGTTTCTGGAGAATACGTGCAACACAAGATCTACCTGGACGCCAACGAATTGCTCGAACTGTCCTTTGGTCTCGCCAATCGGATCGTCGAATCCGGCTTCGTCCCGACGCACATCGTAGGCATCTGGCGCGGCGGGGCGCCGATCGGCATTGCAGTCCAGGAGCTGCTCGAGTTTCGCGGCATTTCGTGCGATCACATAGCGATCCGAACCTCTTCCTATATGGGCATCGGCCAGCAGTCGCGCACCGTGAAGGTCTACGCACTCGGCTATCTGATCGACACGCTCAACGCCGAGGACGCCTTGCTGATCGTCGACGATGTTTTCGACACCGGCAGATCGGTCGAAGCGTTTATCGACGAATTGAAGAAGCGCTGCCGCCGCAACACGCCGACGACGATCAAGATCGCAACGGTGTTCTATAAGCCTTCCAAGAACCAGACGGCGCTGACACCGGACTATCACATGCGCGAGACCGAAGACTGGCTGATCTTCCCGCATGAGATCGATGGCCTGACCGCCGAAGAGATCAGGCAGCACAAACCATGTGCCGACGAGATCCTCAGGAAGGGAGCACGCTGATGGATAGCGCCTATCGCGAGAAGAGAGACGCATTCATTGCCGCGGTGCCCAAGGCGGAACTCCACTTGCATATCGAAGGCTCGCTGGAGCCGGAAATGATGTTCGCGCTGGCCGAACGCAACGGGGTGACCTTACCCTATGCCAGCGTCGAGGAAGTCGCGGCAGCCTATCGGTTCTCGAACCTCCAGGAGTTTCTCGACCTGTACTACCTCGGCATGCAGGTGCTGGTCGAGGAGCAGGACTTCCACGACCTGACCATGGCCTATCTCGAGCGCGTTCATCGCGACAATGTCGATCATGTGGAAGTATTCTTCGATCCGCAGGGACACACCGAACGCGGCGTCCCCTTCGATCGGGTCATCTCGGGAATTCTCAGAGCGCTGGCGGATGCGGAGGACCGGTTCGGCATCAGTTCAAAACTGATCATGTGCTTCCTGCGACATCTGAGCGAGGAAGCCGCTTTCGCCACGCTGGCGGAGGCCGAGCCGTGGCTGGATCGAATTGCCGGGGTCGGCCTCGATTCCTCGGAAGTCGGCCACCCGCCCGAGAAATTCGCCCGCGTTTTCGCGAAATGCCGGGATCTCGGTTTCAAGCTGGTGGCGCATGCGGGCGAAGAAGGCCCGCCCGACTATGTGTGGCAGGCGCTCGATACGCTGCGGATCGACCGGATCGACCACGGCAATCGCGCACTAGAAGACGAAGCGCTGGTCGAGCGCATCGTGCGCGACGGCTACACGCTCACCGTGTGCCCGCTGTCGAATCTCAAACTGTGCGTGATCGACGAGATTGCCGCCAGTCCGGTCAAGACGATGCTGGAGAGGGGGATCAAGGCGACGGTCAATTCCGACGATCCTTCCTATTTCGGCGGGTACATCAACGACAATTATCGCGCGGTCGCCAATGCGCTCGACATGACGATCGAGGAGATCGCGATACTCGCCGCCAATTCGTACGAAGGCTCGTTCCTGGAGCCATCCAAGATCCTGGAGAAGCGGGCGGAGATCGACCGGTTGCTTGCCATGCAGACGGCCGCTTGACGTCGTCGGTTACGAGACTCCCCCAGATAATTCCCTGCCCCCGCTTGCCCCGCCGCGCCGCTTCCGGAATCACTCCCGCATGGCGATTCTTTCCGACAAGTGGATCCGCGAGCAGGCCCAATCCAACGGCATGATCGAACCGTTCGAGGAGGCGCAGCGGCGCGACGGCTGCATCTCTTACGGACTATCCTCCTACGGCTACGACGCGCGGGTCGCGCCCGAGTTCAAGATCTTCACCAATGTCGATTCCTCGACGGTGGATCCCAAGAGCTTCGACCCGAAGAACTTCGTCGACCGCGAGACCGAAGTCTGCATCATCCCGCCCAACTCCTTCGCGCTCGCCCGCACGGTCGAGTATTTTCGCGTGCCCGAAGACGTGCTGGTGATCTGCCTCGGCAAGAGCACCTATGCCCGCTGCGGGATCATCGTGAACGTCACTCCGCTGGAGCCGGGCTGGGAAGGTCACGTGACGCTCGAATTTTCCAACACCACCCCGCTCCCGGCAAAGATCTACGCCAACGAAGGCGCCTGCCAGTTCCTGTTCCTCAAGGGCAATGAACGCTGTGAAACGAGCTACAAGGACCGTGCAGGCAAGTATATGGGCCAGCGCGGGGTGACGCTGCCGCGGTTGTGAAAGCGAGCATCGCGACGAGGCACGGTTTCCCAGCTTGCTTCGAGAGTTCACTTCGAGCGCGGAGCCCACGCCATCAGCGCTGATACTCCACGTGTCCTTTTCTAAGGTAGGTCGCCAATTCGAAGACATCGATCACACCGCTGATCAGCGTCGTGCCGATCACGTAGATCATGAACCAGCGAAGCGGCTCCGAGTGACTCCCGGTAGCGAGCTCCAGCACCAGATAGGGCACGATGAGCAACCAGTGCGCATGCCCAAGTGGGCCCATCAACTTGGAAAATGGTGAGCGCTTGTGGATCCGGCTTGCAATCAGGCCAGACAAGACTCGCCCAAGCAGGATAATCGCACCGGGAAAGGTCTGAATGAAGATCAATCCTCCGATGATCTGCGGCAGGGGGTAGAATGTCGCCCAGATCCGTATCCGCAAGGGGAGCGTCCCCATATCGTTGAACCAGGTGATGACGTCTTTGACGATGCTCATGCTCGAAGGCCCCTGTATTGGCAGATTGGACTGGTCGCGCTCTAGGCCGCTGCAATCTGGTAGATGCGCTCCTTCGGGAGCGCCGCATCGGTTGCTGCACGCGCGACTTCCAATGTGGCATTGTCGGCGAGGCTGGGATGGCCGCTGCCAAACGGAGGGGCGGGATTGTATTCGAGGATCAGCTCGATCATCCGGCCGGCGTCGTTTCCAGCGAGCAGTCCTGCGACCGTCAAACCAATATCGACTCCTGCGGTAACACCACCCCCGGTGCATCGATTGCGATCGATTACAACGCGCTCCTGCACGGGCGTGGCTCCGAACACGTCGAGCGTGTCGATTACCGCCCAATGGCTCGCGGCCTTGTAACCTTCCAGCAAGCCAGCCTTCCCAAGCAGCAGAGAGCCTGTGCAGACCGCGACAATCCACTTGGCCGTAGCGCCCTGCCGGGCCAGAAATTCCATAGTCGCTTCGTCTTCGAGCGCATCGATCGAAGGCGTACCTCCGCCCGGCACCAAGAGGACGTCGGGAGCGGCCGTCGCCGTTTGGAACGTTGCGTCAGCCATTATCGCCGCGCCGGAATCGGTAGGATTGGCACCGGGAATGCGAGCGACGATCTCGGTCTTCGCCCCCGGCATGTGCGCGAGCGGCTGGAGCGCGCCGATCAGGTCGAGCGTCGTAAAACCGGGATAAATGAGAGACTGAATCAGCATGTCGGTGGCCTTTCGCTTGCATTTTGTACTGTTTCGTACATAAATAATCCGGAGTCAATTATTATATGCGAAATGGTACGTAAATGAGCGAAGCACCCCGAAAACGCGGCAGACCGCCCAGCATCGACAGCGCCGCCGCCATGCAAGCCGTAGTCGAGTTGTTCCGGGCCAAAGGCTTCGCTGCCGTGTCGCTCGACGATCTGTCCGACGCTACGGGGCTAAGCCGCCCGAGCCTCTACCGGTCGTTTGGAGACAAGCTGTCGATGTATATGGCGGCGATGGACGCCTTTGGCGCTCAGGTGGAGCAAGCTGCAGTGCCCGCCCTGTTGCGGGAAGGGGACTTGAAAACGGCGCTATCCGAGTTTTACGACGAGATGCTTGCGATCTACTATCGCGATGACAGCATAGCCGCCGGTTGCCTCGTCTACGGCACGGCACCGGGCAGTGCGGACCTGTCTGCCGTGAAGTCTCGCCTGTTTGCATCGATCGAACAGCTAGATGATGCGATGCGTGACCGTATTGTCAGGTCCTTTCCCGATGCCGAAGAGGGTATAATCAACGCGGCGGCGCAGATCGCCTCGAACACCCTCATGGCATTCTCCGCCCGCGCGAAGTCGGGTGCGCCCAAAGACGAGCTCTCGGTTATGGGTGCGCAGAGCGCGCATGCCATATGCACCTTGCTGGAAGACACGTAAGCACAAGGTGCGGGCAGCCTGCGAATGCTCGCTCAACGGGGCCGAGACCCCAACGGTTTCCGAACTTCCCGGCTGGCACTTCGCGTTTTCCTACATCGCCGCCCGCTGCCATGATCCCCCTCCATGTCGAAAGCGTTCATCTTGGCTCCGGATGCCGTAAGGCAAGCCGGCGACTGGCCGAGCACCGGCCGGCAAGGCAGCGAGCTTTGCGGACCGATTTTTCTTCTCCTGGACCGTGTAACATGCGGTCCATGTGTGGCTCAGCAGCGACGAACCGAGTGATGCGCTCTGCTTCCGATAGGCCTTTGACTCCTGCCAATCGCACGCCCATGGCAGCGGCCAAAGGAGAATGAACATGGCTGACCCCGAATTCGACATCATCGTCTATGGTGCCACCGGCTATACCGGTCGCCTCGTCGCCGAGTATCTGAGCAATCACTACGGCTCTTCCGACAACGCTCCCAAATGGGCGATGGCGGGCCGCTCGCAGGACAAGCTGGAAAGCGTGCGCGACGAGATCGGTGCACCCGCCGATACGCCGCTGGTGGTCGCCGATGCCGAGGACATGGCGAGCCTCGAGGCGATGTGCGAGCGGACCAAGGTCGTTCTCACCACGGTCGGCCCGTATCAGCTTTATGGCGACAACCTCGTCGCCGCCTGCGTCAAGACCGGGACCGACTATGCCGATCTGTGCGGCGAACCGGCATGGATGGCGGAGAAGATCGCGGAGCATCAGGAGGAAGCTGCCAAGACCGGCGCGCGCATCTGCTTCTCGAGCGGGTTCGATTCGATCCCGTTCGATCTCGGCGTGCTGATGACGCAGAAGGTTGCGAAGGAGCGCTTCGGCAAGCCGGCCCCGCGCATTCGCGGGCGCGTGCGGGCAATGGCCGGCACCTTCTCGGGCGGGACCGCCGCGAGCCTCGGCGCGACGATGAAGGCAGCGGCCAGGAACCCCTCGATCATCAACGTCCTGCGCGATCCGTTCGCGCTCGCTCCGGGCTTCGACGGGCCGAGCCAGCCGACCGGCATGATCCCGATGTACGAGAAGGACCTCGACAAATGGGCCGCGCCGTTCGTGATGGCACCGATCAACACCAAGAACGTCCACCGCACCAACTTCCTTGCCGGACATCCCTATGGCGAAGACTTCCAGTATGACGAGATGATGCTCACCAGCCCCGGCGAAGCGGGTAAGAAGATGGCCGAAGCCGCTGCCGAGATGATGAAGAACCCGTTCGGTGCAAAGCCGCCCAAGCCGGGCGAAGGGCCGAGCAAGGAAGAGCGCGAGAATGGCTTCTACGACGTCCTATTCGTCGCCGATATGGGCGACGGCAAAGTGGTCCATTACGGCGTGAAGGGCAAGTACGATCCGGGATATGGTTCGACCAGCCGAATGCTGACCGAAACGGGGATCGCGCTGCTGTCATGCGACAAGCCCGGCGGTGTCGGCACTCCGGGCTACTTCCTCGGCGAGGCTCTGGTGAAGCGGCTTGAAGAACACGCCGAACTCACTTTCGCAGCGGAAAATTGAGCACCCGAGGCACAAAAAAGCGGGCGATCGGAATGAACCGATCGCCCGTCAGGGGGTCACTGGGAGGGTGATTTAGAAGCCGAAGCGCACGCTCGCGCGAACATTGCGGCCCGGTAGCGGGACGAAGTCCTTGGTGAAGCTGGAGTGGCGTCGGCCGGTCACATCGAACAGGTTTTCGCCGGCAATCTGGACAACGACGTTCCGATTGTTTGCCAGAGGACGCCACGAGAGATAGGCGTTCACGAAGGCAAAATCGTCGGTCGGGGTCTCGAACTCGGCAACGTCGTCCTGTTCGCCGAACCACTGGACTTCACCGCGCAGGGTGAACGCGTTGTACTCGCCTTCGAGTGCACCCAGCAGGCTCACCGGCGGGATACGCGGGACGTTGTTTTCCATGCCCATGCCGCCATTCCCGCTGAGATCGGCGGAAACGTAGGAGGCACGCAGGTCGCTCGTGAGCGAGAAGCCGTCATTGTCGATCAGCGGGAATACGATGTCGGCTTCAAAGCCGAAGAAGCTTGCATCGCGTTGAAGGATCTCGAAGACCGGCAACTCATCTTCTTCTTCGCCGGTGGCGCTCAGGAAGATGAAATCCTGGAACGATTGGTAATAGACCGACGCGCCAAACTGCACCGGCCCGGCTTCGCCGCGCACGAACGTCTCGATGCCCCAAGCGCTTTCGGTGTCGAGAGTGACGTCCCCGATCTCGAATTGCTGGGTCGCAATGTGCGGACCGTTGGCGAACAGCTCTTCGCCAGCGGGTGCGCGCTCGGACCGCGAAACGGTGACACCCGCTCGGACATCATCGCTGGGTGCGAGAACCAGCGAGAGAGCTCCAGAGAACAGGTCGAAGTCACGCTCCACGCCAAGCGTTGGAGCTTCGACATCGACCTTTTCATATCGGCCCGCTGCTTCAAGCTCGAGATTCTCGCTGAGGTCAAATTCCTGCACGGTAAAGAGCGCAAACTGGGTCGTCTCATTCGGCGCGACAAACGCCTCTTCGCCGATTGCCTGAAGATCGCGCGTGGTGAATTGGGCGCCAATGATCCCGCCGCCGCTCTGCACCAGCTCAGCACGCGCCTCGAACGTCTCGCTGTCATAGACGGTGCCGACTTCGGGGCCTTCGAACTCGGTGTGCGTGTAGTCCGAGTAACCGGCGCGAAGCTTGAGCCGCGAGAAGAAGCCGTCGCCCAGAGCGAAGTCGCCACGGAAATCAACCCGAAGCTGCTCGAGACCGATGGTGACGATTTCTTCTTCTTCCTCCTCTTCCTCTTCGGTTTCGCCGCCTTCACCTTCTTCCTCGCCGTGATGGTGCCCACCTTCGGGGTTACCAACCAGGCCGTAATCGGTGTCATAATAGGCGACCGAAGCACCGACGCTGGAATCGCCGAAGAAGAAGCTTACACCGCCGTGTGCGGTCCAGCTTTCGGTGAAGCTGTTCGGGATGAAGCCTTCCTGATTGGCGGCTTCGCGCAGCTCTTCAGCCTCTTCGAATTCGCCTTCTTCCTCTTCTTCGTCGGCATCGCCAAGCAGGTCAGCACGCAAATCGTCCGAGAGTTGGAAGCCGGGAATTTCGAGATCATCGGTTTCGCGGAACGAACCGCCGACTGTGAAGACAACACTCTCGCCGAGTGCAGCATCCAAAGTAGCGCCACCGCTGCGAAGATCGGAAACGGTATCAAAAGCGGTAAGACCTTCGACCCTGATCCCGCCCTCAGGCACCGCCACCGGGATCCGGCGATCGATCACATTGACTACACCACCGATCGCCTGGCTGCCGAAAAGCAGTGCACCAGGTCCGCGCAGCACTTCGATCCGCTCGACAATCAGCGGATCGACCGTGGTCGCGTGGTCAACAGAGGTGTTGCCCACATCAGCCGATCCCAGACCGTCGATCAGGACACGCACGCGCTCCCCGTCGAGACCACGCAGGATCGGACGCGAAGCGCCCGGAGTGAAGCTGGTTGCGGAAACGCCAGGTACCTTGATCAGGAGATCACCAAGCTGGCCGTTGAGATCGCGCTGAATGTCGTCAAGATCGATGACATCCTGTCCAGCAATAAAGTCGAGTTCCTCCAATCCGTCGGCGGCAACGATGATGTTGCCGCGATAGTGAGGATCGCCCTCATCTTGCGCGCTGTCGGAAGTGGTATCGCTGTCGTCATCCGCCAGGGCCGGGCTCGCCACAAATGCGAGCGAAAGCGCGCCGGCGAGCGCGATCCTGGAAGTAAGTGTCTTCATCGAGTTTTCCCGTCAATGATGATGTAATAACGTATCACGCGGCTAGCACTCGTGTGCAGGAGCGCAACCCCAAACGCGCTCACTTCGACGAAATGCAAATGCTGACGGACAATCGGCAACGCAGTGCGGCAAGAAAGCCACATTCGCGATTTGCGATGTCGAACAGGATCCGAGAATGGAGAAGAATGGAGCGGGCGAGGCGATTCGAACGCCCGACCCCAACCTTGGCAAGGTTGTGCTCTACCCCTGAGCTACGCCCGCTCACTGACGCCTCGCAGGACGGCGCATAGGCGCGTCTCTGCCGGGGAGGCGGCGCGATTAGCAGCGGGTTGCGGAGGCTGCAAGCCCAAAATTGACTCAATTAGCGCTTGATGATTGGCGCGCGACGCGCCAGCCACAAAGTGTGCTTCACAATCCGGCGACAGGCACCACATAGGACTGTGATCGCAGCGCATACTCACAGAATTACAGGAGCAACCCCTTGGCCAGCATGGGTCTCAACATCGAAGAGCAAAAGGCAGTCGACAGATTTCGCACAGAGGTGGTCGAACCTTCCCAGAGCAAGCTCGTCATCCTCGATTTTTGGGCCGAATGGTGCGGCCCGTGCAAGGCCCTTACGCCGACGCTGGAGAAGGTTGCAGCCGATTATGCCGACAAGGGCGTGATCCTCGCCAAGATCAATGTCGATGAAGAACAGTTCATTGCCAGCCAGTTCCAGGTCAAATCGATCCCTACGGTCTATGCAATGTTCCAGGGGCAACCCGTCGCCGACTTGTCGAGCGCGCGGACCGAATCCCAGCTGAAGCAGGTGCTCGATCAGATCCTCGAAAAGCTCCCGGTTCAGGCCGGGGCGGACGGTGCCGCCGGTCCACAAGGGCCATCTGCCGAAGAAATCGCACAATTCGTGGCGATGGGCGAACAGGCTCTGGGCGAAGGCGACGCCCAACGGGCAGCGGGCATCTTTGCCCAAGTTACCGAGTTCGCTTCCGACAATGCCGCCGCACATGCAGGCCTGATCCGGGCCATGATCGCGCTCGAACAAGTGGACGAAGCCAAGCAGGTGCTCGCCGCGGTCGAAGCGGATCCGAAACTTGCGAGCGATCCTGCGATCTCCGCGGCGAAAAGTGCACTCGAACTGGCTGGAACCCAGGTAGACGACGGTGAACTGGCTGGGCTCAAGTCCGCCGCCGAGGGTGCGCCGGGCGACATGGACGCCCAGCTTGCCTATGCCGAGGCTGCCTTTGCCGCAAACCAACGCGATGCGGCTGCCGAAACGTTGCTTGCGATGGTCGAAGCGGATCGCGAATGGAATGATGGCGCTGCTCGCACCAAGCTGCTCCAGATTTTCGAAGCCGTCGGTCTGGAAGACCAGTGGGTGGTCGCCACCCGCCGACGCCTGTCGAAAATCCTGTTCGGTTAAGCGACCCGATGCCGACCCGTCTTTCGATCTTTCCTCTTCCGGGCGCCGTCCTGTTCCCGGGCTTGCAATTGCCGCTGCATATCTTCGAACCGCGCTATCGGGCTCTGGTCGGGGACGCGCTTGTCCGCGACCGGCGGATCGCCATGATCCAACCGCAGCGATCTGAGGAAGGTGCACCGCTCTATCGCATCGGCTGCATCGGACGGATCGGTGAAATCGAAGCGATGGACGATGGGCGTTACAACCTGATACTCGAAGGCGAGAGCCGCTTCAGCCTGTTGCGCGAATTGGATGTTCCTACCGCGTTCCGACAAGTCGAGGCCGAATTGGTCGAGGACGACGAGAACGAAACGCTAAGCCACGCACAGCGGGGCGGGTTCGAAGACGAGGCTCGAAAGTTCGCCGACCGACAGGGCTACCGGGTGGACTGGGAATCGGTCGAACGACTCGACGATCAATCGCTTATCAACGGCGTTTCGCAGATTGCACCGTTCGATTCCGCATCGAAGCAGGCGTTGCTTGAGGCCGAAAACCTGTCGGCGCGATGTGAGCTGCTGGTGCAATTGATGCAGTTCTACGGACGCCGCGACGGCGACGAAGAAATCATCACTCTTCAATAGGGTCCGATGCTCGAACCGGCAGGCCTCGGAGCAATGTCGTCAGGATGATAAAGGAATTCCTCTCGGCATAGCTCTTGTTGTAGTTTTCGCTCTGAACGACAAGTACCGCGTCGAGATTGGGCACGATCGCGACGATATTCCCACCATTCCCTTTCATCATGAAGGCGCCTTCGAATCCGCGCTGCGAACGGATCGGGGTCGCCCACCAGAGATAGCCGTAATGGACATGCTCGCTTAGCGAATGGCGCGGCGTAAGCATGCTCGTCAGCCAGTCCTCCGGCAGGACTCGCTCTCCGTTCCATACCCCTCCCAGCATGACCATGCGGCCCAGCTTGAGCAGGGCCTCGTCCGAAATGGTAAGTTGTCCACCGGACTGGATTTCTCCACTGCGCGACCTGCGCCAATCGGCTCCGTCGATCCCGAGGGGATCGAACAAGCGGCGCTGGACGAAGCGATCGAACCGCTCACCGGTCGCCTTTTCGACCACTTGGCCGAGCAGAAACACGCCCGCCGTGCAGTAAGAGAACGGACCGACGCCTTCCCGATTGCGCTCGTATGCGCGTGCCGGCAGGCCGAGCACGAATTCGCGCCAAATGCGTTTGCGGTACATTTTCTCTTCCTGTCCGGGAGAGCGGCGGTCCCAATCGTTGCAATCGAGAGCGGAAGACATAGAAAGCAGATCGTGCACGGTGATCCGGTCAAACGGCGAACCCCGCAATGGCCCATCGAGGAAGGGCCAGACTCGGACATCGGTTCCGTCGAGCGATCCATCGGCGATCGCCGCCCCCACCGCCAGCGCCGTGATCGATTTGCCCGCAGACTTGATATCGACCCGATCACCCAAATCGCCCTTGCCGAACCGTTCGCGATAGACGGTCTCGCCGTACTGCGACGCGGCGACCGCTCGAATCTTGCCAAACTCGCCCGCGCGGATCCGAGCTTCGAGTTGCTCGATTGTGAGATCGGGAAGCGGTTGACCCATGGACGGCGCAGCGAGCGTCGAGCACACCATTGCGAAGAACGCACCGGCGATGCGGAAACGACCCATGATACCAACCTCCTGATTGCCGGGCGCTTGCGCCGAAGCCCATGAACCGAACCCGAACACTTGCGACATTTCGTCGCATCGCAGCGCTTTGTCGGACATCCAAAAATAACTAAACAGTTACTTATGGACATCGAGGCACTGCCGACCAAGGGCGAACGCACCCGCGCGCATATTGTTGCGACGGCCGCGCAGCTGTTCTGGCGTCGCAATTTTCACGGGGTTTCGGTCGATCAGGTCGCCGATGCGGCCGAGGTCAACAAGGCCACCGTCTATCGCTACTTCGCCGATAAACGCGACCTCGCTCTGGCCGTGGTCAAGTTCAACGGCGCGATCACGCTCGAAGTGTTCTTTGCAGCAACTTTCGACAAATATTCCGCTCCGCAAGACCGTCTCGCCGAGATCTATCGCCTTGCCTATCAGGCCCATGCCGCGATCCATGCGGACACCGGCGACGTGTTCGGTTGCCCGATGGTCGGCCTGGCGCTCGAACTCGGGCAGGATATGCCTGAGATACGCGAAGAGGCCGATCGGGTTTTCACCCAAGTCGAAGCGTATCTCGCAACCATCGCTCGCGACGCGCTGGCATCTCGCGGTGCGAGCGGCGATGCTGAAACATTGGGCCGCACACTGATGCAATTGCAGCACGGCGCCTTCGCGTCGTCCCGTCTTTCCGCCGACCCTTCGCGCATGCTCGACGCCGGGAAGGCGGCGCTCGCGCTTATCGGCTTCCCCGACACTCCCATACTGGAAAAGGAAGACTCACGCCCATGAACCTGCCAGTCTACGCCGCTGCACTCGGTGCGTTCCTGATCCTCTTGCAGGCCGGCCTGATGCTGACGGTCGGATGGCACCGCACCAAGGGACAGTTCATCGGAATCGGCGAGGATCGCGAACTGGAACGCAAGGTGCGGCGCCACGGAAACCTCGCCGAGAATTCCGGATTGTTCCTGGTCGTGATCGCTCTGTTTGAAATGCTTGTGGGCCAGTCGACTTTCGTTCTCGTCCTGTGCGTTATCTTCGCCGTCGCCCGATCGTTGCACGCGCTGGGCTTCTCATCGCTCGCCGGCTCCCACGGCGAGGATCTGACCGGAGGGCGCAAGGCTTTCGCCGGGATGCGTGCGCTTGGCGCCTTCGGCACTGCAGGCGTCGCTTTTGGATCCGCCTGGGGGATTGCCAGCACGCTGGTCTAGGCGATCCCGAAAGCGCCCTTCAGCCCGTCGATCACATATTGCGCCGCAAGCGCCGCCAGCAGCACCCCCAGCAGCCGCGTGATTACGGCTTCGACCTTGTCGCCGAGCAACCGGATCAGCGGCCCGGCGGCGACCAGCGCAGCAGCCGTCAGGGCAAGCACCAACCCAAGAGCTGCAAACACCTCGATCGTCTGTTCGAGCCCATCGGCCTCATTCATCAGCAGCATGACCGCGGCAATCGCACCGGGACCCGCCAACATCGGCATAGCCATCGGGAAGACCGATACATCCTCCACTTCGGGATCGGCATTGACCTTGTCGGCTCGTTCGGTCCGACGCTTGGTGCGCTTCTCGAAGACCATCTCGAACGCGATCCAAAACAGCATCAATCCGCCCGCAATCCGAAAGCTGTCGAGCTCGATATGCAACGCACCCAGCAGATCCTCTCCAAAAAAGGCAAAGATCAGCAGAATGACCGCCGCAATCGCTGTTGCCCGCAGGGCCATGATCCGCGCCTGAGCGGGGCTCGCCTCTTTTGTCAGGCCGGCATAGATCGGCGCGCAGCCCGGCGGATCGATGACGACGAACAGCGTGATGAAGGCGGAAATGAAGAGTTCGGGCAAGACCATGCGGTCAAGGCTTTCCTTGCAGGCTGAGGATGAGGGTGCGGCTTACGCCGCCCCTCATCATTGTTCAGCTGGCGATGCAAGGCTTTCTTCTACGGCCGTCACCCACTCGCCTTCGTAAAAGTACTCCGCGGCGACAAATTTTGTGCCGTCGGTTCGGTGCTCCCAACGCCAGCGCAAGGTTCCATCGCGCGAAAGCTGTGCGTCGCTTCTGCCATCCTCGCCGATTGGAATTGCGGGTGGAGGAGGCACGGCTTCCCCGCCACGAGGACAGGTAGCGACCAAACCAAGGATCGAATCGATCGCCGTGACGACGATATCGCCATCCTCGAATTCGCGGCGCGGCGGCGGCTGGGGATCGTCTCGCCCGGCCACGTCGTAGCTCCATTTGTAGCTGTTGTCGGGTTGTCGCACCCAGGTCGTCACGTAGTTGCCGACGAAGCCTTCTTGATCGCGGAACCGTCCGACGCTCAGCGCGAGTGCGCCGTCGCAGCTCATCACGACCGTTCTCGGACCCCATTCGACGGGAGTTTCGGGATTGGGCAATTGCGACGCCAGGGCCGCATAGGCGACCGGTCCGTTGCGACCATGGAGGAGCGCACCCGAAGCGGCGAATTGCCCGGCTGCCGTGTATTGCCCCTGCGCCTTGGCCTCGCGCGCATAGGCAACCTCGGTGGCAACGATTGTGCTGGGCTGCGCCTTTCCGGGCGCGTTGGACAGCGCACGTTCAATGACGCGCGGAGGCGGACCCTGGCGGGGCGCGGCGCAGGCTGAAATCATGACGGCGACTAGGGTCGCACCGGCAATCTCAATCTTTCTCACGCAGATCCCCTCACAATCTCGTCTTCCATGAACCGTTCGCTGCTACGCTCCATAACCTGAACATAGCCTTCGCTTTCGGCGAACAATGCGCGAAAAATCCTTTGCCGTAACAACTGCTGCGGTGGGAACCCTTACAACCCTTCTGGCGCGTCGAACCCGGCATTGCGATAGGCCGCGACGAGGGTGTTGCGCAGCAATACCGCAATGGTCATCGGCCCAACACCGCCCGGAACCGGCGTGATCGCGCTGGCGACTTCGCTCGCCTCTTCAAAGGCAACGTCACCGACCAACTTGCCCTTCTCCTTGCCCGGTTCAGGCGGCAACCGATTGATCCCGACATCGATCACCGTCGCCCCATCCTTGAGCCAGGCCTTGCGGATCATCTCCGGCCGACCAACTGCGGCAACGACGATATCCGCGCGCTTCACCACAGCGGGAAGATCTTTCGTACGGCTATGCGCAATCGTGACCGTCGCATTGGCGTCGACCAGCAGCTGCGCCATCGGTTTGCCGACAATGTTCGAGCGACCAATCACCACCGCTTCAAGGCCCGATAGGTCACCCAGCCGATCGGTCAACAGCATCATGCAACCGAGCGGCGTACACGGGACAAAACCCGACTGGCCGACACTGAGCCGCCCGGCATTGATGACATGGAAGCCGTCAACATCCTTGTCCGGACTGATCGAAGCGATGATCGACTGCTCGTCAAGGTGAACGGGCAGTGGCAACTGGACGAGGATTCCGTCGACTGCCTGGTCGTTATTGAGCCTCTCGACCAAGGCCAGCAAATCCGCTTCGCTTGTCTCGGCGGGTAGGCGGTGCTCGAAACTCTCCATGTTGGCAGCGACCGTCGCCTTGCCCTTGCTGCCCACGTATACCTGGCTGGCCGGGTCCTCACCCACGAGCACAACTGCCAGACCGGGCTTGCGCCCGGCCAACGACGCGAATTCAAGTGCATGCTCGCCGACGCGCTCGCGCAGGCGCGCAGCAAAGGCTTTTCCGTCGATCCGTGTTGCTGACATTTCGTGCAGGCGCTCAGTAGGCTACGGCGAGGTTTCCGATAACGATCAGCACGATCTGCAACAGCAGAATGAGCACCAGCGGCGAAAAGTCGATCGCGCCTGTTGCCGGCATGACATTCCGGATCGGTCGCAAGATCGGGTCGAGCAGACGATTGATCGATTCGTAGACTTGCCGCAGGAAATCGTTGGAAGGGCTGATGACGTTGAATGCGAACAGCAGGCCGATCACGAACTGAATGATGATCAACATGACGAACGCCTGCGTCAGCAGCGAGACGATCTGGTAAAGTGCGTCTAATCCTTGCATCGTTTGGATAACTCTCGTTCTCTCACGCAGGCATGCGCTCTGCGCCAATTTTGTCCCGTTGAGGGCGTATTACATAGCTAATACGGCTTTAGCCACCCCTCACAAGCGTCCCGGCGCCACGAGCCGTAAAGAATTCGAGAAGCATTGCATGTGCCACCCGACCATCGAGCACAACGGCCGCTTCGCATCCGGATTCGACGGCGCGCACGCAGGTCTCAAGCTTGGGAACCATCCCGCCGCTGATCACACCGTCCTTGCGAAGCTGGTCGATATCGGAGGGAGTCAGATCGCTCAGCAATTCGCCGTTCGCGTTGAGCACACCTGCGACGTCGGTGAGCAGGAACAGTCGCGCCGCACCCAGTGCAGCAGCGATCGCCCCAGCCATCGTGTCCGCGTTGATATTGTAGGTTGCTCCATCCTCTCCACCCGCGATCGGAGCGATGACAGGTATCATCCCGGCGGCGACGGCCGTATCGATAACGCCGGTATCGACCTCGGCAGGTTCGCCGACGAAACCGAGATCCACCAGCCTTTCGATATTGCTCTCGGGATCGCGCGTGGTGCGCTCGACCTTTCGTGCTGTCACCAGCCCGCCATCCTTGCCGGACAGGCCTAGCGCTTTGCCACCGGCCTTGCCGAGCCAACCGACGATTTCCTTGTTGATGGCGCCCGACAGGACCATCTCTGCAACCTTGGCCGTCGCTTCGTCGGTAACCCGCAGACCGTCGACAAAGGTGGTTTCAACACCCAGTTTCGCCAGCATTTCACCGATCTGCGGTCCGCCGCCATGCACCACGACGGGATTGATCCCAACTGCCTTGAGCAGCACGATGTCCTCCGCAAAGTCGCGCGCCGCCTGCGGATTGCCCATCGCGTGCCCACCGTACTTCACCACAAAGGTGCGTCCCGCATAGCGCTGGAAGTAGGGCAGCGCTTCGATCAGCACCTCGGCTTTGGCCAGCGTGGTCTGGTCGCCGTCAGCAATCATAGCTTTTCGCTTTCCCCAACATGCGCGTTCAATAGCGTTGCAATCGCCGGTGCGCTTAGCCGCTTGGCACCCAACTGCAAAGCGGTGGCTTGCAGCGACAGACCGTTGCGCCTTTCGAATTTTGCACTTGGCACTGTAACCGTTTGTTGATTGAGTGCGAATCGCCTGCTGTGCGGCACGGGATCGCGCCGTCAGGATTGCTTGAAACGGAGGAAATTCACTATGAACACCACTCGCATCAAGGGCTCGATCGCTCTCGCAGCTGCGGCAGGTCTCGCTGCGGCCTGCTCTGGCGGAGCCGACGCACCGACCGAAGCCAATGCAGGCGAAGGTGCCGCCACGACCGAAGCGGAAGCTTTGGCAGCTGCGGGCAGCGGCGAAAAGGAAAAGTGCTACGGCGTTTCCAAAGCCGGCGAAAACGACTGTGCCGCAGGCCCCGGCACCAGCTGCGCGGGCACAAGCGTGGTCGACTATCAGGGCAACGCCTGGACCTATGTCGATGCCGGCACCTGCCTGACGATCGAGACGCCGAATGGCACCGGGTCGCTTGAGCCGATCGAGGCCTGATTTGGCTTGAATGGACTGCGAGCTCGCGCTCGCAAGGCTTGGAATTCGAGGCCGCCGGAAGCGATTCCGGCGGCCTTTTTCGTTGATGCCACCCGGTTCGCATGGCGGCGCGCGCGCGGCGCTGCTACTGTGGCAGCATGCTCAAACGCCGATCCAATGTGGTGCCATTCGGACGCAGGCGCCGCCGCGACCGGCTGCTCACCTGGTGGGTATTGTGGCGCGTTCCGGCTCTGCTGCTGATAGTGATGGCAGCATGGTGGTTCGGGGTGCGTCCGGTGATGGAAGAACAAGGCTGGGTCCGGGTCGATCGCGAATTCGCCATTTGCGGCGCGAGCGGAGCGGGCGCTGTCGGCTGCGTAGTCGATGGCGACACACTGATCATCGGATACGGAAACGACAGGCGTCGGATCCGTTTGACCGGCTACGACGCTCCCGAACTCGATGGGGCCTGCAACGCGGAAAGCGAAGCGGCGATCCTGGCCCGCGATGCCCTGCACGCATGGCTCGGTAACGGTGCGTTTGAATGGAACGGAGCGGACGCCCCACCTTATGACCGGTATGGCCGCGAATTGCGCGCAGTCCGCCGCGCAGGCGCCGATGGCAAACGCGAATACCTCGCCGAAACGATGATCGAACGCGGACTTGCAGCCGAAAGCGGTTGGGGAACCGAGTCCAAGGACTGGTGTATGGGGCAATGAAACCACGGTCGGCCTCCATCGCAGCCGGCTCAGCCTATTTCGCCATCGTTTTCGGATTCGGTTCCTTGTTGGGCACCATTCGCATGCTCTGGGGTGCTGCGGCACTTGGCGAGACATTGTTCATCCTGATCGAATTGCCGGTCATGCTGCTCGCCAGCTTCGCGACGGCGAGCTGGTTAGTCGGGCGCTTAGCGATCGCGTCGACTTCGCAAGCGGCAATCATGGGCGGCCTCGCCTTCGCCCTGCTCATGGCCGCAGAATTGGTCCTCGTCGGATTCCTCTCACCTGGAGCGCCAATCGAGATCGCACAAGAATGGCTGGCCGGAATCGCAGCACCACCAGGCGTCTACGGTTTCCTCGGCCAGGTTGCCTTCGGCTTGATCCCGCTGGCGATAGTCCGGCTCAGCCGATCCTAGTCTTCGGTTTCGACCTTTCCATCGGTCTCCACACCTTCGGGAGCGGTCGGGGTCATCGCGGTTTCGGGCAAATCGACCTGAACCTCTTCGGGATCGGGATCGCGCGCGATCAGTTCTCCGCCACTTTCGTCGGTTGCGCCGACTTCATAGCTCGTTTCTTCCGCTTCCCCGGTGCAGGCGGCGAGCGCAAGCGCAAGGATTGCGGCGGAAGGAATTCTGGCTTTCTCCATTTTGGGACCTCTCAAGACATTGCAAAGTATGCTGGGAGAGAGTGACGCATCGCCTCTTGCGTCACTCTCGAATTTCCGCGCTTCGATCCCCCATCCAAGGCACGGAAACAACGGCCCATCGGTGCATAGGCGATAGGGCCGAGCGGCGTTTCAGCGCATCTGTCGGGCGATCGCCCGTGCCAACTTCGCACTCCGCCGAGCAGCAATCGCCGCCCCGATCGCTGCAATTCCGGCTCGCCGAAAGCGTTTGCGGCGTGAAAGGGCCGCGAAAGGAGAAGCGCGGCGAATCCCGAGCGTTCGGCTACGCATGAACTGCTCCCTCTTCGGCTTTTTCCAACATCGCAGCTATCTCATCCAGAAGGCTCAAGCGCTGCTTCTTCAGCCGCTCCTGATGGCTGTCGCTGCAAGGTTCGACGTGCGCCTCGATCCGATGGATGGCTCGATTGACCGCGTGGTAGCGCCCGGCCAAGTTACAGAAATGCGCATCGCCGAGCTTGAGCCGATGCAGAGCCTCTGCGTCGTGCGGAAACTCGTCGTGCAACTGGTGCGGTGTGTGGGCTGACATAGGCAAGATCTCCCGTCGAATGTGGGAAATGGCTACGGGCCGGAGCGAAGCCGGTCTTTGATGTGAGTCAAAAGCCCAACCAAGCGTTCGTATTCGTGATACCCTGACGGGTGATCGACTCGGAGGAATAAGGAGGGCCCCATGAATCGCGACGACATGCTCGCCAGGATCGAGACCTTGTATAGGGGGCGCGCAACCGGCGACCTGTCCCAGTTTCCCAACGTCCTCGCACCACACGCGGAGTTTCGTTATGTCGGCGATGGGAGCATTGTAAGCACCTTGCCGGGTGGCCGGAGCGACAAACCCGAAGACGTTGCGCAAGACCTGTTCCAGAAGCTCGATATGCTGGATCGGCGAATGGAATCCGCGACGGTCGAGGAAGACCGCGCAGCCGTGCATTGGCGCGTCGTTATGCGCTTCAAGGGCGGGGAGCCGTTCGAATTGGAGTTGTTCGACCTGTGGGAGTTCGGCGAAGACGGACGCATCACCAAAGGCATCCAATTCTTTGATACCGCCAAGGTTATGGACGAAATGGACGATGCAGATATGGCGCGATCAGCAAGCGAGACGCGCGAGGCCGTAGAGACCGCGAAGCACGACGCCGCGCGGGTCGATTCGATGGATTTCGGGATCGGGTCGCGCTGACCGCTGGTTCCCCGCATCTTCACTTGCTGGTAGGGAGCTTTATGCCCGCTACCAAGACTCCTAAGTTCGCACCCGTCCTGTGCTTTGGATTGCTCGCTGCCTGTGCCGCGACCGAACCCGACCCGGCCACAGATCCGGCCAGCCCACAGGACCAGTTCTGGTCCGCGCTCAGCAGCCACTGCGGAAAAGCCTACGCCGGGCGACTAGTCAGCAATGACGATGTTGATGCCGACTTCGCGACTGCAGAAATGCGGATGCATGTGAGCGAGTGCAGCGACGCTCGCATTGCGATCCCCTTTCATGTGGCTACCGACAGCGGTTGGGACCGCTCCCGAACCTGGCTGATCACTCGAAATGACGCGGGTGGGCTGAGACTTAAGCACGATCATCGACATGAGGACGGCGAACCCGACTCCGTCACCATGTACGGGGGCGACACTGCGGAGGAAGGCACCGGCCGAGCGCAATCCTTCCCGGTCGACGAAGAGAGCGTTGCACTGTTCCAGCGTGAGGACCTGTCCGCCTCGATTACCAACACATGGTCGATCGAAGTCGATCCAGCAGGAGCCGATAACGGCAAATTCGCGTACCAGCTCCGGCGTACGTCCGAAGACGGCGCTCCAGAGGATCGAAACTTCCGCGTCGAGTTCGACCTTAGCAATGCCGTAGAAGCACCTCCGCCCGCCTGGGGTTGGGAATAGCTCAGCCACATCACGGGGCGGATCCGCGAACGCGCATCGGCGGGATCAATGCCCGGCTTGCTCCAGCGTTTGCGCGCTCCGCAGCATCAGCTCGGCGGCGATCTGGTAATGCGCCGCTTTGTCGAATTCGTAGAGGCAATCGAGCAGCGCCTCGAAGTTGCGTTTCCAAACGTAGAACCGCTCCCGGAACTGCTCCTGCCTCTCGGGGTCGTCGGTGGATTCGATCAAGCGAATGATGCGGAAGTAGGCCTCACTGTAGGCATCCTTGAATGCCTGGCGCAGTTCGGCAACCTTATCGGCCAATTCAAACGGGTCGGTCAGGTCCACGATCTCGCGCAAAGCGGTAATGAACTGGAGATCGAGACTACTGCCTGCCCCCATCAGTTCGATGGCCGATCTGACAGCCCTGGCGCGTGCCTCAAGACTGTCGGCACGGTTTGCGTAGGATTGGTTGTACGCCTCTTGCGAAGGAGTTGTCATGGCGGCTCCCCTGTGTCCCATGGGAGCCATATTGTCTCAAATCCAAGGCGCGAGTGAGGCAGGCCTAGCCACCCCAGTCGCCCACTTCGTCGCCAGCCCAATCGCCGCTTTGCAGGCCGGAGGTCATGCCGAGATTGGCACGCACCGCGGGCGGCGCTCGGTTGATATCGCATCCCGCGCTTTCCACGTTCTTGAAAATCTTCGCAACGCGAATGCCAGTCGAGAAACTGGGTTCCCTCATTTGGCCGTTGGGCAGTTGGTGGTCTTCTGCAATCGCAACCAGCTTATCGAATTGTTGGGTGCAATAGGACCCCCAGCCATCGACGGCTTCCTTTGGCAGGTCCGCCCCGCTGTCGCCGCTTGGGCCATCGCCGAGCATCCCGGCCGAATACATCACGCCCAGCACGACCACCGAGCCTCCAAAAAACACCTTGCCAAACATGGCGGCACCCTCCTCGTACGACTATCGTGGAAGTTCATCCCAAATATCGGTAAAAGCGCGATTAATCGTCGGTTTGACCTACTGGCGGATAAGGTATGGCCGACCCGTGATCGACGCTGATGCTTTCCTGGAGTCGAAACCGGCCTTCGCGGTCGATCCATTGCCACACATGAATGTAACGTGCGCCGCCGGTCTGGACCCATCCCGCGTCGTCTCCATGCCATTCATGGAAGGTATGATAGCCGCGTTCGAGAACGCCCCACTGGCCAAGCGGCGTGACCGACCGGGTGCCGGGCACAAGCAAGCGGCGGTTCTTGTAGCCCTGATTTGCTCCTCCCTCGGCCCGCGCCGCGCATTGCTGTTCGAAGCCGGCGATAAACGCCGCGCGCGACGAAACGGGCTGGCCGGCCAGGTCGTGTAGCATGCGAAAATCTTCGGTCAGCATGCCGCGAAGCTGGTGAGGTTGGCACCCTTCGAACGCAGCCCAAAACAGCTTGGCATCAAGTTCGGCAATCTGCTCGCGCGCCGATTCAATCGGCGGTATCGGTTGCGGCTGTACGGCGTCGGGGGCAACCTGGACGAGCATCAGAGCAAGCGCGCCAGACATCGGCATCTCCTTGGAGGTGTATTACATCGAGAATACGCAAGAGTCGTTGGGTCGCAAGCGCGAAAGGCCTTGCCTCGAAACCTCTTTTTACGATATATCTTAGATATGATGAAAGTGGATGCAGTTCCCGTTCCCGAGGGCAGTTTGCTGGCTGAATTCGGATCGCCCGCCGCTTATCGCGATTGCTTTCGGCGCCAAGCCGGCGAAGCGGTTTCTCTCGAACAGCTCATCGAGAGGTTCTATTCCAGCCCGGCCTTTCGCCCCGAACGGATCCTGCTTGGACTGATCGGAAAAGGAGCGGACGACACGGATGCGAAAGCGGTGGCCCGTGGCGAAACAGGGCAGTTCGCCGCTTGGAATGTGGTCGATCGGCGGCAGGACGAGATTCTTTTGCAGGATTTCCGCGGCTCAACCGCAAGCTGGCTCTGCGTTCGAAAACAGGCGGACAAGACCGATTTGTTGTTCGGAAGCTGGGTGGGCGAGCCGGACCGCACCGTTGTCAAGGCGCTCTTGCCGTTCCACAGGTGGTATTCGCGGATGCTGTTACGTGGTTTCGTCTAGGGCTTTCCCCGAGCCGACATTGGCGGTTAAGCGTGCCAGATTCGCTCGATGCGGATTGTGGCAATTGTATTGTTCTTGGCGGCCCCGTGCATGTCGCCGACAATGGCCGAGAAGCCTCATCGCGATATCGAGCGCGCCCATTTCCCGATCTGCTCCGGATCCCACCGGATCACCTGCGTCGTCGATGGCGACACGATCTGGTATCGCGGGTCGAAGATCCGCATCGCCGATATCGACACTCCTGAGGTCTCACGCCCCGGTTGCGAGCGCGAAGCCGCAATTGGACGCCGAGCTATGGTACGGATTCAGGCGCTGCTCAACGCGGGAGCATTTACCCTGTCTCCGGCCAGCGATGGGCGCGATGTCGATCGTTTCGGGCGCAAGCTACGTGTCGTGATGCGCGATGGCATGAGCCTGGGGGAGACGCTGATCGCGGAAGGTCTCGCCGAACGGTGGGGCGGGCCGAAAGTGGCCTGGTGTTGATTCCCGGCGAGGTGGCGGGCCGAATTCGACACATCTCCCCCCCGAAGCAACCAAAGTTCTTCGGCTGAAGCGGGGATCGGAAACGCAAGGTCGGGCTGCCACCGTGGCTTGTGGGATACCACGGCCGCAGCCCTATGGGTTTTCACATCAGGCCGCGTCGGCGCGTGCCCTTGTGACGATGGCGGAAATCTCGTCGAGCAATGCGAGCCGCTGCTTCTTGAGCTGCTCGGTGCGCTCGTCGCTTGCAGCTTCGGTCTCGGCTTCGATCCGGTGCACCTGCCGGTTAACCTCGTGATATTCGTCGGCCCGCCGAGCGAAATGCGCATTTTCGGCTTTCAGTCGCGTGATCAATTCGCGGTCGCGCTTGAAGACCGTGGTGAGTTCGTTGGGCGTGTGCTGGGACATGTGAGGCGTTCTCCCCTGAAGTTGACAAATCAACCTTAGGCGGGAGTCGCCCCGCGGGAATTGACGTGAGTCAAAAAGGGCGCCCTGCGGTGCGCGAATGCCCTAACCTTTCCCGAGTTCCTCGATCTCGCTGGCCAGCGAAGCGTAGTCTCGGTGACCCGTATTGGGCGCAATACGCTCGGCCCACATTGCGTCGATCGCGTCGCCAACCGATTGCGGCAGCGCATCGGCCTTGCTGCCCGCCGCCTGAACCTTGCTCGAATCGCTGTTGGCCGGGATACCGCACTTCTCCTCGAGAATTGCGCAGATCATCCCGTCGTCGAAGCGGTCCTTGTATTCGACCATGAACGCGCGCGACGTCCTTTCCAGGACCAGCGCTTCGATCGCGTCGGTCAGCTCGATCTCGCAGAAAGCCGCGAGGCGCCGGATGGCCTCGGGCTTGTTCTTCACCATCCAGCGGTAATTCATCAGCAGTGTATCGGCCTCGTGCCGCCGCGCGTACCAGCTCAGCAGATGGGTGAAATAGTCGCAGCCTCCCGGTCCGCCGCCCATGAACAGCGGCATGAACGCCTCCATCGAAACGGAGTCGCGCTTGAGATGCCATCCGTTGAAGAAGCGATAGAAGGAGACGTAGCATTCCTTCGGATCGCGCAAAGTCACGACATAGCGCTGTCCGGCAGGCAACCGCTCGTGGTCGCGATGCGATTTGAAGCCGCGCGGCGCAGCACGCTGCACCGCGGTCATGTCGAAATCGAGCAGGTAGGCGGTGTCCTCCCACGGGACGACGCGGCTGATATCGTCAAAGTCCATGTCCCCGCCCGCGGCACCGGTGCGCAGCTGGTGGAACATCTGCTGCGTCATGGTCGTGCCGCTCTTGGCCCAGCTGGTGATGAAGACGTCGCGCGGCGAGCCTTCGGGCAACGGTTCGTAGGGACGAAAGTTGGGCCGTTCGCCCGCAGCGGCGATGCCCATGATTTCGCCGAATCCTTCGACCGTGGTTGCCTGTCCGATCAACTCGCCCATGCGCGCGCTTCCTCCCAGTGTTGCGCTTGTCCGCAGGCTTGCGACTGTCGCGCGTCCCGCACTCTGGCCAGGGGTTTAGGGGACGCGAGGGCTGGCGAGCAAGGGTGCGGGTGGCCTATGCGTGCTCCATGGCCAAGGTGATCGCCCGCGCAGTGCCCGATGGCAGCCTGCTCGCCCAGTTCGGCGGACCGGCCGACTATCGCGACTGCTTCTCCCGCGACGTGCCGGGCGAAGTCTCGCTGCCCGACTTCATCGAGCGGTTCTATCGCAGCGCGGCGTTCCGGCCCGAACGGGTCGTGCTCGGCCTGATCGGGCGCGGCGCTTCGGACGCGGATGCCCGCGCGGTTGCGCGCGGCGAGGCGGACGGGATTGCCGTCTGGAAGGTGGTTGAGCGACGCGATGGCGAAGCGCTTCTCGAGTCCAAAGGGACCGGCACGGCGAGCTGGTTTGCCGTGGAGCCGCTGGACGGCGGAACGCGCCTGCTGTTCGGATCGTGGGTCGGCAGTATCGGGGAGTCGGGCTGGAAGGCGATGCTGCGACCGCATGTCTGGTACTCGCGCTTCCTGCTCGCCGGCGTCGCCGGCGGCTGACGCCCCGCCGAGCGACCCGCCGCGCGCGCGGGGCGCTGCCGAATGCAAGCTTTCGGTGAGACATGGACCGCATGTTACACGGTCCTGGGCAACAAAACCGGCCCGTACCGAAAGCGCCGAAAAGGACGCATCGAGCGAGGCGAAAGAGCGGGTTACCGGAGAGCAGGCCACAGTCGGCAACCTACCGCGCCGCTGGGGGTGTAGGAAAGCGGAGCGCGCGCCGGACGCTGCACCCGCCAGGCCTCGCTATGCGCTACTCCCAGCCGAAATCGCGCTTGATCTCGGCCACGACCTCCGGGTCCAGCTCGCTGAACAGCACGCGGGTGGTGCGGTGGCCGTGCATGAAGCCGTCGCTGTCGCGATAGGACCAGTCGGAGACTTCGATCAGCGGTACGATTACGAAGTCGCGAAAGCGGTAGCCTTCGGAATGCGGCGAGTTGGCGAGCTGCCCCTCCAGGAAGTCGCCATCGCGCCGGACATTGTCGACCCAGATATGCTCCCACCCGTCGAGCGGGAACTTGAACGCGATATCGCGCGTGCCCAGCGGCGGGTCGGCGAGCACGTCGAGCCACTCGTCGAGCGTCGCGTTGGCCTCCGCCTTGGCTGCGTTCATCGCCTCGTCTTCGGCGGGAAGCTCGACGATCGGATCGGGCTCGTCGGAGTCCTGCGCGAGGGCGGGCGCAAGCGGCGCAGCGGTGAGCGCGAGGCTCAGCGCAAGGAGCAGTGAACGCTTTCGCATTGTGGTGATCCCCTGTTGATCTGATCCGAAGAGATAACAGGAATGTATGACCAATCCACTTTCATCCCGCTTCTACGGGGCGGGTTGTTGCTGCTTCTCGACGGGATCGAACGCCTGGCAGCCTACCCGATCATGCCGGGGTCCGGCCTCATTGCCCCATTTCGACGAAGGCGTCGGCCACTTCCATCATTGCATCGGAGGCCTTGTCGAGTGCCGCTGCCGCTTCGAGACGGCCGGCCAGCTCGCGCAGCATATCGATACGCTCTTGGAGTTCGGCCAGATGTCGCCCGAACTCTTCAATCGCCGCCGCGTCCGGGTTTGGACCGAGCGCGGTCCAGGCGTCGCTTGCCATCCGCGCAAAGGCTTCGCGCATGTTGTCCGACAGTTTTCTCGCCTTGCTCGCCATGGCCGCGTCATCGAGATGATTGAAGATATCGCGCAATTCCTGCCCATAGTCGCCGGGGAATGTCCGCGAGAAATCGTACAGGTCTGCGCCCAGTTTGGAGGCCTCGGCGCGCTCTTTGTAAGCGTTGGCGCGGTGCCGGAAGCCAGTGTTCCTGAAACCTTCGGAGATCGTGGTCATGATATCCTCTCTCGCATCCTAGAAGCGCGCATGGGTTGAACGGGAAGGCGGGCCGGGCCCTTACTGCCCAAGCTCCACATAGTAGTCGGCCATATCCATCATCGCGTCGTAGCCTTTGTCGAGGTCCACCGCCGCTTCGAGATGGTTGGCGAGCCTTCGCAGCGAGCCGATATGCGCCTCAAGACGGAACAGATCCATGCGGAGCGCATCCATCTCTTCCCAATCCCAGTCTGTTCCGAGAGCGCGCCAGGCGTCCCGCGTCATCTGCGGAAACGCCGCTCGCATTCTTTGCGACAGGTCCCGCGCCTTCGCCGCCGAGGCCGGGTCGTCGAGATTGTCGAGAATGTCCCTCAGTTCCTGACCATAGTTGCCCGGAAACTTGCGCGAGAATTCGTAGAGATGGTCGGCGGCCATTTCAGCGGCCTTGGCGCGCTGATTGCGGGCTTCGGCGCGATAGTCGAAGGCCAAATTCCTGGCGGCTTGGGAGGGGCTGGTCATGGTCTAGGGCCTCGCGATCGCTGTCGGAAGCGAGGGTCTAGCACGGGGGCAGGCCGCAAACCTTGGAAGGACGCGTCAGTGGGGGCTGTTAGCGAGCGCGAACCTCATAGGGAGGAGTGGGCGGTTTGGCATGGTGGTTGTCCCTGTTGTTTGGCCGATGGGAAGTAGCCGAAAGGTATGACCAAATCGTCGCACTCATGGTTTGGGACGTATGCAAGCAAGCTTCCCTCCTCGTCCGCTCACATAATAGATTGTAGGCTTGGCTGCGAATGCACCAACGGCCGAGGTTAGATGAGCCAAGCACGGCGCGGTTTGCTTGGCCAAATCAATGCGCTGCTTCGCTGCCATTGCGGCATCGGAGCCGGAAGAGAGTGACGCTGGAGAATGTATAAGAAGAAACGCCCTCAGCGATCAATTCGTGAGAGGTTGTTGATTATCCATTATTGAGACTCTTCAGGTTCGACAAATACCTGACGGGGCTTTTGATACGAGCTCTTCTCTGATCAATATAAACCCGACCAAGTTCGAGAGCCACGCCGCCAAGCGCTATGACTCCACCGACGCCAGCAGCAGCAAGTAAGGACCCTCCAACCGTGTGGGCCGCGATTGAGCCAACGGAACTAGCAATGACTGATTTTTCATTGAACAGGACAGATAAACTGCGTTGTGCCGTTTCGAAGCCCCAGAGCTTTCTTGCCTCTTCGTACCTCTCTATCTTTTGCGCCAGAGAATCTTCGATATAAGCTTTGCTTTTCCCATCAAAATTTTCTTGGAAAAAGAGACGGAGGTCACGCAACGCGTTTCTCGCGAGTTGGTCTTCACGAAATTCGACAACCTGCTTCCACGAGGTCTTCTCGGGATCAATGAGTTCCAATCCCGCAAGTGATGCGTAGAACCGTTGAGAATCATTTGCCTTGGCGTCATCCAATTCTTCGTTGGAGAACAGATTCCAAATGGGGACGTTGCCAAAGCCATGATCATCCATCACTTTGATCGAAGCTGTCGCGGTCGCTTTCAGCAATGGTTCGACGTCGAACTGTCCGGATTCGATATCATCCGCCAGCTTGTCGAGATCAACGCCGAGTTTTTCATTCATAAATTTGGCGAATTCTCTAGCGTATGAGTTCTCTCGAAAGCTCTTACGACTAGCAGGTGAGGAAAGCTTATTCGCGATCTGGTAGATGAAATTGGCATTGACCAAGCTGGTGTAGATTGCCGGCCCATCGGACCCAAGCAAACTCTTCACCACACTCTCATCAAACCTAGCGTCGTCAAACGGAATATATCCGCTATCGGTATTGCTTTGAGAATGGAACAGGGAAGTGCCAAGATCTAAAGGGCATACTCGATCAAAGTAAAGAGCCGCCTCTTTAGGCGGCCCCATAGCCACAATCTTATCGAGACCCTGCGACATGGATATGGGCTTGTCTCACTCCGCCGCTTGCACCGCGCTTTCGCCAAACATATCCGGGCCGCCTTCTTGCGCGCCATCCTCGTTGACCGCCTTAGCCTTCTGACGCTTGTCGAAACTCGACCACACCTGCTTCCAATCACCGGTCGTCGCGCCCTTGGAATATTCGGTTGCACGGGTCTCGAAGAAGTTGGCGTGCTCGACACCGTTGAGCAGCGGGGTCAACCACGGAAGTGGGTGATCCTTGACCATATAGGCGGGCGGCAGGCCAAGTTGCTTAAGCCGCCAATCGGCGATGTAGCGGATGTAGCGCTTGATATCGTCGGCCTCCATCCCGTTGACCGGACCCATCTCGAAGGCGAGATCGATGAAGGCGTCTTCCAAACGCACGGTCTTCTGACAGATGTCGATGATGTCTTCCTTCACCGCCTTGGTCAGGCAGTCGCGCTCTTCGCAGAAGGTGTGGAACATCTTGATGATGCCTTCGCAGTGAAGCGTCTCGTCGCGGACCGACCAGCTGACGATCTGGCCCATGCCCTTCATCTTGTTGAAGCGCGGGAAGTTCATCAGCATCGCGAAGCTGGCGAACAGCTGCAGCCCTTCGGTAAAGCCGCCGAACATGGCGAGCGTGCGCGCGATATCCTCGTCGGTGTCGACGCTGAACTGGTGCATGTAATTGTGCTTGTCGGCCAT
>JASJDE010000118.1 GCA_030065195.1 Erythrobacter sp. | reverse complement strand
GGACGATCAGCGCGATCGGGCCGCCTGCCGCTTCGACGAATTCGTTGATCCGGCGCGCAATCATCGCCCCACAATCAGGTTCGATCAGCGGCTGGCCGGTGGCCGGGTCCGCCATTCCGCCGAGAATCGAGGATTCGAGCCCGGCATCGAGTGTCGCAACCTTGAGCGTTTCGCCCGGCGCGCAGATTCGAGCCACGAGCTTCGCCCCGTGATCGGCGCGCACCGCATCGATCAGCGCGTCGAATTCCTGGGTTTTCTGCAGCGCCAGCGCGAGGCTGGTGAAGATCGGCTGCGGGTGCGACAGGCCGATTCCGTCGGCGATCAGCGCGCGAAAGATGCGGGTCATCGCGGCGAGCGAGAGCGGTTCGGGATGGACCGCTTCGACCAGCGCCGGGGCGCGGTCCTTCAATGCGTCGAGCAGTTCGCGCACTTCTTCCGGGCCTAGCAACTGGTCGCCTTGCGCGAGCAGCGCCTGATTGGCGTGGGTGGCGATGACTGTGCTGGGATCGACCGCCATGAAGCCTTCGGCAACGGCATGGTCGCGCGCGCCGGGATCGATCCACAAGGCGGGACAGTCGAAGCTCGGATCGCGGGTCGCTTCGCCGGTTAGGCCGTGGCCGGTGCGGACATCGCCTGCGTCAATGGCGAGCAATTTTCCCGGACGAACCGATCCGCCGGCGAGTGTTACGCCGCCCACGATCACCGCGTAGTCCTGCGCGCCTCTGTCCAACGAATCCCGGATGCGGAATTGCGGCAGGACAAACCCGAGATCGCGGCTCAATTGTTTTCGGATGCCGGTGATCCGCGTAAGCAACGGCGCGCCCTTGGCCTTGTCGACGAGGTGGACGAGACCGTAGCCGAGTTCGATCGTCACCAACGTCTGGTCCGAGACATCGGCGAGTTCGATCCTGTCGGGCGAAACCTCTTCTTCCTCCGCCGGCTCTTCGACAGGGGCCGCAGCGCGCTGGCGAAGCATCCACCAGATCGCCCCGGCAATTGCCGCAGCCGGGAAAAAGATGATCTGCGGCATTGCCGGAACCATCCCGATTCCGGTGAGGATCAATGCGACCGGAAGCCAGCCGCGCGGGTCCGCGAATTGCCCTCCGATTTGTCCGGTAAGGTCCCGCTTGTCGGCAACGCGTGTCACGATGGCGGCGGCAGCGATCGACAACAAGAGCGCGGGGACTTGCGCCACCAGCGCATCGCCGACGGCCAGCGTTATGTACAATTCGCCCGCTTCGGCGGCGGACAGACCATGGCTGATCATGCCCAGCGCCAAACCGGCTATCACATTGACAGCGAGTATCAGCAGTGCCGCAATGGCATCGCCCTTCACAAATTTCGATGCACCGTCCATCGAACCGTAGAAGTCGGCTTCGACCGTGACTTGCGACCGCCGCTCGCGCGCTTCCTCGGCGGTGATCAGGCCAGCGGCGATGTCGGCATCGATCGCCATCTGCTTTCCCGGCAGGGCGTCGAGCACGAACCGCGCGGAGACCTCCGACACGCGCCCGGCCCCCTTGGTTATCACGATCATGTTGATGATCAGGAGGATCGCAAACACGAACAGGCCGACCGCGAAATTGCCGCCGACCAGGAACTGGCCGAAGCTTTCGATGATCTCGCCCGCCGCATTCCCGCCTTCGTGGCCGTTGACCAACACCACGCGGGTCGAAGCGACGTTCAGCGCCAGTCGAAGCAGGGTTGCGAACAACAGTACGCTCGGAAAGGCGGAGAATTCGAGCGGTTGGCGCACGTTCAGAGCCACCATCAGCACCGCGACGGTTATGGCGATGTTGAGCACGAAGAAGATGTCCAGCATCACCGTCGGGATCGGCAGCACCATCAACGTAAACAGCGCAAATATGCCGATCGGCAGCGCCATGGCGGCGGGGATGCCGCGCCAATTTTCCGTCAGGGTTGCGACGGTCACAGTCCGAGCGCTTTCAGCCGGTCATAGGCGCGTTTCACCTGGGCGCTTCCCTCGGCGCTGAGCGAGCTCTCGGAACCGTCGCCGATCGTCGATCGCAGCAGGTTCGCCATCGAGATCGGTCGGGCCGTAGCGGCGTCGGACCCGATGGATGGAGCAGCGGCGAACGAAGAGTGCGGGAAGGTGCTGGCCCGGCGAGCGCCGGTAATGGCCGGGGGGCTCGAGGGCTCGAACACGGCTTCGTCGGCAATGATGTAGGGGGGCGGAGTGAACGACCGGCCGGGATATCGCGAGAGTTCGGCAGGCGTTTGCGCATGGCGGCCCATGCCCGCATCTTCGGCGCGCGAGAGGGCGCGGTTCATCTTCCCGTCGATCACGTTCATCACTTGCGCCAGCGTGCGCGGAGCGCCGCCAGGCCCGTAGAAGATGCCGCGATTGGCCGCCGCCGGACGGCGGAACAGCGCTTCGGCGCTTTGATCGGGATTGCGGGACAGTTCGGAAAGGAATCGCCCCGCTCCGCCTGCGCCGAGGAAGTGCGCCAGGTACAATTCGCCGTGATCCGGCTGCCGTCCGAGGATCGGCATCAAATGCGAGCGATTGTCTTCGGCAAGACCTGCGGCCATCAGCGAGGCGATTTTCGGGTCGCTGCGAAGTGCGAGTATGGCCTGTCGCTGGACGGGATCCGCAACGTAGGAGGCGCCGCTGCGGTTCGCCCCGATCTGCGCGGCCACTTCGCCGAGGCCAAAGCGCGGGCCGTGGCGTCGCATCGTGTCGAGCCACGTGCTCTCGATGAACTGGTACAGCCCGGTCGCGCTCGAAGTGCGGGCTTTCGCCTTGGGGTCCATCGCCGATTCGACTTCCGCTTGGGCAAGCAGGAAGTCGAAATCGATCGAAGTCCGGCGCGCGGCTTCGGCGATCGCTTGCTGAACCGGCGGGGCTCCCTGCGCTCCGGCGATCTGGCGGGCGGCGCCCGAAACCGCCGAACCGACGGCGGGACCGTTTGCGATCAAAGGTTGGTTGCTCACACTGTGCCCATGGGATTGCTTGACAGGTCGGCCGCGCCGTCAACGGGTGCGGTATCGAACACAAAGCAATGGGCGTGCCAAAATCCGGATCTTGGTTAACGGCTAGAGCGATGCGGAGGCGTACGCGGCGGGAGCGTAGGTTGTCCGGGCACCGCCCAAGGCTTCCAGTCGTGCCGAGACATTGGCTGCCAGGAGGTTGCGAACCCGGCGGTTGACGTCGTTCAATTGCTGCGCGGTCCTGGCCAGTTCCCGTGCTTCGGCACCGAGCTCTCCGGACCCGATCGGCATCAGCGCATCGCACAGCGTTTCCTTGGCACGGGTCGAGACGGTCAAGGCATCGATGTCGAGAGAGGCAAGCGCTTGCCGCTCCTGTTCCAGCACGGCAATCATTTGCCGCAAGTTACCGGTCACATCGCGCGGCGCATCGGTGGGCACAGCGCTCATTCGACTATTCCGAAGCCGACCCGCGCTGCGATCATCGCATCGGCGATCTTGGTCGGCACCAGTGGATAGCTGCCATCTTGCAACGCCTTGCGGATTTCCGCCACGCGATCGGTATCGACCGGCGGTTCGCCGGCATCGATCGCCGAGCCGACTTCGATGGATATTCCGGGCTTCGGTCCAGCGGCATCGGTCGGCGCGGCGCGCGTGGGAACGCGCGCATCGAGGGCTGCGCGGTCGCTCTCGGATAGAGCGCGCGGGGCGCTTGCTCCTTGCAATTTGCTCAGTTCGATAGAGGGCATTGTGCGTCTCCGGGGTTCTCTGAATACCAGAACGGCAGTTTTGGGACCGCTTTAAGCAAGCGGGATCGAAAATTTTCAGTTCGTGGGGATGATCGCGAGTCCGGGGCGTTCGATGCGGGCGCGGATCGGATCGACCCTGCGCGAAGTACGAATGGCGATCCAATCGCCAATGGCGCCGTTTTCAAGCGCCTCGCCCGATTGTTGCACGGCAAAACCGCGTCCCCGGACGACAACGGTCATCGGGTCGCCGCGCTTAACCGCGCGTGCCGGCCGCGCGGCGACTGGCTGAGGACGGGTGGCGATGAATATCCGCCAGCCATCGGCTGCGGGGCATTCCACTCGGACCGTGCTTTTCGAACGCCCGTGCCAAGATGCGACCACCGGTTGATTGCAGCGCGAAAGCCGCAAGCGGCGATCCGCCTGTGCACGCGCACCGCCAACCTGTCCGATTCCGAAACCAGTGAAGTTCGCGACCACCCGGTCGATTTCGCGGGGATCGGTGAATCCTGCCGAATCGGCGCTCGCGGATGCCGAGGCCGGGGAGAAAAGGGGTGCGAACATGATCAATGCCACCGGAGCGAAGCCGAACAAAGTCACGAATGATCGCATGGTTGGTCTCCTTTGCTTATCCAAGTCGGGGAAGCCGAAGCAAGGCACGTGCCAATCGATCGAACCGTTGGTGTGTCGATATGCGCATGGTGATCTGCGCCGGCCGCCCACTAGGGGAAGTTCGCGAGGCGGCTCTCAGTTCGCTGGTTAATTTTCGGCGCTATCCGGCAAGGGCAGAAAACACCAAATCGGGACTTTGTCGCACCATGCCGTATCCAAGCCTTGTTCGCCGCAAACCGCGTGACAGGGGGGAATCCGCCTCCGCACCGAATGCCAAGCCGGACGGCCGTCCCCCTTCGCGGGCGATGGAAGAGCAGCGTGAGTTGCTCGATCGGATATCGTCATTTGTTCTCAAACATGACCTGACCGTAACGAGCGCAAATATGGCGGCTGTGTGCGGCGCGCTGTCGGGAGCGAACGCCCAGCTCGCCGAAGCTTTCGCGCAGCGTGAGATCGCCGGCGAACCCATCGACCAGCGCTGGCTCGACACCATCGTTCGGCTGGATCCCGGAACCAACGATCGCATGAGCGAACTCGAGAAGTTGATGGATCGGCTCGAATATTCGCTGATGCGCTTCACTCAGACGGCAAAATCTGCGCAGGATGAGACGAGCGACAGCCGTGAAGCGCTGGGTGCGCAGATCGATGCCATTGCGGACGCAACGCGTGCAGTGCGCAATCCCGCCTCGACACAAGTCGACATGGCTGACGTAATCCAGCTGTCGCGCGCCATGCTGACTCGCATCGAGCAAGTCGAAAATGCGATGGAACGTAGCCAAGCCGAAACGCAGGAACTGCGCGCCAATCTCGCAAAGGCCCGGACGGAAGCCGACGTCGACCACCTCACCAAGTTGCCCAACCGTCGGGCATTCGAACGGCGATTCGCCTCGGCAGCGTCCGAAGCTCGCACCAAAGGCGAGCCGCTATGTGTCGCGTTCTGCGATGTCGATCATTTCAAGTCGGTCAATGACACCCACGGTCACGACGCCGGCGATCGGATCCTGACCGCTATCGCCAGCACTCTCAACGAAATCGCCAACGACGAATGCTTCGTTTCGCGTCATGGCGGCGAAGAATTCGTGCTCTTGTTCTACGGCCTCGGCAAGGAAGCAGCCTGGCGCAAGCTCGACGGGGTGCGCCGCGTGATGGCAAGGAAGACCCTGATGAACCGGGAGACCGGCAAGCCGTTTGGAAAGATCACATTCTCGGGCGGTATTGCCGAAGTCACGGAAGATACCGACAGCCGCAGTGCCCTCTCGCGGGCCGATGCCGCATTGTACGAAGCCAAGTCGAGCGGCCGGAACCGAATAATTGCGGTCTGACGCGCGCCGACCCATCCAGACATGCGATCGGAATCAGCGCGGCGTATCGAATGCCAGGCTGGCATAGAGGTCACTCTCACGACCTTCTTGAAGGACGATCCGCACGTCCAAACCTCGTGACCGGGCACGGTCCGCCAACGCCTGCGCGCGCTGCCAGGCTTCTTGCCGATCTTCGCCGCGATGCAACGCAATCACGCTGAGAGTTGCGCGCGGATCGATCGCTTGGCTGTCGATCCATTGCTCGATCGGCGGAATGTCCCGACCGGGCCGATACAGCGCCTGGGCCGGATCGATGGCGGCAACGGAATTGGAAGCCGATTCCTCCGCGCGGCGCAGGTCGCCGACATTGTCGCGTTTCGCACCTTTGTCGCCCGGTTGCTCGGCCAGGGCTGCGATCGCGACCAGGAACAGGATCATGGCGAGATCTGCGAGGATCAATTGCCAGCCGGATGCATCGCGGACGGTCATCGCCTCGGCCTACGCCGCGCCCTTGATCGGCTGCACTCGCGATCGGCCAAATTCGCGAAGATGCGCGTTGAGCCATTCGATGAGGCGTTCGCGTGCAGCTTCCTCGCGCTCTCCGTGCCGCTCGATGGCTCGAGCGATTGGAAAACACAGCATGTGCGCGATCAGGACGCCGTACAATGTCGAGAGCACCGCGGTTGCGATCGAGCTCATCGTGGCTTGAACCATGTCGTTTTCGGTCGGAGCGAGCTGTGTCATGGCGAACAACGTCCCGACCAGGCCGAAGACCGGGGCGAGTTCGCCGGCATATTCGAAGGTGCGGGCCGCGGCCCCTCGCTCCATTTCGCGTGCGGTGCGTTCGGCCCGACGCGCATTCTGCATCGCTTCGACGGAGGAATGGCGCAGATAGGCATTGACCACCTTCGCGAGCGACGGATCGGGCGGAAGCGGAGCGTCGGCTCCCAGCGTTCCATTGGCCTCGATTTCGTGGACGGTGTGCGCAAGCGCGGCCCGGTTGCCGTCTTCGTCGAAAGAGCCGCGCCTTAGCTGAGCGACGGCGATCGCCGCATGCTTCAAGTCCTGCCAGCCGCAGCGTGCGGCGGTAGCGAGCAGCGTACCGGACAGCACAATCGTCAATGCGCCCGGATCGAACATCTGGGCGAGAGTGCTGGTCACGTTACGTCATCCTTCCTTGCGCTCGGTCAAATCTCAAGACGGCCCAGGGGCGGCGATCTTAAGCCGGTGACGCAAATCGGGCAGCGGCTTGCATGGCGGCGGCAAAGGCTTGCCGTTCGCGCGCCGCAGTCGAGGGATGCTCCTTGTATTTCAGGGGTATACAGCGGTTTGGCACGCAAGCTGCATTGCTCTCGCCATTGAAGATTCACGTCTGCGCGAGGGGCATTGGCCATGAACGAACAGATCTTCGGCATTCACGGCGCCGCGCTGGAATTGCGTTCGCAGCGCATGGGGGTGCTGGCGTCCAATATCGCGAACGCCGCCACGCCCGGCTATAAGGCGCGCGACATCGATTTCAGCGCCGCGCTCGAAGCTCGGCTCAACGGCGGGACGGCGAATGCCAGCGCCGATGCGCACCTTGTCTACAAACTGCCGACCATGCCTTCGCTCGACGGCAACACCGTCGAACTGAGCCGCGAACAGGTCGCCTTCACCGAAAACGCCGTCGCCTACTCGGCCACGCTCGCCTTTGTGCAGGGCAAAGTGAACACCATCACTCGCGCGTTGAAGGGCGAATGACGATGTCCAGCGATCGCCCCATTACTCTGTTCGGCGCGACCCAGCGCGCGATGTCCGCCCAGCTCGTGCGGATGAACGCGGCTGCCTCGAACCTCGCCAATGCCGGATCGGTCACGACTCGAGAGGAGGACGCCTACCGTCCCCTGCGAACCGTGTTCGCGAGCGAACTAGACGAAGCGTCGGGCCTCGCCAGCGTGCGCAGCGAAGGGCTGGTGCGCGAGCAGACGGCGCCAACCAAGCGCTACGACCCCGGTCATCCGCTCGCCGACGAGACCGGCCATATCTACGAAGCGCCCGTCGATGAATCCGCGGAGATGATCGAGATCATGGAGAGCGCGCGCCAGTACCAGAACCTGGTCCAGGCGCTCACCACCGCCAAGCAACTGATGCTCGAAACCTTGAGGAGCAGTGGATAATGGACACTTCCAATTCCGTCACGACGCCGGGCGCGCAGGACGCGATCGACCGGCTCAACGCACCGGGAGCGATCCGTCAGCAGAACCAGCTTGCGACGCTCGATCAAAGCGATTTTCTGCGCCTGCTGACGACGCAACTGACGCTGCAGGACCCGCTTGAGCCGACCAGCAACGAAGAGATGCTGGCCCAGATGGCGCAATTTTCCGCGCTCGAAGCGCAGACCGCGTCGAGCGATACGCTGAACGACATATCGACCAAGCTCGACGCGCTGATCGAAGCGCAGGAGGCGGCGACCAACGCGGCCACCGCTGCTGCCGAAGCCGCCACGCAAGCGGCTCAGGCGGCCCAAACCGCAATCACCCAAGTCACCTGATCAACCCCCGAAAGGAACTCTCCGATGACCTCCTTCTACACATCGCTCAACGGGCTCAAGAATGCCGAAACCGATCTGCGGGTGATCTCGCACAACATCGCCAATGCCGAGACCGCGGGCTTCAAGAAGAGCAACGCGCAATTTGCCGACATCGTCACCAGCGGGTCGAGCAGCGACCCGCGCCTGTCGGTCGGTATCGGCGCAACCGTATCGGCGATCAATCAGGATTTCTCGCTCGGCGCAATCGAGCAAACGGGCCGCGCGCTCGACCTGTCGATCGATGGGGATGGCTTCTTCACTACCCGCAACACCGAAACCAATGAGTTCTTCTTCACCCGCAACGGCAACATGCAGATCGACGCCGCAGGAAATCTGCAAGACGCAAGCGGCCAGCGGTTGCAGGCCTTCCCGGTCGATGCGACCGGCACGGTGACCAGCACCACGCCCGGCGACGCGCTGGTCCCGACCACAAATGGTGCCGGGTCCGACCTGTCGAGCGTGACGATCGAAAGCAATGGATTGATCCTTGCGTCCTATGCCGACGGCTCGAGCGATCCGGTGGGCCGAATTGCGCTGGCGACCTTCCCGTCGCCCGACGGTCTGCGTTCGATCGGCCAGACCAAATGGCGCGCGACCGGTATTTCGGGCGCGCCGCAATATGACAGCCCGGCGATCGGCAATCGCGGCCAGATCCTCAGCGGAACGCTGGAGCGCTCGAATGTCGATCTTGCCGAAGAGATGGTTGCGCTCATCACAGCGCAACGCAATTTCCAGGCCAACGCGCGGGCGATCGATACCTCGACCACGATCTCCCAGACCGTCATCAACCTTCAGCGGTAATCAGTAGATGGATCGGCTGATCTACACTGCGCTGACCGGCATGAACGCCGCGATGGATCGCCAGCGCGCGACCGCGAACAACCTTGCGAACGCCTCCACCCCCGGCTTTCGCAAGGAGGTTTTCGCGGTCACGCCGGCGACCCTGCACGACGGTTCCCTGGAAGCGCGCGCAGTGGCGCGCGGCGCGGTGCGCGGTGCGGACATGGACGCGGCCAAGGTCAATCCGACCGGCAAGCCGCTCGACATCGCTGTCGATGGCGCAGCGCTGATCGCCTATCAGGGACCCGATGGCGGCGAGATCTACTCGCGCCGCGGCGACTTGCGGGTCGCAGCCTCGGGCGTGCTCGAGAATGGCGAGGGCCTGCCGGTGCTGGGTAATGGCGGACCGATTACGGTTCCGGTCGGTTTCCAGATCAGTATTGGCAAGGACGGAACTGTCCTCGCACGCGATCCTGCCGCGCCCGATCAGCCCGCGCAAGAACTCAACCGAATCAAACTGGCTTCACCCGAAGGGAGCACTCTTGCAAAAGGGATCGACAGCTTCCTGAAGGTGCCCGGCGGTGGGGTTCTTCCCCCAGACCCCACCGCCACTGTCACCAGCGGCGCGCTCGAAATGTCCAATGTCGAAACCGCCGCCACGCTCGTCGAGATGATCGACGCCCAGCGCGCCTTCGAACAGCGGGCAAAGGTCCTGCGCACTGCGGGCGAACTCGACGAAGCGGGCGCCAGCCTGATGTCGCTGCGCTGATCTCATTCAATCGGAGGAAATTCCCATGCCCACTTCCGCCCTTCACGTCGCCCGCACCGGGCTCGAGGCCCAGGATGCGCGCATGCGCGTGATCGCCAACAACCTCGCCAATATCGGCACCACCGGCTTCAAGCGCGACCGTGCCGACTTTGCGACGCTCGCGTACCAGGAGCAGCGCGTCGCCGGTCAGCAATCGACCAACCAGACCGCCTATGCAGTTGGCCTCAATCTCGGCACCGGCGTGCAGATCCAGGGCACCAGCCGGATCGACACACAGGGCACGTTGAGCCGCACTGACAATTCGCTCGACATTGCACTCGATGGCCCCGGCTTCTTCCAGGTCGAACTGCCGGGAGGCGGCCAGATCGGCTATACCCGTGCGGGCAATTTCACACTCTCGCCCGAGGGGCAGCTGGTCACCGCGCAGGGTTATTCCGTGACCCCGCCGATCCAGATCCCGCAAGGCGCGACATCGATTGCGATCGCTCCCGACGGCACTGTCAGTGCCACCACCGGGCAGGACGCCGCCGCCGTGCAAGTCGGCCAGTTGCAGGTCGCGAGCTTCGTCAATTCAGCGGGGCTGCGCGCCATCGGCGACAATTTCCTGGTCGAAACCGCTGCCAGCGGAGCGGCCGATGTCGGGGCTGCCGGTCAGAACGGTCGCGGGCAGATCCGCCAGGGCATGCTCGAAAGCTCGAACGTCAATGTCGTCGAGGAACTGGTCGAAATGATCGAGGCGCAGCGCGCCTACGAAATCAATTCGAAGATGGTCAGCTCGGTCGACGAGATGCT
>JASJDE010000117.1 GCA_030065195.1 Erythrobacter sp. | reverse complement strand
ACATCAAGCGCGATGCGGATACCTTCGTCGATGCGGTAACCGCAGAGGACATAGGCGCGTTGCCCGATCGGTCAGTCGCGGAAACCCTTCAGCGAATTCCCGGCATCACGATCGGTCGCTTCGAAAAGACCACCGACCCTGATCGTTTCTCGGTCGAGGGGACTGGCGTGATAATTCGCGGCCTGCCTTTCGCACGGTCGCAACTTAACGGCCGCGACATCTTCTCAGCCACTGGCGGGCGCGTCTTGAGCTTCAACGATGTATCGCCGGAGCTGCTGGGTCGAGTCGAGGTCTACAAGAACGTAACAGCAGACATGATCGAGGGCGGTGCTTCGGGTACCGTGAATCTCGTGACCCGCAAGCCGCTCGATACGCGCGGCACCAAGATAGCGGGCACGATCGAGGCCAATTACGGCGACCTGCGTGAAGAATGGTCGCCGGCGTTCTCGCTGCTTGGTTCAACCACGGTGGATACCGACGCCGGATCGCTTGGGATCCAGCTGGGATACACTCACTCACGTCTGGAAAGCCGCACCGACGCTAGCCAGATTACCGATCCGTGCTACCGCGATCCGGACCTCAATGGCGGCTGTTTCCGCGCCCAGGATGTGAATTCCGGCGGCTTTTTCGGCCCGGCCCTGGCGGATGAGAGCAACTTCCCGCCTGCCGGGTCGGTGCTTGTCCCACGGGGCGCAGGGGTGCGTACGACAAACCTTGATCGTGAACGCGAGGCCTGGTCGGCGGTTCTGCAGTATGAGGACCCCACTGGCGATTTCATCGCGACGTTCGAGTGGCTGCGTTCCGAAGCGACTTTTGAAACAGACGAGTATTCGCTGATCTCGCTGGTCAATGACAATGCGCTCAACCCGACTGCACGCGGCGGATCGGCGTTCACTTACGACAGCAATGGCATCTTCCAGAGCGGAACGCTGACCCAGAGCGTGGGCAACGCCTATGCAGCGCCTTTCGGACGCGGCGGGATTCCGCTTGAATCGCTGCGGTTCCAGCGCGCCACAGAGGCAACCACGCAAGATTTCTCGTTCGATGTAAAATGGAGTGTTACCGACCGCTTCCGGGTCAATTTCGAAGCCCAGACCATTTCCTCGGACCTCACGCGTGATTCGATCCTTGGGTCGATGAACACCTGGGCCGATGTCTCCATCGATGCCAGCGGCAATGTCCCTCAGGTGCAATTCCTCGCGCCAGAAGGCTCACCCGCTGACTACTTCACTAGCGGGTTCTACACCTATTACTGGTTCGGGCTGGATAGTGCGGAGCGCAACGAAGGCGATCTCGACAGCCTGCGTTTCGATGCCGAATACGACATCAGCGATGACGGCTTCTTCAAGTCCGCGCGTTTCGGTGCCCGCTGGGCCGAGCGTGATCGCACCACGCGCAACACCAATTTCAGCACTTGGGGCAACCTTTCTGCACCATGGGCGGGCCGTGCCGGCTGTGCACCGTGGAATGCAGGACCGGGCTGCGCTGCGACGGGTGGTTTCCAGCCGGGCCGTTTCTTTACCGGCCTTCCCGGTCAGGAATTCGCGATCGCCGGCGGAGCCTATGTCGATGAGTTCCCCGCGTTCTCGCAGTTCCGTCCGGTCTTCGGCGATAATTTTCAGCGCGGATCGGCGCCGGTACCGGTAGCCGATGGCGGTGCGTTCTTCTTTGGTGGCGACGATTTCCTCGAGGACTATCTGGCGGGCACTGTCGACGAGCAGTTCCAGGAAATCGCAACCTTTAGCCAGACGCCCGAATTCGGCAATTACGGCATCCGTAACCGCGCTTGCGCAGTCGATGGCGTATTCTGTGCGGGCGACATTTCCGAAGTGACCGAAGTCACCAAGGCAGCCTATGCCCGGGTCGATTTTGGCCATGATTTCAGCAATGGCTGGAACATCGAGGGCAACTTTGGCCTGCGCTATGTCGAAACCGAAATCACCAGCGTTGGCGACATCAACCTGCCCAGCCCTGATCGGTTTGACGGGCCGCTAATCCCGAGTTCGAACAACGATGGCGTTGTTCAGGTGAATGAAATTCTGGCGCTGTGCGAACAGCCCGGTCTCGACATTGCTCGCGGTGCGGGTCAACCGCGCGGCTTCTGTGAGCTGACGCCGGAACGTTTGGCGCAATTTGCCGCTGCCCATTCTGGCGAAGTGCTGATTGACGACCGTAAGATCAGGTTCGACAACTGGTTGCCCAGCTTCAACGCTAAACTCGATGTCGGCGGAGGCCTGCTGTTCCGTTTCGCTGTGTCGAAAAACATCGAACGGCCTGACCTGCAATTCTTCCGCTCGGGCGGCGGTCTTGGCGATCGCACTGGCGCACTGGTTGCACTGAACGGGACGCAAGTGACGCAGGTGATCGATGGTCCGCTATTCGGACTGCAAACCGGCAACCGTGACATTCTGCCTGTCGAGCTGTGGAACTACGATCTGTCGGCAGAATGGTACTTCAGCGCCGTGGGATCGATCACAGCGACTGTTTTTGCCAAGGACGTGTCCGGCTTTGTCGACCGCGAATTCACCAATGTGGAGTTCGAGACCGCTACAGCTGGTGTTCTGGAAGTGGAAGTCGACGGCCCGGCGAACACGCAGAATGGCTGGCTCAAGGGCTTCGAATTTGCCTGGCAGCAAACGTTCGACTTCCTGCCAGGTCCGCTCGACGGGCTCGGCGCGTCGGCGACCTACACTTATGTCGATGCCGGTGACTTCTCCAACCCGCAGCTCGCCGCGGCCGGTCAATCTTCAGTGACAACGACCACGGAACCGCTGAATGCGGGTCCGTTTGTCGAGGCGCAGCCCTTGGCGGGCGTTTCCGAACATAGCGTCAACGCGACGATCTTCTACGAGAAAGGCCCGCTCTCGATGCGTGCCGCGTACAACTGGCGTTCGGAATTCCTGATTACGGTGCGCGACGACATCTATCCGTTCTCGCCGATCTGGCAGGAAGACTCCGGACAACTCGATGCATCGATCTTCTACTCGGTGACCGATTACCTCAAGCTCGGCGTGCAGGGCGTGAACCTGCTCGACGAAGTCACGAGAACATCGCAGGTGGTCGATTTCGATGGCACGCGGATTACTCGATCGGCCTTCCGCAACGATCGACGCTTCACTTTCCTCGCTCGCTTCGATTTCTAGGGGACTGGATTCGCGAGCGAAAGCAAGAGGGGGCTTTGCTGGGGGGCGAAGTCCCCTCTTTTGCGGAATTGTGGGGTCGAAATGGCGACGGGAGACAGGACCTTGCTTCGAGCGAAAGGTGCAGGAGTGCTGGCCGCAGCGTTGGCGGTCTCCGGATGTACGGACCAGACCACGGCCGAACCGGAAATCGTCGCACCCGTTGATGGTGGGGGCTGGGAGCTAGTCTGGTCGGACGAATTCGAAGGGACCGAACTCGATCGCTCGAACTGGGTTCCGGAGGAATCGTGCTGGGGCGGCGGCAACAATGAACGTCAGTGCTATACGGATCGCCCCGAAAACATCGAAGTCGCGGATGGCTTCCTCCTGCTGAAAGCGCGCAAGGAGCGCTTCACCGGTCCCGATCGTCCCCCGGAGATTGCCGAGAACCCCAATCCGCAGGTGGAACGAGACTACACTTCGGGCAAGATCCGCACGCGCGGATTGCATGCTTGGAAGTATGGCCGGATCGAAGTGAGAGCCAGAGTGCCTGCGGGGCAAGGCATGTGGCCCGCCGTCTGGATGATGTCGGCGGACGATCACTATGGCACTTGGCCTCTGTCCGGCGAAATCGACATTCTCGAAGCGGTCAATATCGGCGCAACCTGTGGCGAATGCGAAGGCGATGTCGGTGAAAACCGAACAGTCAGCGCGCTGCATTTCGGCGAGAAATGGCCCGACAACAGCCATGTCGACCAGAAGTCCCCGCTGCCCGATCTCTCTTTGCCCTCCGACGAATTCCACATCTATTCCGTAGAGTGGGGCGAAGGCCTGATCCGCTTCCTCGTCGATGATCGCGTGCACTTCACCGTCCCGCGCGAGCGCTGGTTCTCGGATTCTTCACTCGCGGAAGGGAATCCCAATGCCCCGTTCGACAAGCCATTCTACGTGATGGCCAACTTGGCGATCGGCGGCAAATGGCCGGAAGAAAGCAACGAAGGGGGACTTGCGGAAAGCTCCGTTCCCAATCAGTTCGCAATCGACTGGATCCGAGTCTATCAATGCAGCTCCGACCGTGAGACCGGTCTCGCCTGCATCAAGTAGTGAACGAAGGTAAAAGGGAAGAATGGCGCGGCGCCGTAATGCGGTAACGATCCGTGAAGTAGCGGAGGATGCGGGAGTTTCCCTGCAGACCGTCAGCCGTGTCATCAACGATGAGCCGAATGTTCGCCCGCAGATGCGCGAGCGGGTCCAATCTTCGATCGACCGTCTGGGATACGTTCCGTCGCTGGCGGCGCAGCGCATGAGCGGCTCGCGATCCTACATAATCCTGGCCATCAACGATCGTGAACGCACCTTGCAGGATTGGCGTGAGCGCCAAGGCACCGATTGGGTCGACCAGATGCTGCTGGGCGGTATCCTGACCTGCTCGAAACACGGCTATCGAATGATGGTCGAATTGGTCGATACGCATAGCGATCATGTCGAGCGCGAGCTTGGAGCGACCGTTGCGGCGCTTCAGCCCGATGGTGTGATCCTGACTCCACCGCACTCGGAGAACGAGCAGATCACTCGCCTGCTGGCACAGCGCAATATTCCCTTTGCGCGGATCGGGTCGATCGAAGAGGGGCCGGGATTCCGGCTGACCATGGGCGATGAGGACGCTGCGTATGAGTCGACCAAGCGGCTGATCGAACTGGGGCACAGGCGTATCGGGATGATAGCCGGGCCGAGACAATACAGCCTGAGCGGATGGCGGATAACCGGTTGGCGGCGCGCCATGGAAGATCATGGTCTCGATATCGACGGCCTCTTCGAGCGAGGCGATTTCGGCTACGAATCGGGTACGCAGGCCGCGCGTGCGCTGCTCGATCGGGATCCAGAATTGACCGCAATTATCGGCAGCAGCGACCAGATGACGCTCGCAGCTCTCGAAGTGGCGCGCGACCGGGGGCTGCACGTACCCAGGGATCTGTCGCTGATCTCGTTCGACAACACGCCAATCGTCCGTTTTTCGCAGCCGCCTTTGACCGCGATCGATCAACCTATCGCAGAAACCGTCTCGACTGCGGTCGAGCAGTTGATCCGATCGCGCAAATCCGAACCTCCCGTCGGCGTCACCGATGTCAAGGCGCAACTGGTCGAAAGGGCATCCACCGGACCCGCGCCGAGATCCGGGTGAGTCCGGCGACAGAACCTGTTCCCAGGCAGCCGATCTGGTTCATGATCCTGTTCGCCCTTGCGGCGGGCGGCGGTTCGATCGCCTACGTACCGCTGCTGACCGTGCTATTACCGCTCAAGGTGACCGCGCTGATGGGCAGCGAAGATGTCGGGGCACTGGCTCGCGTTACCTTTTACGGCGCGATTGTCGCCAGTGCGGCAAACATCGCCTTCGGAATTCTCAGCGATCGCAGCCGAAATCGCATCGGCTGGATCTTGTTCGGCCTCGTGACCTCAAGTCTGCTGCTGATTGCGATCGGCAAGGCCGCCAGCCTTGTCGAGCTCATCGTGCTGGTGATGTTGTGGCAGATCGGCCTAAACATGATGCTAGGCCCGCTGTTCGCTTGGGCTGGCGATTGTTTTCCCGACGATCAAAAGGGCCTGCTCGGCGGGCTCTTGGCGGTCGCGCCCGCCATGGGGGCGGTGGCCGGTTCATTGGTGACGTTCGAGCGGATCGTGAGCGTTGAGTACCGTCTCTATGCGGTCGCCGCGCTTGTTGGCGCGCTCGTGCTTCCAGCGCTCATATTCGGACGCAACCAATCCCGTCCGCGATTGTTGCACACAATCGACACCGCGGGCGCGACCGCCCGAGAACCGGATGGCTCCGCCTTGCAGACCCGCTCGATCGTGGCGCGGATGTGGGGCGCTCGGTTCCTCGTCCAGATTGCCGAGGCGGGGCTTTTCGCGTTCCTGCTGTTCTGGCTTCGCTCAATTGTCGAGGACTTTCACGAGAATACCGCGGCAAACGTCTTCAGCCTCGTCCTGATCGTCTCGGTACCGATTTCCCTTTGGCTCGGTCGCTGGTCAGATCGGCAAGATCGGCCCATGGCACCCCTTGTTGCCTGCTCGGCAGTCGCCGCTGCGGGTCTGGTGATGATGGCGCTTGCGACGGAGATATCCTTCGCCATCGGCAGCTTCGTCGTGTTCGGGATTGCGGCCACGATCTTTCTATCGCTGCACACAGGCCAGACCTTGCGCGTGTTGCCAAAGCCGCAGAATCGCGGGCGGGACTTGGGTATTTTCAACCTCACCAACACGGTGCCGTCGCTGGTGATGCCTTGGCTTACGCTCATGCTCGTGCCGTCTTTCGGTTTTGCTGCATTGTTCGCGTTTTTTGCCGCACTGGCAGCTCTCGCAGCGGGCCTGTTGGCGACCGCTTTGAAGCGTGCATGAAGCCTTGATTTGTGGTCGATCTCATGCGATTTATCGCGCATTGGGAACGTTCACAAAATGACATCGACGGGACGTCTCAGCTCTTGGGAGGGGCAAGGCAAAATGCGAATCAATGCACGACTGATGGCGGCTGGCGTGGGCGTGGTGGCTATGCTTTCGGGTTGCGCGGGCGCTTCTTACAACACCGCAGCGAGTCCTCCGGAAACCGCGGTCGCTCAGGCGGTAGACGGCGAGGCGCAAATCGCCGATTTGGTCTCGCGCATGTCGCTGGAGCGCAAGGTCGCACAGCTTATCCAGCCGCAGATCAATTCAGTCACTCCCGAAGAAATGCGCGATTATCGTTGGGGCAGCTATCTCAATGGCGGCAATGGCGGCCCCTATGGCGATGAATTCGCGCCGGCCTCCGAATGGCTGCGACTGGCCGATGCGATGTGGGACGCCTCCACCGCGCCGTTGCCGGATGATGAACCGGCTATCCCTACGATTTGGGGGACGGATGCCGTGCACGGCCATACGAACGTTATCGGCGCAACGATCTTTCCGCACAACATCGCTCTTGGCGCGACCGGCGATCCCGATCTCGTGCGGCTGATCGGTGCCGCTACAGCCACCGAAATCGAAGTGACTGGGATCGACTGGAACTTCTCGCCAACGGTCGCCGTTGCTCGCGACGATCGCTGGGGCCGCACCTATGAAAGCTATTCCGAAGACTCGCAGATCGTAGCCAGGATGGGGGCCGCGCTAGTCGAGGGGTTGCAGGGCCGCAAGGGTGCCGATGACTACCTCGGACGAGGACGGGTCATTGCCACGGCCAAGCATTTCTTCGGCGACGGAGGCACCGAGCAAGGCGTTGATCAGGGCGACGTCAACGGGGATATCGATGCGCTGATGGCGGTCCACGCCGTCCCGTATCCCTACGCCATCGAGGCCGGTGTCGAGACGATTATGGCCAGCTTCAATTCGATCAATGGTCGCAAGATGCACGGCAACAAGGACCTGCTGACCGATGTTTTGCGCGTGGAAATGGGCTTCGAAGGGCTCGTCGTTGGTGACTGGAACGGCCATGGGCAGGTGAAGGGCTGCACCGTCAGCGATTGCGCACAGTCGCTGATGGCGGGGCTCGACATCTACATGGTGCCCGACGATGCAGTGGCGCTCCACAAGACCATCATAGCCCAGGTTGGAGACGGCACGATCCCGATGGCCCGCATCGACGAGGCGGTAACGCGAGTTCTGCGGCTCAAGCAACGCGCAGGATTGCTCGGTCGGGATGCCGCGAAGCCCTCCGAGCGTCCGAATGCCGGAAAATATGACAAGCTCGGCATGGCGCCTCATCGCGCGGTTGCCCGCGAAGCGGTCGCCAAGTCGCAGGTGCTGCTCAAGAACGACGGGGTGTTGCCGCTCAAGGAGGGCGCATCGATCCTGGTCGCCGGCGTGGCTGCGGATTCTATCGCTCAGGCTTCGGGCGGCTGGACGCTGACCTGGCAGGGCGGGCGCGAACTCACCAACGACTATTTCCCTGGCGCAACGTCGATATTCGCCGGGATCAAGGAAGCGGCCGAAGCGAGCGGCGGAAGCGCGATACTTTCCGAAGATGGTTCGTTTTCGGCCAAGCCCGATGTTGCCGTAGTCGTTTTCGGCGAGGAGCCTTATGCCGAATTCGCCGGAGACCGAAAGAACCTCGTTTTTGGTGACGAGGAGGGGCTGGAGCTCTTGCGAAAATTCGATGCCGAAGGAGTTCCAACCGTCGCCGTGTTTCTTTCCGGGCGACCGATGTGGGTCAATCGCGAGCTCAATGCTGCCGATGCATTCGTCGCTTCCTGGCTGCCGGGTAGTGAAGGCGCGGGGGTCGCAGACGTACTGTTCGGAAATCGCGAAGCCACGGGACGCCTTTCGTTCAGTTGGCCCGCACGTTGCGAAGGAGAACCGCTCAACGGACCGGACGGGGCGCTCTTCCCCCTCGGTTATGGCCGCCAACTCGCCGATACGTCCTCGCTCGCCACGCTCGATGAGGATTGCGGCTTTGTCGGGGCGGGATCTGCGTCCGACTGGTATTCGGACGGTCGCCTGGTTGCCGGTGTGACGGCTTCGGCCGGCGGTGTCGACCTGCCCAATCTGCGGGGCAGTGCCGGCGGCCTGATTGCGCGCGGTATCGACAAGGATCGGCAGGAAGATGCCCGGGCGATTGCTTTTGGCGCGGATTCGTCGCTCGTGGTGACGGGGCCGCAGAGCGACCTCGCCTGGCGGATCGTCTACTCGGTCGACACCAAACCGGAAGGTAAGGTGACGGTCGCGAGCGGCGGCGAGAGCTACGACATTACCCACCCTATGCAGGTCGCCGAAGGCAAGGGTTGGCGCGAAATGGTGTTGACGAGCGCATGTGTCGAGGCAAGAACGACATCGTTGTCAATTTCCGCTGATGCACCTTTCGAATTGAAGATAAGCGCAATCCTGCGCGAGGAGGCTCCAGAAGGAACGCAGTGTTCGTTCTGAACGACCATCGCGGGCGAAATTGTGAACAGGGTTGCGGCCGCTTCGGCTTGTAAGCGGCAGGAGATAACGGGACAGTGACGCGGCGCCAAAGTCGCGCACAGGGGAGGGGATCATCCCATGACGCTTGAGACGATCGATATCGTAATCATCATCGGCTACGCGCTTGCGCTGCTTGGTATTGCTCTGGCGGTGAGCCGCGAGCCCGCCGGGCACGACAAGAACACCGAAGATTACTTTCTTGCGGGGCGTGCGCTCCCATGGTGGGCGATCGGCGCCTCGCTGATCGCATCCAATATCTCTGCCGAACAGATAATCGGCCAGTCGGGGCAGGGCTTTGCCGTCGGTGTCGCGATCGCCGCGTATGAATGGCAGGCAGCGATCGTCCTGCTCATCGTTGCGAAATACTTCCTTCCGATCTTTCTCAAGCGACGCATCTACACGATGCCGCAATTCCTCGATCAGAGATATGGATCGGGCGTCAAGAACCTGATGAGCGTGTTCTGGGTCGCGCTCTACACGGCAGTCAACCTGACAACCGTTCTTTGGCTCGGCGGCCTCGCCGTGCAGACGTTGACCGGTTGGAGCGTGATGACATCCATGATGGCGCTCGCCGGCTTTGCTGCGCTTTACTCGCTCTATGGCGGGCTCAAGGCGGTGGCGCTGACCGACATTATCCAGGTCGTCATTCTGGTCCTGGGCGGCCTCGCGATCACGTGGTTTGCGCTCGATGCGCTTCCCGCAGACGGCGCGATCGCGGGGTTTGGCTATCTTTTGCAGGAAATGCCGGGCCACTTCGAAATGATCCTGGAGCCAGAGCATCCCGCGTATAGCGACTTGCCGGGTATCTGGACGCTGGCGGGCGGCCTTTGGGTGCTTCACTTCAGCTATTGGGGCTTCAACCAGTACATCATCCAGCGCGCGCTTGGGGCCGAGAACCTTGGCGAAGCGCAAAAGGGTCTGGCCTTTGCCGCCTTCCTCAAAATCCTCGTGCCGTTCATCGTGGTGGTGCCGGGCATCGCAGCGGTAATCCTCGCTCAGCAAGGTGTGCTCGACGGCGCTGCGCTCGCGGAAAAATCCGACCGCACCTATGGCGAGCTGATGGCTTTCGCTCCGGCGGGTCTACGCGGGCTGGTGTTCGCCGCGCTGATCGCAGCGGTGGTCAGCTCGCTCGCGTCGATGATGAACTCGATCTCGACGATCTTCACGATGGACCTCTATCGCAGCGCCCGGCCGGACCGGCCGGAGCAGCACTATGTGATGGTCGGCCGGATCGCTGCGTTTTCCGCGATGCTGATCGCGCTCGTGCTGGCGCGGCCCTTCATTGGAGGGTTCGAAAGCGGATTCCAGACGGTTCAAGAATACACTGGCTTCATCGCGCCGGGGATCGTGGTCGTGTTCCTGCTGGGGTTCTTCGACAAGAAGGCCAACGCTGTGGGTGCATTTACCGCGCTGTTGGGATCACTAGCGGTCAATGTCCTGCTGAAGTTCGGTGCGCCCGACGTGCCGTTCATAATCCGCATCTGGGGCGTTTTCGTACTCTCGATCATCGCGGCCGCGGTGGTATCGCGCATGACCAAGGCGCCCGATGAGGAGCGGACTGTGAAGCTCGGCGATATCGCCTTTGTTACCAGCACCTTGTTCAATTCGTTGGCTGCGATAACGATCGCAATCTTCATCGGCCTCTATGTCATCCTGTGGTGATGCGGTAAGCCCCGTGCGGTGACGGACGGGGCGCAAGCACATCGGATAATCCTGGCCGGGGCAAGCGGCACGATTGGTCGTGCGGTGGCCTCGGTCCTTGCTCTCGATGGGCACGAGTTGACGTGCCTGTCACGTTC
>JASJDE010000116.1 GCA_030065195.1 Erythrobacter sp. | reverse complement strand
GGCGAGATCGCCGGCCTGGTCGAAGCCGTGGATCGGTGAAAAGACGAGTTCGATCGCCCACTTGGTCGATAGCCCTTCGGCTTCGAGTGGATCAGCGAAGGCCAGCACGTCGACAAGCAACTCGATCGCGTGCGCGCCGACCGACCCGACCTTACCGTCTGCGGTCTCGGCCTCGCCAATCCACTCGAAGCCGAAGGGCTATCGACCAAGTGGGCGATCGAACTCGTCTTTTCACCGATCCACGGCTTCGACCAGGCCGGCGATCTCGCCGAACTCTTTGCGCGGCCGCTCCGTCGGCGCGATGTGCTGGAGGTGTAGGCGATGAAGCTATCCGTCTGGACCTATGAAGGACCGCCGCATGTCGGGGCAATGCGCGTCGCCACTGCGATGGAGAAACTGCACTACGTCCTCCACGCGCCGCAGGGTGACACCTACGCCGACCTGCTGTTCACGATGATCGAGCGCCGGAACAAGCGCCCGCCGGTCACCTACACGACCTTCGAAGCGCGCGATCTCGGCAAGGATACCGCGCAGCTGTTTCAGGACGCGGCGCGCGAGGCGGCCGAGCGTTTCAAGCCGCAGGCTATGATCGTCGGCGCATCATGCACTGCCGAGCTGATCCAGGACGATCCCGGCGGTCTTAGCGAAGCGATGGACCTACCCTGCCCGGCCATTCCGCTCGAACTGCCGAGCTACCAGCGCAAGGAAAACTGGGGGGCTGCGGAAACGTTCTATCAGATCGTCCGCCACCTTGCGGACAAGGATTTCGTGCGCACCCCGCGAGAAGGCCGGGCACCGCGTGCCAACATCCTTGGCCCCTGCGCGCTCGGTTTCCGCCACCGCGACGACCTGGTCGAGATCAGGAAGATCCTCGACACGCTGGGCGTCGAAGTAAACCTGGTTGCGCCTCTCGACGCGACCCCATCGGACATCGCGCGCATCGGCGCGGCCGATTTCAACATCGTTCTTTATCCCGAGATTGCGGATGAAGCGGCTCGCTGGCTCGAACGCCAGTTCAAGCAGCCTGCCATTCGCACAATCCCTATCGGCGTGGGGGCTACGCGCTCTTTCATAGCCGACGTCGCCGAGCTGGCAGGTGCAGATCCCACGCCTGCCCTCGGCGACACCCATTCCCGGCTTCCCTGGTGGAGCCGCAGTGTCGATTCGACATACCTCACCGGCAAGCGGGTCTTCATTTTCGGCGATGCCACTCACGCAGTCGCCGCTGCGCGGATCGCTTCCGAAGAGCTCGGCTTCGAAGTCTGCGGGCTCGGTTGCTACAATCGCGAATTCGCCCGCGAAGTGCGCGCAGCGGCGAAGCTATACAACGTCGAACCGCTGATCACCGACGATCACCTCGAAGTCGAAGAAGCCATCGCTGCCGCCGCGCCGGAACTGGTGCTTGGCACGCAGATGGAGCGCCATATCGCCAAGCGATTAGGCCTTGCCTGCGCAGTGATTTCTTCGCCGGTGCATGTGCAGGACTTCCCGGCGCGCCACAGCCCGCAAATGGGTTTCGAAGGCGCGAATGTGATCTTCGACACCTGGGTCCATCCGCTGGTGATGGGGCTTGAAGAGCATTTGCTTACGATGTTCCGCGAGGATTTCGAATTCTCCGACGCGAACGGTCCGTCGCACCACGCAGCCAATGCGCCGCGCAAACCTTCAGAAGCACAGCCCGCGCCCGAAGAACCGCTGGTGACCGCGCATGACGGTGCAATGTGGACCGATGAGGCCCAGCGCGAACTCAAGAAGATACCGTTCTTCGTCCGCGGCAAGGCACGCCGCAACACGGAAGTCTTCGCCGCCGAGCAGGGCCGCGCGCAGATAGATCTCGACACGCTCTACGACGCCAAGGCGCACTATGCCCGGTAGCGCGCTCCCTCCGGTGCGCGTGGCGATCGTCACGCTGGACAATCACCTCAAAGGGGCGGTTGAGCGTGCGGATCAGGTTCTGGCGAAAGACAACATCGCATTGAGCCTCCATGCAGCATCCGATTGGGATCGCGACTCAGGTTCACTCGATTGCACCAAGGAAGCCATTGCCAGGGCCGACATCGTGATTGCGACGATGCTGTTCCTCGACGACCACATGCGCGCGATCCGCCCGGCACTCGAAGCGCGGCGGGAAGAGTGCGACGCGATGGTCTGCCTGATGTCGGCAGGCGAGATCGTGAAGCTTACCCGGATGGGTGGCTATCGCATGGACGCCCCGGCCAAGGGTCCGCTGGCGCTGCTCAAGAAGCTGCGCGGATCGAAGAAGCAGGGCGCAAGCTCGGGCGCAGGGCAGATGAAGATGCTGCGGCGCCTGCCCAAGATCCTGAAGTTCATTCCCGGCACGGCGCAGGATGTGCGCGCCTATTTCCTAACGCTGCAGTACTGGCTCGCCGGTTCGGACGAGAATGTGATTGCAATGGTGCGCGCGCTGATCGACCGCTACGCGGCAGGCGAGCGCGAGGCACGGCGCGGCGAGACCAAGGCCGAGGCTCCGCTCGAATATCCTGAGACCGGCGTATATCACCCCGGTGCCAGTCAGCGCATTTCCGAGAGCCTGCGGATACTACCCAAAGCGTCGAAGCAGGATGGCGGCGGGAAGAACGGCACGGTCGGCCTGATCCTACTGCGATCCTACCTGCTGGGTCACGACGCAGGGCACTACGACGGCGCAATCTCAGCCTTCGAAGCGGCCGGTTTGAAAGTCGTCCCGGTTTTCGCCAGCGGCCTCGATGCGCGTCCGGCGATCGAGCAGTTCTTCGTCGAGCGCGGCAAGCCGACCGTCGACACGATCGTGAATCTCACCGGCTTTTCGCTGGTCGGCGGCCCTGCATACAACGACAACGAAGCCGCCCGCGAAGTGCTCGGCGACCTCGACGTGCCCTACCTTGCAGCGCATGCGATCGAGTTCCAGACGATCGAAGAATGGCAACAGCGCGAGCAGGGATTGTTGCCGCTCGAAGCCACCATGATGGTGGCTTTGCCCGAGCTGGACGGTTCGATTGCACCCAGCGTGTTCGGCGGGCGCGCAGGCGAAAGCGGGGTGTGCGAAGGTTGCGAACGCCGGTGCGAACGCCCGGCTTCGGACAAGGTGCGCCCGATGCAGGGTTGCCCGGAACGCGCCGAGGCGTTGGCCGCGCGGGTGGCAAAACTGATCGCGCTGCGCCGCGAAGAGCGCGCGTCCCGCAAGGTCGCCGTGGTGCTGTTCAACTTTCCGCCCAATTCCGGGGCAACCGGAACGGCAGCCTTCCTGTCTGTCTACGAATCGTTGTTGGCTACCCTGCAAAGATTGGCCGACGAAGGCTATTCGGTCGAAATCCCTGAAAGCGTCGATGCGCTGCGCGACACGATCCTCAAGGGCAATGCCGACCGCTTCGGCGCCGACGCGAACGTTGCAGCGCGCATTCCAGCCGACGAGCATGTCCGCCGCGAACCGCACCTCGCCGAAATCGAAGCGCAGTGGGGTCCCGCCCCCGGCAAGGCGCAGAGCGATGGCGGCCACATCCACATCTACGGCGCGCATTTCGGCAATGTCTTCGTCGGGGTGCAGCCGGCCTTCGGGTACGAGGGCGACCCGATGCGGTTGCTGTTCGAAGGCAACTTCGCTCCGACCCACGCCTTCAGCGCCTTCTATCGTTGGATCCGCGAGGATTTCGGCGCGCATTCGGTGCTGCATTTCGGCACGCACGGCGCGCTCGAATTCGTGCCCGGCAAGCAGGCCGGGATGACCGGCAAGTGCTGGCCCGAACGGCTGATCGGCGACCTGCCAAACTATTACCTTTACGCCGCGAACAACCCGACCGAAGGAATGCTGGCCAAGCGCCGCTCGGCCGCCACTCTCGTCAGCTACATGACTCCGCCGCTGGCCCAGGCCGGTCTCTACAAGGATCTCGCTGAACTGAAGGCGAGCGTCGAACGCTGGCGAATGTCTGACGATGTCGATGAGCGCGCCGACCTCGCCGAATTGATCGCCGACCAATGCGATGCGCTCGACATCGAAATGGGCGAGATCGAGAGCCTTTCGGGTCGGCTCTATGAGCTTGAGCAAACTCTGATCCCGCATGGTTTGCATGTCCTCGGGCGCAACCCTCAGGGAACACAGCGTGAGGACATGCTCGACGCGATGCTCGATGCGGCAAGCGAAGAGGATGCCAACCGCGATGCTTTCGGCGAGAAGCTCGATGCCAGCGACGAACTCGGCTCGCTCATCCACGCCTTGGACGGCGGCTACGTCCAGCCTGCACCGGGCGGGGATATCGTCGCCAATCCCGATGTCCTGCCCACCGGGCGCAACATCCACGGCTTCGACCCGTTCCGTATTCCCAGCGCCTTTGCCTGCATGCAGGGTCGCGACCAGGCCGAAAGACTGATCGCGCGCCACGTCGAGAACGGCGAACCCTTCCCCGAAAGCATCGCGATGGTGCTGTGGGGCACGGACAACATGAAGACCGAGGGCGTGCAGATCGCGCAAGCGATGACGCTGCTCGGCGCGCGGCCCCGGCGTGACAGCTATGGTCGGCTTGCAGGTGCAGAACTGATCCCGCTCGAAGAACTGGGTCGCCCGCGCATCGACGTGGTGATGACTTTGTCGGGCATCTTCCGCGACCTGCTGCCGCTGCAGACCCGGATGCTGGCCGAAGCGGCGCTGCTCGCAAGCGAAGCCGACGAACCGCTCGAAGCAAACTTCGTCCGCAAGCACAGCCTCGCGCACCAACGAGCGCATGGCTGCGAGTTTGAAACCGCCGCGCTTCGGGTCTTCTCCAACGCCGAAGGTGTCTATGGCGCCAACGTCAACCAAATGATCGAAGGCGGCGTCTGGGCGGACCCGGACGAGCTCGCCAATGCGTTCGAGATCAACAAGGGCTTTGCCTACGGGGTCAAGGGTACGCCGGTGCAACACCGCGACCTGCTCCAGAGCGCGCTCAAGGACGTCGATTTCACCTACCAGAACCTTGAAAGCGTCGAACTCGGCATCAACGATGTCGACCAATATGTCGATGGGCTCGGCGGGGTCAGCCGCTCGGTGGCGCGCGCCAAGGGCGAAGACGCACCGGTCTACATTCTCGATGCGACCCGCGGCAAAGCCAAGGTCCGCACGCTCTCCGAACAGGTCGATCTCGAAACCCGCACGCGCACGCTCAACCCGAAGTGGTTCGAAGGAATGCTCGACCACGGGTTCGAAGGCGTCCGCCATATCGAAATGCACGTAACCAACACGTTCGGTTGGTCGGCCACAACCGGCCAGGTCAAGCCGTGGGTCTACCAGAAGATCAGCGAAACCTTCGTCCTCGACGACGCGATGCGCCAGCGCCTCGCCGAACTCAATCCGAAAGCCAGCGCGCGCGTCGCGGGGCGCCTGCTCGAAGCCTGCGACCGCGAGCTGTGGGAACCGGACGAAGCGACACTCGCCGCACTGCGCGAAGCCAATGACGAGCTCGAAGACCGCCTCGAAGGCGTCTTCGTCGCCGAATGAGAATCGAGGGATCGAGACTATGAACCTGCACGCTCCGAAATCCGGCTTCAGCAAACCCGACGGCGAAGGCTCTGTCCAGGTCCAGCTCGACCCGCGCGACCAGATCAAGGGCGCGAAGGTGTTCGCAGTCTACGGCAAAGGCGGCATCGGGAAATCGACAACGTCTTCAAACCTTTCCGCCGCGTTCTCGAAGCTCGGTCACAGAGTCTTGCAGATCGGCTGCGACCCCAAGCACGACAGCACGTTCACGCTCACCAAGAAGCTGATGCCGACCGTTATCGACGTACTCGAAACGGTTGAATTCCATAGCGAAGAACTGCGGCCCGACGACTACATGTTCGAAGGCTACAATGGCGTGATGTGCGTCGAGGCTGGCGGACCGCCTGCGGGCACCGGCTGCGGCGGCTATGTGGTCGGACAGACGGTCAAACTGCTCAAGCAGCATCACCTGCTCGAAGACACGGACGTTGTAATCTTCGACGTGCTCGGCGACGTGGTGTGCGGCGGGTTTGCCGCACCGCTCCAGCATGCCGAACGCGCTCTGGTGGTTGCCGCCAACGACTTCGACAGCATTTTCGCCATGAATAGGATCGTCGCGGCGATCGGCGCGAAGTCGAAGAATTACGATGTCCGGCTCGCGGGTGTGGTCGCGAATCGCAGCCGCGAAACCGACGAGATCGATCGCTTCTGTGACCAGATCGGCATGCAGCGCCTCGCACATTTCCGCGACGTCGATGCAATCCGCCGAAGTCGTCTCAAGAAATGCACTCTGTTCGAAATGGAGGATTCGCCCGAGGTCCAGCAGGCGCAGGACGAGTACCTCCGGCTCGCAGCCATGCTGTGGGCAGGTGTCGAACCATCGACCGCGGCCCCGATGAAGGATCGCGACATCTTCGATTTTCTGGGGTTTGAATGATGGCTACACGCTCTCCCTCGCTCTACCAGGCCGGCCCCTACGCCGAACGCCGCGAAGCGCTCGCAAACTACTTCGACAGCACCGCCAAGCAGGCGTGGATCGACCTGACGTCGGACGCCAAAGTCAGCGGCATTCGCGCCACGGTGCGGGCCGGTCGCGACGAAATGCGCAAGACCCTGCTGGGATGGCTGCCCAGCGATCTCCGCCGAACGCAGGTGCTCGATGCCGGTTGCGGAACAGGAGCACTCTCGATCGGCGCGGCATGCCGCGGTGCGGAAGTGGCCGGGGTCGACGTCGCAGGCGGCCTCGTCGAGGTGGCGCGCCAGCGCACGCCGTCTTTCATCGGCCATGGTCGCATCCGCTGGATCGCAGGCGACATGCTGGATCCCGATCTCGGCACCTTCGCGCATATCGTCGCGATGGATTCGCTGATTCACTACACTCCCGACGACCTCGTCGACGCAATCGAGGAATTGAGCGAGCGCGCCACCCAATCGATCCTGTTCACTTTCGCCCCGCACACGAGGTTGCTTGGGGCGATGCATTCGATTGGCAAGGTCTTTCCCAAGAGTGATCGTTCGCCTGCCATCGTGCCAGTCTCCGAACAGGAATTGTACGATCGTCTCGCACGACTGCGCGGCTGGGCCATCGGCCGCACGCAGCGGATTTCCAGCGGCTTCTACACATCCCAAGCTCTTGAATTGGTGAAGCGCGGATGAGCAATGCGCGCCGCCCATCCCCGGCCTCCGGCCCGAAGATCAGCCAGGCGATGATTGCCTGGCTGCCCTTTGCGGATGCGGCGAGCACCGAACTGCCACTGAGACAATTGCTGCGGCTGTCGTTGTTCCAGTTCAGCGTCGGCATGGCGGCGGTGTTGCTCAACGGTACGCTGAACCGGGTCATGATTGTCGAATTGAGCGTTCCGGCCTGGGTCGTCGCCTTGCTTATCGCCGTGCCGCTGCTGGTCGCGCCATTCCGCGCGCTGATCGGGCACAGGTCCGACCGTCACATCTCAGCACTTGGCTGGCGGCGTGTTCCCTACATCTGGTTCGGCACTCTGCTGCAATTCGGTGGCCTCGCGATCATGCCCTTCGCCCTGTTGCTGTTGAGCCGGCCGGACACCTATCCGGTGAGTATCGTCGCGGCTGCGGGCGCGTTCCTGCTGACGGGTGCAGGATTCCACATCACGCAAACAGCCGGTCTCGCGCTCGCGACCGATTTGGCGCCGGAAGACAAGCGCCCACGCGCCGTCGCACTGCTCTACGTGATGCTGTTGATAGGCATGATGTTCTCGGCATTTGTCATCGGCGGGCTGCTGATAGAGTTTTCGACCACGCGACTGGTCCAGGTGATCCAGGGCGCCGCCGTGCTGACGATGATCCTCAACCTCGCCGCCCTGTGGAAGCAGGAAGCGCGCGCTCCCGAACGGACCAAGCCCGATCCCGATGCGCCGACTTTCCGGGAACTGTGGGGTGATTTCGTGCGCGATGGGCGCAACGCCAGGTTGCTCACGGCAATCGGCATTGGCGCCGCCGGATTTGCGATGCAGGACGCGCTACTCGAACCCTATGGCGGAGAAGTGCTCGGCCTGTCTGTGGGTGCGACGACCGCATTGACAGGAGCCTGGGCCGTCGGAGCGCTGCTGGGCTTCGTGCTCTCCGGCCGGTCGCTGGCGCGTGGCGGGGATCCATTGCGGATTGCCGGGGCGGGTATGGTCACCGGCGTCGCAGCATTTCTCATCGTTGTCTTTGCCGCGCCATTTGGCTCGCCTGCCATGCTGTTCGGCGGCGCGGTTGCCATCGGATTGGGGCTGGGTCTGTTCTCGGTCGGGACGCTTATCGAGGCCATGAACCTCGCCAAGAGCGAAACCGCGGGCCTCGCTCTCGGCGCGTGGGGAGCCGTGCAAGCCACCTGCGCGGGCGTCGGCATCGCCCTCGGCGGCGCGCTGCGCGATATTGTGACCTGGATGGCTGCCGATGGCAGCCTCTCCGCCGTCCTCGCCACACGGGCAACCGGATACGGCACCGTCTACATCATCGAAATCCTGCTGCTTCTTGCAGGTCTCGCCGCGATCGGACCGTTGGTCGGCCACGCTCGCAGAACCACCACCGATTTGCGGGACAGCGCCGGTCAGCCGTTCGGCCTGCGCGAGTTCCCGACATGATGCGGCTGCCGCCTGTGCCGCAACTACGAATGAGAGGAAAGTACAATGCAAAGTGAAGGTGTCACATACATCGTCGGGACATTCGACGTCGCCGAACTGACATTCCTGGCCTTCTTCGTGTTCTTCATCGGACTGGTCATCTACCTGAACCGCGAAAGCCGCCGCGAAGGTTACCCTCTGGAGCATGAACAAAGCGGCGTTGTCGAATCGAGGGAATCGATTTTCGACGGCGAGAAGAAGACCTTCAAGCTTCCGCATGGTCGTGGAACCTATGTGCCCGAAGACGTGGCGCGAGACGAGCTGTCCAAAGTCGGCAATATCCCTGCCAAACAGGGTTTCGGCGCTGGCGGGGCTCCCTGGGTGCCAACCGGCGACGCGATGAAGGACGGCATGGGTCCAGGCGCCTTCGCACAGCGCCAGGACTATCCCGATCTGACATTCGACGGCCGCCCGCGGATCGTTCCGATCGGCGACAGCCACGAAATCGAGATCGCCCCGAAAGACAGGGACCCGGTCGGTCTTCCCGTCTATGATGCAAACAAGAAGCTCGCGGGGACGGTCAGCGACGTGTGGGTCGACCAGTCCGAACACATCATCCGGTACCTCGAAGTGACGACCAATTCGGGCAAGAAGGTCCTCGCTCCTATGACCTTTGCCGCAATCCAGGGCAAAGGGTTCCTTGGCGGAATTACACCGCTGGTGGACGACCAGAAGGAGCTGGTCGATATCGAGGCGATCACGGCCGAACAATTCGAAGACGTGCCCGCCTTGGCGACACCCGGCCAGATCACACGGCTCGAGGAAGACAAGATCCAAGCCTATTACGGCGGCGGCACGATGTATGCGACAGCCGAGCGGGGTGAACCGTGGCTCTGAGCATGCTCGCTCCCGAACGCTCCTCGCCGTTCGACGAGGAAGTCGGGCCGACGGCGCATGGCGATCCCATGGGAACGCCGGCGCAGGATGAGCGCGTGCTGTGGAAGGGACAGCCCGACCGACAGATCCTCGCCCGTAGCGCGTTCCACACCCACAAGGTCGGGCTGTACTTCATCGGGCTGATCGCAATCTCGCTGTTCTTCGGCAACGTCAACAGCGCGATCGTTTGTGCGGTGCTCGGCGTTGCGGGCGTTGCCGTCCTGCAGGGCCTCGCATGGCTCAGCGCGCGCAGCACGCTCTACATCCTTACGGATGCGCGGCTGATCATGCGGATCGGGATGGCGATCGAGACCCGCATCAATGTGCCGCTGAAACATATCGGCGCTGCACATCTCAAGGATCGCGGCCGGGGCCACGGCGACATCGCGATGGAACTCACGGGCGAACGGCTCCTTGGTTATCTCCTGCTTTGGCCGCACGCTCGCCCATTCCGCTTCAGCCGACCCCAGCCGATGCTGCGGGCCGTTCCCGAAGCCCAAGCGCTTGCGCAGACCTTGGCGGAAGCCTGCGCAAAGTTCGAAGCGATCGAGCGAAATTTGACCGAGATCAAAGAAGGCTCCGCTGCGGGCGGTAAGCAGGTGAACGGCCCTGCTGCGGTTGCGCAGGCGGCGGCTCGTCCGAATGCCGCGCCTGAGCTTTCGGACAAAGGCTTGGAGGGAGCGCCCGCATGATCGTCGCAGCCATTGTTCGGACCTACGAAGAAGACGAGATCAGGGTTCACAAGATCCCTTTGGTCATGATGGGCAGCCTCGTGGTCGTCTCGCTTGCCCTGACGGCGTCCGTGACATTGGGCTTTTTCGATCGCGAAGCGGTTCCGAGCGAAGTCCGCGCCGCTGCCGGCACAACGGTCGTGGCGACGCGATCGGTGCAATTTGTCGACGAGCCCGACGGCACGGTGCGCGTCGAAGACGGCACCAGCGGAGATAGGATCGCCAGCTTTGGACCGGGCACAGGCGGCTTTGTGCGCTCGACCGCGCGCAGCCTCGTCCACAAGCGGCGCATCCGCGGCATCGGTGCGGAAACCCCGTTCGAACTGATCGAATGGGACGATGGCGCTCTTACGCTGCGCGACACGACAACCGGCGGCACAGTCGAACTGGCTTCGTTCGGAAAAGACAATCGCAAGGTCTTCGCCGACATGCTTGGGAAAGGAATCCGCCGATGAGCACGATGGTCCAGGGATCGGCCACGTTTACGGCCCAGAATGGGCGGCAGTTCGAGACGCCTTGCACGATCACGGTCGAACAGAGTTCCGAACACTTTCACGCGCATGTCGACCTGCCCGACGAAATCGAGATGGGACCGGGC
>JASJDE010000009.1 GCA_030065195.1 Erythrobacter sp. | reverse complement strand
CATTTCCTGGCCTTCCGGCGTTGCGAGATCGAGTCCAGCGAAGCTGACTTTCTGGGTGTGATAGTCGGCATCGCCGGCAAGGGCTGGGGTAGCTGTGAGTGCGAGGCCGAATGCGGCGGTCGCAAGTGCAAGGGTCTTCATGGTATTCTCCTCCCGGCAGAGGGACAGTGTTTGACCAAGGGGCGATCAAACCGGGGATGCCGTCCGGCTGCCGTGGAAAGAGAATTACGCTGACCACGCTGCAGCGTCATGCAGCACTCGACAAAACCGCTAGTCATTGTCGATTGGCGGCGAGCAAAATCATGAAGTTACGAGAATCACCGACAAACGGCACCTTCACTCCGACCGGCGCTTACCCCATATTGTAAGACATGATTGGCGGCCTGATCATCGTATTCCTTCTCGGGGTTGTGAACTTCGCACTTCACAGCGCCGTTTTGCGGAGCGGTCACGAATTGCTTGCCCAGATGCCTGGCTTTGTGCGCTCTCTTGGCGGACGCCTCACGCTCATTGCCGAATTCCTGGTGCTTCTCGCTGCCCTCCTTTTGGTTGCCAACGGTTGGGGAGGATTGGTTTGGGTCTATGCTGGCTACAGTGGATTGAACGTGGTGTCCGCGTGGCTCCTACTGACAGGTCGAATATGAGATTGCGGTTGCACAAACTGTGCATTCGCGCTTGATCGAGAGCACTATGCCAACCCGGTTCTTCCACATTAGCGACGTTCATTTCGGAGTCGAAGACCCTGCCGCCCTGGCGCACGTTGCTGACGTGATCCGGAAGGAGCGGCCTGATGCCCTGATCTGTACGGGCGACCTTACACAGCGGGCCAAACATTCCGAATATGCCGCTGCTGCCGAGTGGTTCGCTGCGCTTGATGTGCCGGTGGTGCTCGAACCGGGCAATCACGACATGCCCTATTACAACCTGATTGAGCGCTTCGCCGACCCCTATCGCCGCTATCGCCGCTTAAAGGAGCGCGTTGCGAGCGACTTCGCTTCGGAACACGTAGTGCTTGTCCCACTGAAGACTACGGTTCGCGCACAACCGCGTTTCCCCTGGTCCGACGGCGTTGTGACGCGCAATTCACTCGCCGATACCCTTGCCCGTCTTTCTGATCTCGCCGACGACCCGCGTGTGGTGATCGTAACCGCCCATCACCCCCTCCTCGGCCCGGACGACAGGCACAACCCCACGATAGGAGGGGACAAAGCTTTCACGGCATTGGCGGCTGCCGGAGCGGATATCGTGATATCCGGCCACGTCCATCGACCGTTCGATGAGGTCCGAACACGCGGCGGCCGAGCTGTGCGGATGATCGGGGCGGGCACCTTGTCGACGAGGTTGCGGCATGGCGAACCTGCATCCTATCAAGTCCTTACATTCGACGACGATGGCCGAGTGGCGGTTGATCTGCGGCGGCTCTCTTGAACGACCAAGGGATCGTCCCCACCAACCGCTTAACCTTTTTTATCGCATTGCCGGTAACGATTTGTTGGGCACATCTCTTTATTCGATCTCCGGCATAACGATGCTGGTGGTCGCTACGCAGCTTTTTTGGACAGGCAACCTCTGGAGCCAAGGGCGAATCGAGATGGTGAAGGCAATACTCTTCGGAGCAATCGTGACGTGGTGCATTGCACTGGTCGTGGGCTCGCAAGGGTCCAATGGCGGCGCGCTAGCCGTCCACTCCCTGCAGTTCATCGATTACAAGATCTACTGGTCGTGGCCGATGTTCCTTGCGGGGACGGGCCTCTCATGGGGCTTGGTCCTGTTGCAAAAATAGGATCGGCTTCGCAAAGCAAAAAGGGCGGCTCCCGATAGGGAACCGCCCTTTTTTGATACGAATCAGAGTTATCAGCGTTTCGAGAATTGGAAGCTGCGGCGTGCCTTCGCGCGGCCATACTTCTTACGCTCTACGACACGGCTGTCGCGGGTGAGGAAACCGGCCGACTTGACGGTCGAGCGCAGTTCCGGCTCGTACTTGGTCAAAGCCTGGCTGATGCCGTGCTTGACGGCGCCGGCTTGGCCCGAAAGACCGCCACCGCGAACCGTCGCGACTATGTCGTACTGGCCTGCGCGATCGGTGATCGCGAACGGCTGGTTGATGATCAGCCGCAGAGTCGGGCGCGCGAAGTACGCTTCCTGATCCTTGCCGTTGATCGTGATTGTTCCACTGCCGGGCTTGAGCCACACGCGGGCGACCGCATCCTTGCGGCGGCCGGTTGCGTAGGCGCGGCCTTGCGCGTCCAGTTCCTGTTCGCGCAGCGGCGAGGCAGGGTTCTGAGCGATCTCGGCAGCGTCGGCGGCGGGCGCATCGCCAGCAATATCCTTCAGATCGGCGAGATCGGACACGGATTCGTTGTTGTTTTCGTCAGCCATTATGCGGTGACCTTGTTCTTGCGGTTCATGGAAGCAACATCGAGCACTTTCGGGTTCTGCCCGTCATGCGGGTGCTCGGTGCCCATGTAGAGGTGCAGCGCCTTCATCTGCTGGCGGCCAAGAGGTCCACGCGGGATCATCCGCTCGACAGCTTTCTCCAGCACGCGCTCGGGGAAACGACCTTCCAGAACCTTAGCTGGGGTGGTTTCCTTGATGCCACCGGGATGGCCGGTGTGCTTGTAATAGATCTTGTTGGTCGACTTGTTGCCGGTGAACTTGACCTTGTCGGCGTTGATCACGACGACGTGGTCGCCGCAATCGACATGCGGCGTGTAGCTCGGCTTGTGTTTGCCGCGCAGGATGTTGGCGACGATCGAAGCGAGGCGGCCAACCACGAGGCCTTCCGCATCGATCAGATGCCAGTTCTTTTCGACCTCGGCCGGTTTGATCGACCGGGTCTGCTTGCTCAAAGCCTTCATGGCTGTTTCCTTGACCCAAATTGGATGATTAAATTCGCGACTCAATCCGGATGGAGGCGACGCGAAAGTGGCGCGCATTTGTGCAACAAACCGGCCAAAGTCAAGGGAAAGTAGGGGTTTCGAGAGAGGTAAAATAACACCTCCGAATCGAAGGAGCCGCCTTGGTTGGCTCAAATCGGAAGCATCGACCAGGTTTCGCGCGACTGGCGCTCGCTGTTACCCACCCGGGTCAGGACGCGGCGTTCCGCCCGTTTCAACCAGCCATAGCCCAAGAAAGGTTGCGCTCGGTATGTTACCTCGAATTCACCGACCAAGCCGTCGGGAAGGCTCACGGGCCGGATGGAGTGGAACGGTTCCGAAGTCGGGAAAAACAGATCTGGCGGCAGTCGATTGAGAAACGACGCCCCGGCGCTTTGCAGGCTCGTAAGATACTGCAATTGCTGGGACTTCGCACGAGACGGAATGGACCTTTCGGCGATCATCATCTTGGCTGTCTTGAGCGCCGTCGCGACATCGTGCGGCTTCGTGAAATCGCCGGTCGCAGCAATCGATCCGTTCGAGACGAGCAGGATCGGGAACATCCCGGCCGTCGATCGGGACCGTTCCAGGTCTGCCAAGGGTGCCAGGTGCGTGGGGGCATCAACTTTGGCGGAAACCTGTTCACCAACGATCGCAAAGCCGCTGCCTTGGACGTTGAACTCGATACGCCATTCGCGCTCGACTGTGATCAGGGCGCCGCCGCGCATACCTCGCTCCAGCCGGCGAAGGAGCCGCATCGGCCGCTTTGGAATGTTGATAGCTTGCGCTGCCCTGAGTGCAGCCGGAGCCGTAGCGTAGCCGATGAGCGCCGTAGCCATTGCACCGCCCAATGCGGCACGACGCGTGATACCGCTCATTCCTGCTCCTCTGCCCCGATCGCCCCAAGCCAATCCAAAGTCGCGGGATGCGCGACATCGCAACGCCAGGCGACGATTGCAGGTGTATCATAAGGATGGAGCTGACCCAAACGCTGGACCATTCGTTCCAACAACTCACTATTCGTCTTGAAGAGAACGGCGACTTCGTTTGCCGTCCCGCGTTCACCGGCCCACTCGAATATCGCTTCAATGTCTCCAACAATGTTGGCGCAAGCGATCAAGCCTTCATCGAGCAACACGTCGGCGATGTCGCGGGCCGATTGGCGTTGCGGGAAGGGACACCATGCGACTGCTGCAACCGTGTTCATGAACGCTCATAGGACACCGCTCGGGCATTCGCGTCAAGCATCGACGGACGGTTCTCTTACGCCATCCGCATGCATGGCCCAGGCAAGACTAGCGACCAAAAGCGCGCCGGTTAGCTGATGGGCAACAGCTACCCAAAGCGAAACCCCGCTCATCACGGTCGCGATGCCGAGGATAACCATCACGCCAAACGCGCTGTGAACCGCAATAGATGCGCGGCGCTCCGATTTGCGCACCCGTCTGGCGATCCAAATCAACGCCGCAACTGCAACCCAAGCCCACCACCGATGGAGGAAATGCAACAGAAAGGGATCGTGCGTGAGGGTCCACCAGAACCCGCTCGACCAATCGACTTCGGGCACCAATCGACCATTCATCAGCGGCCAGTCATAGGCCGCATGTCCGGCATTCAGCCCGGCTACCCATGCGCCGAGCAACAGCTGGACGAACAACACGGCGGCGACAAGCGCAGATGCCGCGGTGAGCGGGGCCGGATGAGAATCCGGATCACGATCCACCTTGCGAAGGTCGAGCGCCGTCCAGACCAAACCGCCGAGCGTGAAAAACGCAGTCAGGAGATGCACAGAAAGCCAGAAATGGCTGACGTCGGTCATCTGCCCGGAGAGTCCGCTGCGCACCATCAGCCATCCGAACGTGCCCTGTAACGCCCCCAGGCCGAGCAGCGCGAGAAGGCGCGGCTTGTAACCCTTTGGGATCGCGCCTTTCGCCCAAAACCACGCAAGTGGGAGGGCGTATGCGATCCCGATAAGTCGACCCAGAAACCGGTGAAACCACTCCCAGAAATAGATAAACTTGAACTCTTCAAGCGTCATTCCCCCGACGCTCGCTTCGTAGCGGTATTCGGGAGTCGCGCGGTATTCGGCGAATTCCGCGTCCCAGGCTGCGTCACTGAGCGGGGGCAAGGTTCCCGTCACTGGTTGCCATTGCGTAATCGACAGCCCGCTTTCAGTCAGCCGGGTGATCCCGCCGACCATTACGATTACGACGATCATCGCGGCGACCACGTACAGCCATCGCGCAAGCGCCATAGGGCGCGCGAGGACTTCCGTCTCATTTCCGGAAGAGGGAACCGTGGGAGCAGTTGTCGCCATAGCCGCGCCTAATTGTCTGTCGAGGCATCGCGATGCAAGTCCGAACGGTGCAATCGCCTGTGCGCCCGCCGCAAGACTGCCAAAAATCGCACCAATCCGCGCTTGCGAAATGTAACATTGTTACATATGTAGCCCGCGCATGGCTGAGACGCAGACACCTACGACGATTCGGCGCCGACTCGATCATCTCGGGATCGGACTGGCCGGACTTTGCGTGGTGCATTGTCTTGCGACCGTCATGATTGTTGCGGGTATGGGGATTGGTGGACACTTCCTCCTAGCGCCTGAAATTCACCGCATCGGTCTCGCCCTCGCGCTCGTGGTTGCTGCCATCGCAATCGGCTGGGGCGCACTCAAGCATCGCCGCCGCCTGCCATTCGTTACGGCGATGATGGGCCTAACGTTCATGGGTGGCGCTCTGGCTGTACCCCATGGATCGCAGGAGCTCGTGTTGACCCTGATCGGTGTCGGGCTGGTGTCGCTTGGTCACGTGTTCAATCTTCGTAGCACCCGCTGGATCCCGTAAAACTTGCGGTTGCGCCCGTGCCGCATAGGCTTATTTCGGGCGCCATGAGCGAAACCAAAAGCATCACCCTTAATGGCGAGCCGCGCGAGACTCCCGCTGCAACCATCGCGGACCTTGTGCGCGAGCTTGAACTTATGCCTCAAAAGGTCGCCGTCGAACGCAATGGCGAGATTGTGCCCCGATCCACGCTTGAGGAAGTCGCGCTTGCATCGGGCGACACTCTTGAAATCGTGCATTTCGTAGGCGGTGGCGATCACCAGGGGGCTACGCAGGACAGCTGGACCGTCGCCGGGCGCACTTTCACCTCGCGGCTTATTGTCGGTACGGGAAAGTACAAGGATTTCGAACAGAATGCCGCCGCCGTCGAGGCCAGTGGTGCGGAGATCGTCACCGTGGCGGTGCGCCGGGTCAATGTTAGCGATCCGACGGCACCGATGTTGACCGACTTCATCGACCCAAAGAAGATCACCTATCTTCCCAACACCGCTGGTTGCTTCACCGGGGAGGATGCTGTGCGCACGCTGCGACTGGCGCGCGAGGCAGGGGGCTGGGACCTGGTGAAGCTCGAAGTGTTGGGCGAAGCCCGCACCCTCTATCCGGACATGCGCGAAACGCTGAAGGCGACCGAAACGCTTGCCAAAGAAGGCTTTCTCCCGATGGTCTATTGCGTCGACGATCCGATCGCCGCCAAGCAACTCGAAGACGCGGGTGCGGTGGCGATCATGCCATTGGGGGCGCCGATCGGGTCAGGGCTGGGCATCCAGAACCAAGTGACGATCCGGTTGATTGTGGAAGGTGCGAATGTACCCGTACTGGTCGACGCCGGAGTTGGAACCGCGTCGGACGCAGCGGTAGGCATGGAGCTCGGCTGCGACGGAATCCTGATGAACACCGCGATTGCCGAGGCGAAAGATCCCATCCGCATGGCGCGCGCAATGAAGCTCGCGGTCGAGGCGGGGCGTGAGGCCTATCTCGCTGGCCGCATGGGTCGCCGTAAGTACGCTGACCCCAGTTCACCTTTGGCCGGATTGATCTAGAAATGAGCGACACATTCACCATCACCCTTGAAGACCACGACAAGAAGGGGCGCTATGTGTTGCGGACGGAAGGCACGGCAGAGGAGGCCGAACTGACCTTTTCGCGCGCGTCCGATACGCTCATCATCGTTGATCACACCGGGGTCCCCGATGCCTTTCGCGGTCGCGGGTACGGCAAGATTCTCGCCGAACGCGTCGTCGCCGATGCCCGCGAGAAGGGTTTCAAGATCGTTCCGCTGTGCCCCTTCTTCAAAGCGCAGGCTGACCGACACCCGGATTGGTCGGACGTGATCTCAGCATAATTGAGCTTTCTAGGCATTGTGTGCGCCGACCATCGGGTTGATCTCGATTTCGGCAATGCGCGCATGCGGCGGCGCATCGACCGCGTATAGAAACGCATTGGCAATGTCCTCGGGCCGCAGCGCTTGCGGTTGCGGATTGTCGAAGAACGGCGTTTCCACCATGCCCGGGTCGATACTCGTCACCCTGATGCCGTGGGGCACAAGCTCATTGGCGAGATTCTTGGCATATCCGCGTATGAACCACTTGGTCGCGCTGTAGACCGACCCGGCCAAAGCGACGTGACCGCCCTGTGAACCGGTCAGGACGAGGTGACCCTTGCTCGCCTTTAGGTGCGGGATCGCGAATTTCGCTGTCAGCGTTACTGCGAAATTGTTGACCATGATCATCTCACGGAAATTCTCGACCATGCCGTTTTCCGTCCCAACTGCTGTGGCGCCCAGCCCGGCATTCGCAAACACCGCATCGAGCGAGCCGTAATGGTCTTTGGCGGCGGCGAACATCTGTTCCTGCGCCTGCGGATCGGTTACGTCGCACTCGATTGCGATCGCATTCTCCGACCCCAGTTCGCCCGCCAATTGCTCCAGCTTGTCGACCGACCTGGCAGCTAGCGCGACCCTATGCCCCGCCGCGACGGCACCTTTCGCGCAGGCTGCCCCGATCCCGGAAGAGCCGCCTGTGATGAGAATATTCTTGCCCATGATCCACCCTTCTCGCGAGTTCCAGCTAAACCTATGACACAGCTGAACAACCACAAGGCAATTTCGGCCTATTGCGACTCAGGGACGCGGATGAAGGGAGTTAATTCGCACCGGTGGTTACGGCCTATTAACCAAGTTAGCCGACAACTGTCTTCCAACGGGGAGATAGAACATGGCGCTTGCCAACACGGCCACGATGACGATCAGCGAAATGCGCGAATTCGCTAGCTTCGCGCCGTGCGAGCAACGTTACATCAAGCGCAGTCTCGATATCGGATTGTCGCGTTGCGATGCCTTCAAGCTGTGGGGCCGGACCGAACATGAGAACACCGCGATCCGTCGACAGTATGTTGCCTATCAGGACCTGAAAGCGCTGCGCGAACTCGTCCCGTGCGAAGGCACGATCGGCGAGGTCGAGCGGTTCATCGGCAAGCTGGTGCGGATGGTGACGTTCGACCTCGAGCAAGAGCGCATCGCCTGCTTTTCGGCCTTCCGGTTCCTCTATGAGCGCCTGCTGGGTGCCGAAGCGCGGCCTTATCTGCCTGCAGCCTTCTGCGCCGCCGCCGCACTCCCGCAAATCCGACCCGAGCGTCGCAAGATGCTGCTGCAATCGCTGAGCGAAGCCGCTGCCACTGCACCCGGCTGGTCGGATCGCGAGCCGAGCTTCTATCCGGAATTTGTCGAGGATGTTGAGGCGGCGTGAGGCATTGGGCCTCAGTCGAAAATCACCTCGCTTTGAAGGCCTGAGACTCTCTCCGCCGGCGAAACTGTCGGGTTTGCTGAATATCTCGACCCGTCGAAAACCAGCTTGGATTGCCACGAAGTGGTGGCGCCAATCCGCGCACGCACTTCAAGATCGCGCCAACCATTTGTCTGACTTTCGAGGAGTCGGACAGGCGTACTCACAACTGTAGTCTTGCTAACCAATTCAAGTTCCTTGCCGGTGTCTCGCAAGATCAGCATTGTGCAGCCGCCGGTGCCACAAAATTCACCCGAAGTGGCAAGCACGATGTGCTCACTGGAGCCATCACCGTCTAGGTCGTGCCTGGCAGCGCGATACCTTGTGAGGTCATGCTCCTGTGCGAGGTAAGCTGCCAAACCCGTTCCCGTATGTCCGCCTGCTTCTTTACAGGCCGGCATGATTGCCAGCGCACACATGATTGCGCTGGTCCGGCGAGCGAACATGATCAGTACAACCCGTCGATCTTGTCCATGTACCGATCGCGGATCTTGTGCCGGCGGATCTTCATGCTCGGCGTCATTTCCTCGTTCTCGATCGTGAAGGCTTCGTCGGCGAACTCGAACTTGCGGACTTTTTCGACCACCGAAAGGTCCTTGTTCGTCCGGTCGACCGCTTCGCGCACGGCTTTCTTGAAAGCGGGCAAGTCCTGGAGCGTCTTCAGGTCGAACTTCTCGCCATTGGCGCGCGACCATTCGATCGCCCATTCGGCGTCGGGCACGATCAGCCCGACCACGTAGGGCCGTTTGTCGCCGCTCACCATAGCCTGCGCGATCTCGGGTTGCAGCGTCAGCATCCCTTCGATCTTTTGCGGCGCGACATTGTCGCCCTTGTCGTTGACGATCATGTCCTTCTTGCGGTCGGTAATCTTGATCCGGCCCTTCTCGTCCAAGTGGCCGATATCGCCGGTGTGGAGCCAGCCGTCCTGGATCGTACGCGCGGTCTCAGCGTCGTTCCGCCAGTATCCGTGCATCACCAGCTCGCCCCGGCACAGGATCTCGCCGTCATCGGCAATCCGAATCTCGACCCCGCGCATGGGCGGGCCGACCGTGTCCATCTTTAGCCCGATCTTGGGGCGGTTGCAGCTTATCACCGGCCCGGCTTCGGTCTGGCCATAGCCTTGCAGCATGGTCAGCCCCATCGCCTCGAAGAAATTGCCTACATCGGGGTTGAGCGGTGCGCCGCCAGAAACCATTGCTTTGATCCGCCCGCCGAATTTCTGGCGGATCTTGGGGCGCAGGGCCTTTTCGACGAGGAAGTCCATCGGCTTGTCGCGCTTGCGCGTCTTGCCTTCGGTCGACTTGTCGGCGATCTTGATCGCCTTATCGAGCATGAAATTGGCGACTTTGCCCTGCTTTTCGATCTGCTTGATGATCCGCGTGCGCAGCACTTCGAACAGGCGCGGGACGACCACCATGATTGTCGGACGCACTTCCTCGATATTGGAAGCGAGTTTTTCGAGGCCTTCGGAATAGTAGATCTCCGCGCCGACCGAGATCGGCAGGTACTGGCCACCGGTGTGCTCATAGGCGTGAGACAGCGGCAGGAACGACAGGAAGCGTTCGTCCTTGATCCCGAAATCCGTGATCAGGATCTCAGCAGCGCCAGCGACGTTGCACAGGATGGAACCGTGATGCTGCTTGACCCCGCGCGGTGCGCCGCCCGTTCCGCTGGTGTAGATCAGGCAGGCGGTTGTTTCGCGACCGATCCCCGCAATTCTGGCATCGACGGCCTTTCGTGCTGCCGCTGCGTCGCCTTCCACCAGCTTGGCCCAATCGTGGAATTCGAAGCTGCTTGCCTGTTGGCGATGCAAATCCTCGATCCCAATCACGTGTTCGGCAATGCCTGTTGACTGGATCGCTCCGTGAAGCGGTCCGAGCAACTTTTCGTTCGACACGACGACCGCCCGTGCACCCGAATTGTCTAGGATGTGGCAGTGATCGCGTTCGGTGTTGGTGATGTAGGTAGGTACCGAGATGCAGCCCGCCGCCATGATGGCGAGATCGGCGATGCACCATTCGGGGCGGTTCTCGGAAACCAACGCAACACGGTCGCCATCATTGAGGCCGATCCGACGCAGGTTTTCGGCCAGCAGGCAGACTTCAGCGGCAACCTCGCGCCAGCTCTGCGTCACCCATTCACCATCGTGTTTGCGGCCGAGAAAAGGAGAATCTCCCTTTTCGTCTGCGCGCTTCAGGAACAGTTCTACGAGATTGTTCGCGGCGTCGATGTCCTGAAGATGCTGGTCGTCGTGCGGGTTCACGACCGGCGCACCGGTCGACGGATTGGCTGGGGCGTGCACTGACATACTCCTGCGCCCTGACGGGCTTCCTCCTCCCACGCGCCGGTCCAAGAGAGGGTGTGGCGCGATGGAGATATGTTTCGTTTATGCGTCCGAATTAGGGCCTGATTGCGGTAGCGGCAAGCGTTGCCGGCTTTGCGACTTGGCGATGAGTCCGCTGAAATTGCATGAATTCAGAGCGTTATTCGTAGGCCAGTTTTGGTGCAATGCGCGGATCGGTGGCAACTTCCCAACTTCCGTTGTCGTTTCGCCGTAGCGCATTGGCTTTGAGGGGAGGGCCGAAGGCGCGAATCCTCTTGTGACCAAGCGCTTTTAGGTCGTCTTGCATCGCTTCGAGCGCCGTGCCTTCCTCCAACACCACCGTTGGACCGAAGGCCATGATCAGGGGAAGGCCCAACGCATCCTGTGCCGTCATACCGAAATCGATGACGCCGATGATGGAGCGCGTCACTTGGACGGGGATTGTCGGACCTCCGGCCGCACCGATCACAAGGACGATTTCGCCGTCTTCGTCGAATACGATTGTCGGGGCCATCGAAGAGCGCGGCCGCTTCCCGCCTTCGACCCGGTTGGCAACCGGCTTGCCGTCGCGTTCGGGCGAAAGGCTGAAGTCCGTCAATTCGTTGTTGAGGTAGAATCCGCCGAAGAACAGGCCGGATCCGAACGCACCTTCGATCGTCGAAGTGTAGCTGACAGCATTGCCCTCGGCATCAACCACCGAGAAATGCGTCGTTCCGCTCTCCAACGGCTCATCGCCATCGGCGCGAGCCAAGGGTGCCCCGGGTGGCGTACCCGGCGTTGCTTCAGGAAGCGCAGCGGCAGGATCGATCAGAGCGCTGCGCGCGGCCAGATAATCGCGATCGACCAGGCCTTCCACAGGCACAGAAACGAAATCCTGATCGCCGACATAGAGTTCGCGGTCGGCATAGGCGATGCGCTGCGATTCGAGGAAGAGGTGCCAGAACTCCACGCTGTCCGGACCGAGAGCGGCGAGATCGAAGCGCTCAAGCTGGCCGAGCATTTGCGCAACAGCCAACCCGCCGGAAGATGGCGGCCCCATTCCGCACACCTTGTAAGTGCGGTAGCGTGCGCAAACCGGATTCCGGTCTTTTGCGACATATGCATTGACGTCGGTAACAGTCATTGCTCCGTCCTGCGGTGTTTCTCTGGCAACATATTCCGCGATATCAGCAGCGTTGCGATCGTACATCGCTTCCGGCCCGCTCTCGGCAATATCGGCTAATGCCTCCGCAAGGTCCGGGTTCCGGATCAAGGAGCCAACCGGCCTGGCTTCCCCATTCGCATCGAAGAACACCCGTCGGGCCTCTGCCGTCTTGCCTGCGCGCTCCTTGCGGCTTGCAAGCGATTCATTGAGCCGACGGTTCATTTGGAAGCCCTGATCCGCAAGCGAAATCGCGGGCTTGAACAGGTCTGCCCACGGGAGCTTGCCGTACTGGGAATGCGCTTTGGCAGCGAGTGCGATGTTGCCGGGAACGCCGACGCTCAAACCCGAAAGGACACGCTTGTCGCGCGGTAGGCGTTCGCCGTCTCTATCGAGGAAACGCATCGGCGTCGCGGCGGCTGGAGCGGTCTCCCTGCCATCAATCGTTACGATTGACTCGCCGTCGGACCGCACCAGAAATCCGCCGCCCCCGATCCCGGAGCTTTGAGGCTCGACCACAGTGAGGGCGAGCATCACCGCGATCGCAGCGTCGGTTGCCGAGCCGCCTTGGGCCAGTATCGCTTCGCCTGCGGCAGTCGCGCGGGGGTCGGCCGAACTCACGGCTCCCCCTGAATTCGTTTGCGCCGTTGCAGTCGGAGTCGAAGTTGGTGCGCTGTATTCCGCACAACCGGCAAGCGATGCGGCAAATGCGAGACAGGTTATGATGGTCTTTGTCATGGCGATCCTTGCGCTATTCGCTTCCAACGGCTTGGGCAATGCTCTCGAAGCCATCGCGCTTCATCAGGCGTTCCAGCCCCTTGACGATACGCGCGCCGAGCCACGGCCCTTCATAGACCATCGCGGAGTAGAGCTGGACCAGACTGGCTCCTGCGCGGATACGTTCCCATGCGTGTTCCGCATTGGCGATGCCGCCCACTCCGACCAACGGAATTTGCCCCCCCGTCGCCTTGCGGAAATCGCGCATTCTTTCGAGCGCCAAGCTGCGAAGCGGAGCGCCGGAAAGGCCGCCTGCTTCGTGGGCATGTCGAGAGCGAAGCGAAGGGCGGGAAACGGTGGTATTCGAAACGATGAGCGCACCCAATTTTCGGTCGAGTGCGATTCGTGCGATTGCGTCGATATCTGTCGCGGAAAGATCCGGAGCGACCTTGAGGAAAATCGGCGGCGCCACGCCGTCCACCGCCTGATTTCGTGCTTCGATAACCGCATCCAGCAGCGACGTTAGCGCTAATTCGTCCTGAAGCGCGCGAAGGCCCGGCGTATTCGGACTCGAAATGTTGACCGCGAGGTAGCCGGCATACGGAGTCATATGCCGCGCCATCGTGCAGTAGTCTTTGATTCGATCCTCTGAGTCTTTGTTCGCTCCGATATTGATCCCGAGAATCCCAGGGCGGTTGGCGCGTGCCTTCAGCCGTTCCAGAGCGGCCTCGGCACCGGCATTGTTGAACCCCATCCGATTGATGACCGCTTCATCTTCGACCAGTCTGAATAGCCGAGGTTTCGGATTGCCTGCTTGAGATTTCGGGGTGATCGAACCCACCTCTGTGAAGCCGAATCCGAGGCTGAGAAGTGCGTCGGGAACTTCGGCATCCTTGTCGAAACCGGCAGCGACACCCACAGGATTAGGAAAGTCGAGGCCCGCCACGTTGATAGAGAGGGGGCCATCAGCGGAGTTGGGCAGCAAGGTGTCCCGACGAGGCAGCGCTTTCAGCGCCGCAATCGCGAGTCGATGACCTTTCTCCGAATCGAGTGCAAACAGAGCGGGTTTCAAGAGTTGGAACAGCATGGCTGGGGCCTAAGCGATTTTGGATTCGGCTGTCGAGAGGAAGCCTGGATTGCCGATTCGTGACCGTTTCGGACGCAGTCCGCTGACAATGCGCCGTTTTTTGATCCTATCGAGCCGGAAAATCGCTCGAGAATGGCACTAAGGGTTCAACCTTGTCGTTTGCATACAATTCTTCTCGACGAAGTCCGGCTAGACACCCTCTTGCGACCCGAAGGGCTCGGAGCAGCAATGCGAAGAGTTCCTCAACTCAAATGGGCGGCCCTAGACTGGGCCGCCCTTTTTTTGTGCCATTATCAGCAAAAGCCGCTACACGACGCCTCAACGGGCGTCACAGATGTACGATTCAGAAGATCCATACTCACGTCAGGCCTCGGTTGATTTCGCTAAGGTCGACAACGAGCTTACCGCTTCATCGCTCATATCCGTCGATTACATCGCGGCTCCAGCCGCGATAAGCGATTATGTAACGACGCTCTACCATTTTCGCTGCGATGAACCCGTTATCCGCGACATTCAGCCCGCTTCTGTCGGACACTTAAGCCTGTTTCCATATGGCAAGGGAGAAATGCGGTTTCGGGACGGGCACTGCGATCCAAATCCCGAGATTGCGATCCTTACGCCACTGTCAACCGCCGCCCCGATATTCGTGGAAGGACCGTTCCATGTGATCGGCGCCGCTCTGACTCCGCTCGGCTGGGCGTCACTGACGGGTCTTCACGCCGGCGAGCATCGCGATCGCCTTCGGGAAGCGCGCGACATACTTGGTGACGATGTTGTACTGATCGGCGAACGCCTGATCCTCGAATACCGCAACGGCTCGATGCGTGGGGGTGAATGCGCGCTTGCTTTGGGCGAGTATATCGGTCGCAAGGCGAGACCGATCAATTCTCGCCATGTCGAACTGATCCGGCTCGTGAACACTTGGCTCGGTTCTTCGCTCAACCCGGACATCGGCGATTTGATGGACAAGGCGGCCTATTCGCATCGCCAGGTCCAGCGCCTGGTGGAGCGCTATTTCGGCCTTCCGCCCCAGGCGCTCGCGCGCAAATACAGGGCGCTACGTGCGGCCGCGTTGTTGTCCTTTCCCAGCCTGACACCCGAATTCGAAGCCGAACTGGGCAGTGCATTTTTCGATCAATCGCACATGATACGCGAGATCAATCTGTTTGCAGGTCGGACGCCCGCTCGCCTTTCCAACAATGACAGCCCGTTTCTGAGCGAAATGATCGACCCCAAAAATTTTCGCGAACTTGGCTGAATCCGTCCTTTCGCGGCACCAAAACGATGCCGCCTCGTTCTTACCACTTGGCTGCATCAATCAGAGGACAATCATGCGCCGTTTCGTTCTTCTTTGCGCTTCCGTCATTGCATTGGCCAATCCCATTGGAGCAGCAGCCCTGGCCGAAAATGCCACCGAACCTGCCGCCGAGTCTTCCGATACGAACATCAACACGCTGTTCGATGGGTACGATGCTGCACGACTGGCTATGTCACCGACAGCCAAGGCCTATCGAGGCATTCGAGACGAGGATTACGGCAAATGGGATGAGGTATCCGACGCTGCGGACGAGCGTGAGCACAGGCTGCTGCTCGATACGGTCGCGCAAATGCGCGCCCGTTTCGACCAAGCGAATCTGACCACTCAAGAGGCGCTTTCGTACCGGCTTTTCGAGCGTCTCGCTGCACGCGCGGAATCGCTGTATCCCTATCGCGAATACGGTTTCCTGTTTGATCACCGCCGCGGGGCACACACGTCCATTCCCGCGTTCCTGATCAATATCCACCGGGTCGATTCTGTCGAAGACGCCGAGGCCTACCTTGCTCGAATCCAAGGCATCGGCCCGCAGTTGGATGCGCTGATTGCGGAATCCCGCGAACGAGCAGATGCCGGGGTGATGCCACCCGATTGGGTGTATCCCTATGTCATCGCCGACCTTGAGAACCTGATTGCCGCTGGCGACGAAAACGCTGTCCTTGAGGATTTCGAAGCCAAGGTCATGGCGCTACCCGTAGGCGAAGGCGAGACGATCGAGTTGGCCGCCGCGGCAACCATGCTGCTGGGCGCTGCCGAACAGGCATGGGAGCGCTCGGCACTCCCCGCCTACAATCGGCTACTCGCTGAGATGAAGCGTCAGCAAGCAATCGCTCCAACCGATGACGGGGTCTGGCGATTGCCAGACGGCGAGCAGTATTATGCCGCGTTGCTCAAAAGCTACACCACGACCGAACTGACAGCCGACGAGATCCACGAGATCGGCCTCCGCGAGGTCGATCGTATCCATACAGAGATGCGCGCAATCATGGCTAAGGTCGGGTTCGAAGGGAGCTTGCAAGAGTTCTTTGAGTTCACCCGGACGGATGACCGGTTCTTCTACACCAGCCGCGAGGACTACCTACGCGATGCACAGGCCAAGCTCGATGCGATGGAAGCCAAACTACCGGAATTCTTCGGTCGGCTTCCCAAGGCGCCGATGATCATCAAGCCGGTCGAGGCATTTCGCGAGAAGAGTGCAGGCAAGGCGTTCTACCAGAGCCCGGCTCCCGACGGTTCGCGGCCAGGCACATACTATGTAAACCTCTACAACCTGCGCGACATGTCGAAGAACGAGCTTGAGGCGCTGGCCTATCACGAAGGGTTTCCCGGGCACCATCTTCAGCGTGCCCTGCAAACCGAATTGGGCGACCTTCCCCCATTTCGCCGGTTCGGTGGCTGGACGGCCTACACCGAAGGCTGGGGCCTCTACACCGAAGAGCTCGGCAAGGATATGGGGTTCTACGAAGACGCCTATTCCGACTTTGGGCGCCTGGGCATGGAATTGTGGCGCGCGTGCCGCCTGGTCGTGGATACCGGCATTCATTCGAAGAGATGGAGCCGTGAGGAAGCGATTGCATACCTATCGGAAAACACGCCCAACCCCCAGGGCGACGTCGTGAAAGCGATCGAACGCTACATCACGACTCCGGGTCAGGCGACGGCATACATGATCGGCAAGTTGAAGATTATGGATTTGCGCGAAAAGGCGCGCGGCCAACTGGGAGAAAAATTCGATATTCGCGGTTTTCACGACACTATCCTTATCAACGGACCGGTTCCGCTGTCTATTCTGGAAGAAAATATAGACACTTGGATCGCTGAAACGCGGTGACGTTGACGGATGGCCCGTGGGCGAGGACTAAAGCGCCAGTATTAGAATGTCGCTGGGATACAATGAGACCAAGTTATTGGCCCCTATTGCTGCACTACACGCCATACGAAGCCCGGCTCCTGCGTCGCGTTTCCAAGGCATGTGGGACGGTGTAGCGGAGGGTCGCTCCAGGCTGCTATGCCGTCCCATTTCTCCCTCGAATACTACGATCCCCCACCAGAGTTGAATCGTCACATACTGGCGACTTTCTGGTTCGTCGCCGACCATCCTGTGATCGAAGATCGCCACCCGGGCGCCCTCGGGCAATTGTTCGTATTTCCGCGTGGCGATGGCGTCTGCGAGTTTGCCGACCACACCGATCGCGTGGGGCAATCGGCGTACCTGTTCAGCGGTTTCAGTGCGGCGGTTCCCATCCGTGTGGAAGGACCATGGCATGCCATCGGCGCTTCGCTTTCTCCGCTTGGCTGGGCGGCGCTCACCGGTGCGGCGGCGAACAGCTATTTCGATCGGATGTTTCCCGCTGAAGAGCTCCTGGGCGAGGAGGCCGGCGAGTTCGGGCAAGACTTGATAACTCGCTATCGAAACAGGTCGGCGACCGCTGCTGCTCTGTGCGAAGAAATCGCCAGTTGGATCGGAACGCGGTTGAAGTCCGTTCCCAGCCAGCACGAGCTCTTGATTGAAGGAACGATCGGCTGGCTGGCCACGTCGCTCAATCCGCAAGTCGATGGACTGTTTTCGGGTCTGGCGTATTCGCGTCGCCAGTCCGAACGCCTCGTTGAACGCTATTTCGGCCTGCCTCCCGCGGCCCTCGCGAGGAAGTATCGGGCCGTGAGATCCGCCTCACTGCTCGCACAAGAATCACTGAGCGATGAGGCAGAATTCGAGATCGCCAACGCCTTTGTCGATCAGTCGCACATGATTCGCGAGATCCGCAAGTTCTGCGGTTACACGCCTTCCCGGCTTGGCGGGCAGTCTGATCCCCTCTTTCAAACCTTGCTGCAAATGAAGAACTTCGATCGTCTGGAGAAATTTCGGGCGATCGGTTGAAAGCCGAGGTAGTACAATGAGCGAGAATGTCGCCCCTCTAAACCCTAAACACGAGCCAGCCGAAGCGTATTCAAGCGGCTCGGCTCTTCGCAGAATCCGTTGCTGGAAGATCTGTTATACAGACCCGAATACTTGCGCAGGCAGATCGAGCGCCTCGTTTTGCGATATTTCGGGTTCACCCCGAGCGCACTCGCTCGCAAGTTTCGGGCCATCTGTACAGCCGATCTGCTGGCGGAACCCGTCCCGACGGACGAAGGCGAAGCTGAAATTGCTGAAGTTTTTTCAATCAGCTGCATATGATCCGTGAGATTCGACGTTTTTACGGTTACACGCCAACCCGCCTTGGCGGCGAAGACGAGCCGATGTTCCAACAGTTGTTGCGTGTGAAGAATCTCGACCGGATGAAGGAGATCAAATCCAATGGTTAGGACCCGCATCGGAGGCAGGGTCGCATCCTTGCTCGGACCTGTCGGTCCGCAAGCAGCTGAGCATCCTTGGAGCATGGCACTCCCATGCAGATCTTACGGGAGCTAGATTTTGGGGCGGGACAATCGGGTCGAGGATGATCCTAAAGCGTCGGTGGACATCGAGTGGATCCCACCGCCCCCAGATCTGCGCGATCTGGCCCACACTTTCTATTCGGTCGATATCGGCAGCGGCCTGATCGAGGAGCCAAGCCCGGCGTATTCGGCGCAGCTGCTTTTCATCGTCGAGGGGTATGCCGAGCTAACGTATGCGCATGGCGGCTCCGCGCGGACGAGCACTCTCTTTCTGAACGCGCCCCAGTTGGAGTCAGGGCGGATCCGCGTCACGGGCCCCTTCAGGGCTGTGGCGGCATCTCTCACTCCGCTAGGGTGGGCGGCGCTCACTGCGCAACCGGCCGACACGATCCATGATCGCGTATTATCGCCTGAAGCGTTTGCGGCGCCGACCCTGATCCGCGACATCCACGCATGGGCCGAGCAGCCAGGTTCCGGCAGCATCAAGCTCACGAAAGGTGTCGAATTGCTGGTGGCGGTGCTGCGCGGTGCATCACATCCTATCAAGCCGCGCCACCGCGAGTTCGTAGAGACGGCCACGCGGTGGCTAGGCAGCGAACTCAACCCGAAACTCGAAGCTCTTTATGACAGTTTGGCGCTTTCACCGCGTCAGATTCAACGGCTTAGCCGTCAGTTCTTCGGGGCCTCGCCGACCCAGGTGTTGATGCGCCACCGGGCGATACGAACGGCAATGCTGTTGTCCAACCCCAGCCTCCCGCAGTCATTGTTCGACGAACTCGGTACCGCTTACTTCGATCAAGCCCATATGATCCGGGACATTCGCCGCTTCACCGGACGAACGCCCGCCGATCTTGCCGTTCCTTCTCTTGCCCAGGAGAGCCTCGATCCGGCAGGACATGGAGAAACTGCCGCCGTGCTGAAAATCGGCTAATCTTGGCGGCCGATGCGCGAACGACTCGCAACAAACGGGCGATCGTTGATTTAGGACAATTTTGCTCTTAATTATAAATCGGAACGGATTCGTCCGAATTGTATTAGAGTCCCATGCGCCTTTCGAACCTCGCCGATTATGCCGTCATAACCATGGCCCAGGCCTCGCGCCATTGCGGGGACGGACGTGTCAGTGCATCCGAATTAGCTGCAGAAACGGGCTTGCCGGCGCCGACCGTACAAAAGCTCGTATCCAAACTGACTGCCGCCGGATTGCTGCGTTCGGTTCGCGGCGCGCATGGCGGATTGCAGCTCGGTCGTCCGGCTGCTGCCATCACAGTAGCCGATATCGTCGAAGCGGTTGAGGGGCCGATTGCGCTCACCGCTTGTATCGATCATGGCGACTGCGACTACGAGGCGGGGTGCAGCATGAAACCTCATTGGCCCGTCATAAACGAAGCGCTGCGCGGTGCACTTGCAGGCATCACGCTCGATCGGCTGCGTAATCCGCCTACCCTAACCCCCACTTTCGAAGAAGAAGCGGCATGACCGACAACCTCGACACCCAGGAAATGGACCGCGAAGCGAAAGAAGCGGCGGCCAACGCCGCCGAATACGAGCATGGTTGGTCCTCGGATATCGAGACCGAATTCGCCGAAAAGGGCCTCAACGAAGACACGGTTCGGTTCATCTCGGCCAAGAAGGGCGAGCCGGAATGGATGCTCGAATGGCGGCTCAAGGCCTTCCGCCTGTGGCAAGAGATGAAAGAGCCGAACTGGGCCAAGGTTGGCTATCCGCCGATCGACTATCAGGACGCCTATTACTATGCCGCACCGAAGGCCAAGCCCAAGCTCAAATCGCTCGATGAGCTCGATCCGGAGATCAAGGCGGTTTACGACAAGCTCGGCATTCCGGTGGCGGAGCAGGAAGTGCTCGCCGGGGTCGAAGGCGCGCGCAAGGTCGCGGTCGATGCGGTGTTCGACAGCGTTTCGGTGGCGACGACGTTCCGCGAAGAGCTCAAGAAAGCGGGTGTGATCTTCCTCTCGATATCGGAAGCGATCAAGGAATATCCCGAGCTGGTGAAAAAATGGCTCGGCAAAGTCGTCCCCCAGCGCGACAACTACTTTGCGGCGCTCAACTGCGCGGTCTTCTCCGACGGTACCTTCGTCTATGTGCCCGAAGGCGTGCGCTGTCCGATGGAGCTCAGCACCTATTTCCGCATCAATGCCGAGAACACAGGGCAGTTCGAACGCACGCTGATCGTTGCCGAGAAGGGCAGCTACGTCTCCTATCTCGAAGGCTGCACCGCGCCGATGCGCGACGAAAACCAGCTGCATGCCGCCGTGGTCGAACTGGTCGCGATGGAAGATGCCGAGATCAAGTACTCGACCGTCCAGAACTGGTATCCCGGCAATTCCGAGGGTGTGGGCGGGATCTACAATTTCGTCACCAAGCGCGGCCTATGCCAAGGTGATCGCTCGAAGATCAGCTGGACCCAGGTTGAAACCGGTTCCGCAGTGACGTGGAAGTACCCAAGCTGCGTGCTCAACGGCGAAGACAGCGTGGGCGAATTCTACTCGGTCGCGGTGACCAACAATTTCCAGCAGGCCGATACCGGCACCAAGATGGTCCATAATGGGCGCGGATCGCGCTCGACGATCATCTCCAAGGGCATCAGCGCGGGCAAGTCAAACAACACGTATCGCGGCCTTGTCCGCGTTGGGCCGAAGGCCGACGCCGTGCGCAACTTCACCCAGTGCGACAGCCTGCTGCTCGGTGACGAATGCGGTGCGCACACCGTGCCCTATATCGAGGTGAAGAACCCCGGAGCACAAATCGAGCACGAAGCGACCACTTCCAAGATCAGCGACGAACAAATGTTCTACGCGATGCAGCGCGGGCTGGACGAGGAAGAGGCGGTGGCGCTGATTGTAAACGGCTTCGCCAAGGATGTGCTCAAAGAGCTGCCGATGGAGTTCGCAGTCGAGGCGCAGAAATTGCTGGCCATCTCGCTTGAGGGGAGCGTGGGGTGATGCTCACGGTCATCCGGCCTTTGGCTTTCCTAAGCGCTTGCGTCGCGTTGGCGGCACCGGCTTCAGCGCGCGATTTCGTCGCTTATGCCTCGACCACTCCGATGCTCTATCGCTACGCATCTTGCGTCTTCGAGGGGGATATGCCCACCGCCGAAGCGCAGATCGATAAATGCGCTGCGCTGAAGCTGGAGATGGAGAAAGAAGCTGCCGAAGCCATACAGCGCTTTCACGTGATTGAACGGCGCGACGTCCAGTTTGAGCTGGCCCGCGGTTTTCGAGAGATTGAGTTGGACGCTCGACAAACTCGAAGAAAGGACAAACCCGTTCCAAAGGCGATAGTCGGCTATTTGCGATGTATGGGTGAGGGCGTAATGGCCGATACCGACTTCCAGGCAGGAGATGCGATCAGCTATTTTGGCGTTCAAGACCGGTGCGAAGAGACTCATATCGAGCCGTCGAAAGGTGCAGTCTCCGACAATGAGGCGAGCTCGATTCGAGCTCTTTACTTGCGTTTCCAGCGCAATGGGAGGCTGACTTTCCCAGCGGCGCGGCAGACTTTACGCCGCCAAAGATCCGGATTGCGCTTGCTGCCAAAACAATTGATGGATCGCAGTTTTTTGAACCTTGGCCTGATCAAGAGAGTTCCAATTGACTGAGCGCAAAACTCTCGGCCTCCGCGATCCCTCCGAAACCACGCCCAATCTCAACAAGAAGGGTCGCGGGTGGAAGATATCGGACTCGCGGCTTGATGAATTGCACGCGCGAGCGCGCGAATTGCGGCGGCATTCTTCCGAGGCGCACAAGGCGCTCGCGGCGCGCTTTGCCAAGGCTAACCTTGGGCGGCACACGTTCAAGCGGCATGCCGTCGTCGGCAGCGCGATTGTCGATTTCAACTGCCACTCGCTGGGAATGGCGGTCGACCTGTTCGAAGAAGGCGACAACGAAGCGCTGGCTGCGCGCCGCGACAAGAGCCTCGATGCGGTGGGCATCAAAGTGATGCGGATCAAGGCCAGCGAAGTGCTCGAAAACATGGATGGCGTGCTGGAGCGCATCACGGCTGGAATGCGCCAACGTATCGAAGACAAACAATCGGCCCGAAGGGACCGCAAAAGCCATAATCACACAGAATCAGGCGCAACCGAACATAACCGACAGGGACTGACGTAATGATCTCAACCGCTCTGGCGCTGGCGCTTAGCCTGCCCGTGACCCTTCAGGCTGCGAATGAAACGGCCGTCGCCATCAAGAACGACGATCCGGAAACCTGGTCAGTCGAATATCCGCGCATCATCCGTCCGTATGTCGTCAAGTATCGCAAGTGCCTCAACGGTGCTAACCGTCGCGTTACCGGCGAGGCCGATTTCGAGATGCAGCACCGCACCGATATTCCGCGTTGCGCCGAGATTGCCGACGAAACAAAGGCTGGAGCGCTCGATGCGATGCAAGGTGCACGGACCCGGATCAGCGCCGACGAGGTCGAGACCCTCTTCCGCAACATCGGCCGCATTCACATTGCCCGTGGCCGCGATCTGGACGACCAATTCATGCAGCGCATGCAGGCCGCCGCGCGTGCGCAAGCGGCCTATGAAGATACCAGGCCGCGCGGCTTGGTGATCGAGATGCAGGATGCATCGGTAGTAAAGGCGCGCACCGATCGGACCGCGCCCAACCAGGATCAAGGAGCAAGGAGCGATGATGCTCAGAATTGATGATCTCCACGCCGCGGTGGAAGGCGCCGACGGGTCTCAACCGATCCTCAAAGGCCTCTCGCTTGAAGTGGCGGCGGGCGAAGTCCACGCAATCATGGGCCCGAACGGCGCCGGCAAATCGACACTGGCGCACGTGCTGGGCGGCAAGCCGGGCTATGAGGTTACCGCGGGGACGGTCGAGTTTCGCGGGCAGGATCTGCTCGATCTCGATCCGCATGAACGTGCAGCCGCCGGCCTGTTCCTGGGATTTCAGTACCCGGTCGAAATTCCCGGCGTTTCCAATGTGCAGTTCCTGCGCGAAGCGCTCAATGCGCAGCGCAAGGGGCGCGGCGAAGAGCCGCTCTCGGGCGGTGAGTTCCTGAAGCTGGCCAAGGAACAGGCAGCGCTGCTCAAGATGGACATGGAAATGCTTAAACGGCAGGTGAATGTCGGCTTTTCGGGCGGGGAGAAGAAGCGCGCCGAAATGGTGCAGATGGGCATCCTGAACCCTGCCTTCGCCGTGCTCGACGAGACGGATTCGGGCCTGGATATCGACGCGTTGCGCGTGGTGGGCGAGGGCATCAACGCTATCATGCGCAAGCCGGGAAAGGGCGTGCTGCTGATTACCCACTACCAGCGCTTGCTCGACGTGGTTAAGCCCGATCGTGTGAGCGTGCTGGCCGATGGCCGGATAGTCCAGACCGGAGGCCCGGAACTTGCGCTGCGGCTCGAAGAAGAGGGATACGATGCGGTGATGGCGGATGCCTGAGGCTGCGACTCTTCCGACCCGGCGCGATGAGGCGTGGCGCTATGCCGACGCCGATTACCTCTCGAACGCGCATCCCGATGTCGTCAACCACTGGCGTGTGCTCGACGTCCCTGCCGGGGAGACACGGTTCGAATACACCGTACACCGCTCGGGTCCGGAATCAGACGGCATGGTCGACCGTGTGCGGGTGCATGTCGGCAAGGGCGGGCGGTTCGAGGCCTTCAAAGTCATTACCGGCGGCAGATATGCGCGGGTCGAATTGGAAGTGACGCTCGAAGAGGGTGCGCATTTCGAATTCGGTGGTGTGACGATTGGGGGCGGCGAAAAGACTCAGGAATTTGTTACCACAACCCTGCATGCCCATCCCGGTGCGACGTCGAACCAGACCGTGCGCGCGGTGCAATGGGGCCAGGCAACCGGGAACTTCCTGGGCGAGATCAAAGTTGCGCGACATGCGCAGAAGACCGATGCCGCACAGGATTTCAAGGGTTTGCTGCTCGAATCCGGCGCCAGTGCCAACGCGGTTCCCCAGCTCGAGATTTTCGCCGACGACGTAAAATGCGCTCATGGTGCTACTGTCGGGGAACTCGACGAATCTGCGCGTTATTACATGGCAGCGCGCGGGGTGCCGCCGGAGTTGGCACAGCGGCTGCTGGTGCAGGCGTTCATTGGCGACGCGTTCGTGGAGCTTGGGGACGAAGCGACGCGAGAGAAGCTGCTCGATGCAGCATTGGAAGTTTTGGAAGGGAGGGTGTGAATATGAAGAAAGGTATGCTTGCGATTGTGCCCGTGGCCGCGCTGCTTGCGGGAGGGACGACGCTTTCGGCCGAGAGTTCCGATTCGGCGCAGATCCCACCTGCCAGCGAATTCAACACGATCCAGCGCTACGCCATTTCCTATGACGATCCGCGCGACGTCGCCGAATTCTATTTGCGCGACTACGGCTTCCGGCCGCGTCACGCCGAATTCAAGGAAGTCGACCACCCGACCGAGCGCTCGATGCGGATCGTACTGGTGACTGTAGACGGGATTGCGGACGATGCAGTTAAGGGTGTGCAGTGGCGGTTTGGTATGCGCACCAGCGAGGGCAGTTGGGAAGCGGTCGAGGCTGGCATGCGGCGCAAGTGCCATCGCGGCGAGAATGCGGGCAACTGGACGAAAGCGGTTTGCCCTTGAGCCTGCTTGCCGCCCTTCTTCTGCTCCAGTCGGCGCCGGTCGTCGGCACTGTGCCCGTTCGCAACGTAGAACTTGATGCAGCTCATGCATGCATTGCTTCTGGCACGAGGGAGTGGTTGAAAGAGTATGATTGGAAGCCGGAAGAGGTAGAGCGCTGGGACTGGGCTTTGAAAATCGTTGGCAAATGCCAGTCCCAGATTGACGCCGCAGCGGACACCAAAGGCGCGCGATACTGGCATAGCGAGGTCGGCGGGACGTTCATAACGGCACGTCAGATGCTCCGTTCCGAAGCGCTGTACTATGTTGACCGCCTTGTCCGCGAGCATTTCGAGTCGGATGCGGAACAGCCGCAGTGAACGCACCGACCGCCATCGATCGTGACCTACGCGCCGACTTTCCGGGTCTTGTGACCCGGGACGGCGCACCGTGGCACTATCTCGACACTGCGGCGACGGCGCAAAAGCCGCAGGCGGTGATCGACGCGATGGCGCGCGCGTTGGGTGAGGATTACGCAACCGTTCATCGCGGTGTCTATTCGCGCTCTGCCGAAATGACACTGGCCTACGAAGGAGCGCGGCGCCGGATCGCCGGATTCCTGGGCGGAGCGGAGGAAGAAATCGTCTTCGCCCGCGGCGCAACGGAAGCAATCAATCTTGTCGCCAATAGCTGGGGCAGGGCAAACCTCATGGCAGGCGACCGCATCCTGCTGTCGCAGCTTGAGCATCATTCCAATATTGTCCCGTGGCAGATGGTTGCCGAGGCAACGGGCGCCGAAGTAGACGTTTGCCCGCTTACCGACGACCACCAAATCGATCTCGACGAGGCCCAAGCAATGTTGACGGAGCGGCACAAGCTCGTTGCTTTCGGTCATGTCTCGAATGTTCTCGGCAGCGTGCTCGATGCTCCGCGTGCAGCGGCAATGGCGCACAATGTCGGTGCGAAGCTGCTGCTCGACGGATGCCAATCCGCACCGCACATGCCGGTCGATGTCGCTGCGCTCGGCTGCGATTTCTACGTCTTCAGCGCGCACAAGCTCTACGGCCCAACCGGGATCGGTGCATTGTGGGCGAAATCCGAGATCCTCGATGCCATGCCGCCTTGGGAAGGCGGCGGCGCAATGATTGATCGCGTGACCTTCGAAAGGACCACTTACGCCCCACCTCCACAACGGTTCGAAGCGGGCACTCCGGCTATCGCTGAAGGCATCGCCTTTGCAGCTGCGGTAGACTACGTCAGCGAGATCGGGCTCGATCGCATCCACGCAGCCGAAGTGGAGCTGGTTGCACGCCTTCGCCGCGAACTCACCGCGATGAACGATGTGACCGTATTCGGACCCGCAGACAGCGCCGGGATCGTCAGCTTCGCAATCGACGGCATTCACCCTCACGATCTCGGCACGATCTTGGATGAAGCCAACGTCGCGATCCGTGCCGGGCACCATTGCGCGCAGCCGTTGATGGATTATCTCGACATCGCGGCCACCGCACGCGCAAGTTTTGGCATCTACTCGACTGAAGCGGATGTGGACGCGCTGCTCGAAGGAATCGCCCGCACCCGTCGGATTTTTGGGAAAGCATGATGAACAAACCCAGTGACGAGAAAGAGTTTGTTGCCGCCCCGGCGCCCAATGACGAAGTGGTGAAGCCTCCGCGCGCACGTGTGTCCGATGCAATTGATCCGGACGAGGGATCGGAGCCTCCCAAACGCGAGCGCGATTATCTTGAAGGTTTCCTTGCGGCCAAACCAGCCGACGGTCCGGTTGGAGGGGCGGGGAGCGAATTGCAGCAAGCCGTGATTGACGCTCTCAAGGAGATTTACGACCCGGAGATCCCAGTCAATATCTACGATCTCGGCCTGATCTACGGAGTGGAAGTGGACGATGAGGCGGATGCGACTGTCACGATGACTCTCACAACGCCGCATTGCCCGGTCGCGGAAACAATGCCTGGCGAAGTCGAATTGCGGGCCTCTTCGGTTCCCGGCATTCGCGATGCGGAGGTCAATCTCGTGTGGGATCCGCCGTGGTCTCCAGAGAAGATGAGCGACGAAGCCCGTCTCGAACTGGGGATGCTGTAATGACCGTCTTGAAAGAACGCCCCGCTGCCGTGATCCTCACCAAAGGCGCCGAAGACCGGATTGCTCACTTGATGAGCGAGGCGCCCGAAGATGCGATCGGGGTCAAGCTGTCGACGCCGCGTCGCGGTTGCTCGGGTCTCGCCTATTCGGTTGACTACGTCACCGAAGAGGCGAAGTTCGATGAGAAAATCGAGACTCCCGGCGGCACATTCTACATCGACGGAGCAAGCGTACTGTATCTTGTCGGCTCGACGATGGACTGGGTCGAGGACGATTTCACCGCGGGATTCGTGTTCGACAATCCCAACGCCAAGGGCGCATGCGGCTGCGGTGAAAGCTTTATGGTGTAAGGCCTTAGACTCAAGCTCGCATCTGGCGTGGACCGTATTGGTGTGATAAGACACCTCATATGAGCGAGCCGCACCGCGAATACAGGAAACGCTATGAAGAGTTGATGCGGAATGCTGGAGAGCATCGCCGCCGCGCTGCCAAGCGCGAACTTGAGGGCGCGGTGCGTCGCCGGGATATGGAGATGCGCAGCCGACGTCGCAAAGCGTCGCGACCTCACGCTCTTTTGCATGTTGTCGCTGTGCTCGATGCCGAAGTCCTGAAACTCCACGCCAGGCTGGCGGACACGCACGATCAGGAAGAGCGCGTCCTGATCAAGGCCGAAATCGCGCATTTCGAAGCGGTTATGCAGAGCCTGCGGTCTGACCGTCGCGGGCGGCGAAATTCCGACAACGCTGAAGATCGCCGCACGCCCGATCCGGTCACCAACTCGCGAGTGCAACGCGTGCTGTCGGCGCTCGATGGCCCGCACCGGGCGATTCTGCTCTCTATCCTCAAGGCCACCACGCCGAAGCGGCGCAAACCGCCCGAAGCTGGGATTGCAGTTCCCGCCGTTCCACCGCGCGGACCGCTGCCAAAGCAGGGCGGCGCTGAAGCTCCGCTCGATTTCGAGAACGACTGATTTGCGCCAGTCTTTCGAATACGCGGTACACCTCGACTGCGACCCGGGATTGGTTTGGGCGCAAGTTCTTCGCCCAGCCCTGTTCCTGCACGTCGCTGCTCCGCTGGTGCAGTTTCGCCCAATCGGCATCGAACGCTTTCCTCAGCAATGGAGCGATGGCGAATATCGCGGCGCCATGCGCTTGTTTGGGATAGTTCCTCTGGGCTGGCAGGCGATCGTGATCGAACTGCCCGATCGTGAGAGCGAGACACGGACCCTGATCGACAACGGGTACAGTCCCCTGCTGCCTCTCTGGAACCACAGGATCTCGATCCGGCCCGAAAATGACGGGACGCGCTACACCGACGACGTCAGTTTCGATGCCGGGCTTCTCACGCCCTTAACAGGGCTATTTGTCAGGCTGTTTTTCCGCCACCGCCAAAGGCGACTGCGCGCGCTGTCAGCAAACGGATTTGCCGCCTTGAGCGACTGACGGTCAGTCTTCTTCGGCGAGGCGAGCGATCAAGCGGTGCTCAAGCGCATCGACCTGACCGTCTCCATCGATCTGGCCATCAACCCAGCTTTGCTCGTCACCAGTCACCGCATCGCCTGCGGCAAAGTCGCCGGAGTAATCGTTCTGCGGTCCGTCGGTGCCTTGCAGGTGTTCGATCGCCCAGCCGACGCGTTCGCCGATCCCGGCCCTGCTTTTGGCCATCGCACCGATGAACGCGGCGTGGCCGCGGCTTTCGGTTTCGACGAACTTCACCAATTCAAGTTTTCGCTCGTGGCTCAGCTGGGCGTTGTCGAGCGTGAAGCCGCGCAGGAAGTTGGCAACGCCATCGACGAACAGGTCTGCCCATTCCGCCGCGTTCTCGTCTTCCAGCGTCGCATCCTTCAACCGGAAAAGGAGCTCGGCATCGAAGCGGCTGACGGCAGCGGGGCCGTAACCACCGCTGGAGAATATGACACGTCGCAGGATGCGGCATTCTGCTGAACTTATGTGGGTAGCCGATAGTTCGCCGCCACAACGAGTGGGGCCCACGCCGGTAAGCACTTCGCGCTCGACCTGTTCTAGCAGGTAGTTCTTGAGGCGGGTCGGCACGTTCTCGGCTCGTTCGACAATGCGGACCAGCGTTTCGAGTTCGACCATGCTTTCGACCACACCGTCATGGTCGACCTGAGCAATCAACCATTCGGCTTCCTGGTCGTTGCATTGCAGGCGCGGAGGTGTGCCGTTCAGGACGAATTCGCCGATCGCCTCGATGAAGAAATCGCACCATTCGCTGTCGCGCTCTTCAAGCACATTGTTGAGCGCGAACAGGGCTTCGGCCTCATCCTTGTGGATCGCGCCATCGCCCCATCCCTGACGCCGTAGCGCCAGCAATTCCTGCGGCGATACCACTCCGTCTTCTGCCGCCTGGCGTGCGAGTTCTGCGAAATGCGTTGTCATGTGCCGGTTAAACCCTTTGCAATCTGCCGACGGACTTAACGCATTACGCTTAAGACGGGGTTACCATATGGAATCAGCGGCTCTCGATCTCGGCAATGCAACGCGCACGGTCGATCTCTCCCGCGCCGGATCGGCGCCGGACTTCGACGTGGGTGGCAACCGGCTCGCGACCCGCTTCGAGCGGGTAAAGGAAGATGTCGAGCACGCAGGTCTGGCCAGCGAATTGCAGTTTTCGCGCGTCGCCTTCAGTCAAATCGATCCGGGCCGTACCAAATCGTGCGGTGAGAGCCGAAGCGCGGGCACCAATAACGCTGTCCAGCCCCCTTTCGCTCATGATGGCGGGCGGACGGAACGCTTCGCGAGGCGGCTGCGGCGCCGTCGTCGTCGGCGGAACGCTTGCGGATGCTGTATCCGGAAGGATAACGCCCGGTCCCGTCGCGCAAGCGGAGACGGCCAGGAATGCGAGGGCGGCGGCGAAGATCCTATGCATGGGTCGCCTCCGCAGATGCGCGGCGCGCCATCGCCGCATGCGTGACATGGGTGCCCGCGGCAGCGCCCAGGATCGGCGCGAGCAAGCCGGCAAGGGGCACCAGCATCAGAATGGCGATCGCCCCTCCCAGAGCGAACCGATCCAGCCCTGCTACCGGGGTCCTGGCCTGTTCGTCCGCGCAGTGACGCAGCCACGCCATGTCGGTCAGTTCGCGTCCCAAAAGGGCGGCATTGACCAACAAGAACACCACCGCCGGGCCGATTGCAGTGAATGTCAGGACGATGGCGATTGGCACCGCGAGCAGGTTGAACACCACAGCCCGGCCGATACCGCGCAACGAATTGGCGAGATCGCGTTTGAATGGCAGCTTCTGCGCTAGCCTGGCCGCTTCGGGATAATGTCGCGCTTCTACCGCAGCGACGATTTCGTCCGCAAAGAACTGCAGCACTGCGAGCGCGACCACGCGGAACAGGAACCAGCCGGCCAGCAGTGTCAGGATGGTTGCGGCAATCGCCTCGGCGACTCCGCCGCCAGACAGGGAGAATTCCGTCCCGATCCAGATCAGCACGCGGTAAAGGACGAAGCCGCCCGCCGCGAATGCCAGAATGGTGATCCCGATACTCTTGACGGCCACCTTCACGACCGCTCGATCGCCCAACTGGCGTGCGGCCTTCAACAGCGAAGCGATCACGACGGTCATATCCCAGGGAAATGGGCGTTTGTTGGCCTGCAAGTCAAACCGGATTGGGCAGCGATCCGCAGACAATTCGACCAAACCGTCATTGCCCTTGGACAATCGTCCCGATCCCGCTAGGCGATCCGCATTCTTCAAGTTTCCCAATCGACAGGACGATAATCTGTGACCGAACCGCGTTATGACGTGATCGCCATCGGCAATGCCGTGGTCGATGTAATTGCCTCGTGCCAAGAGGAGCTGATCGACGAATTGCAGCTCAATCGCGGCGGTATGACTCTCATCGACGAGGCGCGCGCGGAAGAACTCTACTCTGCCATGCCGCCTGCCCGCGAAGTGTCGGGAGGATCGGCGGCCAACACGCTTGCGGGGCTTTCGACGTTGGGTCTGCAATGCGCGTTTATCGGCCAGGTCGCGGACGATCAACTCGGCAAGGTGTTCCGCCACGATATGCGCGCCACGGGAATCGACTTCGACACCCCCGCGCGCGATGGCGAGCCCGCGACCGGCCGGGTTCTGATCTTCGTCACCCCCGATGGCGAGCGGACGATGAACACCTTCCTCGGCGCGGGCCAGTTCCTTCCGGCCGGAGCGCTCGACGAGGAACTCATCGCTAGCGGCGCGATCCTCTATCTCGAAGGCTATCTGTGGGATCCGGAAGAGCCGCGCCGGGCGATGCGGCGCGCGATCGAAGTGGCTCGCGAAGCAGGGCGCAAGATCGCCTTTACCGCCAGCGAGAGCTTCGTGATCGATCGTCACGGCGACGATTTCCGGGCCATGATCGATGACGGTGTGATCGATATCCTGTTCGTCAACGAGCATGAACTGGCGACCCTGACCGGCGAAGACGACTTCGAGACCGGCGTCGCTGCGGTCGCGGGCAAGGTCCCGGTGCTGGTCGCGACCCGCAGCGAGAAGGGCGCCATCGCCATCGCGCATGGCGAACGGGCCGAGGTCGCCGCTGTGCCGGTGACCAAGGTCGTCGATACCACCGGTGCGGGCGACCAGTTCGCCGCCGGCTTCCTCTCGGGCTTTGCCCGCGGCGAGCCGTTGACCCGCTGCCTCAAGCGCGGTGCGATCGCCGCATCGGAAGTGATCTCGCATTACGGCCCGCGCCCGGAAGCCGACATGAAGGCGATGATGGAAGAGCGTCTCTAGCCACCTTGCCGTTCGGCCGTCGTGGCGCCGCTGGCGAGGGCGGCACAGCGAGACATGGACCGCATGTTACACGGTCCAAAGGTGGAATTCCTGCCGACCGCGCCTGCGCGTTCAAACCTTGGCACGAGCGAGGCCTGGAGCGTCGACAATGTCAAAGAGCGCTTCCAGACTATCCCGCGCCATCCGGGTAGGAAAGCGCTTCACTTCACTTGGCGATAATCCCCACGTCGCAAGGTGATCATGTACTCGGCGATCTCGTCCGCCTGCTCGGCGGAAAGGTCGAAATCCATGATCTCGGGGTAATTGTGCGCATCCTTCAGCCAGGCGCCGAGCGTGTCTTCGGACAGGCCTTCGCGATTGGCGATCGCTTCAAAGCTCGGAGCGCCCGGATTCGGCGAGAGAAACGGCGGCTCGACCGCGTGGCACCCTCCGCAGGCGGCCTCGACAAAGGCGGGCGGGTCCGGCTGGACTGCCTGCTGGCTGGCGGGAGCCGTCGTCTGGCATGCGGCCAGCGATCCGGCGATGAGGGCGAGCGCGAGCGCATGTCTGGTCATGCTGCAATCAAATCACGCCGCGGTGAAGGGATCATTGATCGAAATCAATAATGCCGGCTCAACCTTGGGCGGGCAAGTTTCAAGTTGGACTTGTGCATCGAAGAGCGATCCCGCCCGAAGGGACTGGGCCGGGCGGGATCGCAAGGGTCGGCCAGGTACGGCCTAGCGGACCGCGACCTGTGCGCCGACCCGAGCTCGAGCGATGGCGGCATCGCGCAAGGGCTGGACTTCCTGCTTCTTGGCTTCGACGCATTTGCGGAACCGGATCCAGGCCGGAAGGCCCGGCGTCCTGTGCACGGCGCAGACCTTGTCGATGGCGGAATTCAGGCGGTTGTCGAGCACCGCTCGCCCTTGTTCGGATTGCAGGTTGAGATCGGCGGTTTGCACCGCGACCGTCCGCATTGAAGGTCCTTCTGCCATCGCGGGAGAGGCCGTTGCGGCGAGGGAAAGGGCGAATGCGAGAACGAGCTTTTTCATGAGTACCTCCGTGATTGGGTGCCCATGAAATGCCTGCCCGGGCTGCGGATGACCAACAAAACGCTGGATCAAACCATAAGTCAGACTTATGTATGGATTATGTCGAACCTGCCGCCCCTCGCTGCCATTCGGGTGTTTGAAGCTGCGGCGCGGCACGGAAACTTCACCCGTGCGGCCGAAGAACTGGGCCTTACCCAGGCAGGGGTGAGCTACCAGATCAAGGTGCTGGAGGAGCGGGTCGGCACCGTGCTGTTCGTGCGGCAAGGGCGCGGCACGGCGCTCACGCCGGCAGGCGAAGCGCTGTCGCCGCGGATTTCGCAGGCTTTCGCTGATATGGAGGGCGCGTTCGAGGGGCTGCGCGGCGATGACGGCGCGGTGCTCTCGATCGCCTGCGCGCAGACATTGGCGACGCAGTTCCTCGCCCCGCGGTTGGGCGCATTTCAGCTCGCCCATCCCGAAATCGCGGTGCGGATCGATGTCAGCGACCGGATCGTCGATCTCGAGGCGGGCGATTGCGACGTCGCGATTCGCTTCACCCGCGACCCGCCCGAGAGGTTGCAGTGCCATTTCCTGATGCGCGCCGGGATCGCCCCGATGGCCAGTCCCTCCTTCGTCGAGGCGAACGCACTCGCCGAGCCGACCGACCTTACCCGCGAACGGCGAGTTTCGCCCGACTATCCATGGTGGGATCGCTGGGACGAAGCGACCTGCCACCGGCACGATGGCTCATCACCAAGAGCCAGCGGAGCGCTGCAGTTCGATTCGCAGGTGCTCGACGCGCAGGCGGCGATCAGCGGTCATGGTGCGGCGCTGTTGATGCCGCCGATGTTCAGGGCCGAGTTAGCGGATGGGAGGCTGGTGCGTCCCTTCGCGGAGGTGGCATGGCTCACCCACAGCTTCCGCCTGGTCTACCCCGAAGTGCGGAAGACTTCCGCCAAGGTCCGAGCCTTTCGTAACTGGCTAACCAAGGAACTGCGCGACCTAATGGGCGACGATCCGGAGGGCTTCCTGGTCGAGGGCGGGCGCTAGACGCGGAACATATTGCGGCGGATCATGGTCAGGATACGCCCGAGATAGTTGGTGCCTCGCCATTGAGCAGGGTCTTGATTGGCCGGATCACTGATCTGCAAGCCGTTGCCCCAGTTCCAGTCGCGAGGATTGGCCTCGACCAGCATCGTTGGAGCGGTGTTCCGCAACTGCCTCGCTGCCCCCGCATTCTGCTCAAACTTCGCCGAATTCGCCGTCGTGACGACATCAAACCGCCAGCGGTCCCAAGCCTCGTGGTCAAAGCGGCGAATCTGCGATCCCAGGCGCTTATGCAACGCTGGGTCCTCCGTCTGCATGATTTGATCGAGGATTGCCTCGTCACCGCAGAGCGACGCCTTGGAAGCCATCATGTATTGCTCGGCGCACACGTAGCCGATGCTGTCGATCTCGAAAGGCGTGTGATGCCATTGGCTGAATACGCCTTTGATAAAAGGGTGAAAGCTCTCGAAATCTCTTGGCTCTGGAAGGTCTTCTTCACGGAGCTTCGGTGAGCCGGTGAAGTCGATCACGAACTTTCCCGCTCGACTTCCCGCCAGCCGATATCCCGCCGACAAAATCCACTCTCGAACCGCACGGCATCGACCGCGCCGTACGCTGCCGCCTGCGCTTCGGTGACGTTCGCGCCGATTGCGGTGACATTCAGCACCCTGCCGCCATTTGCCACTAGCGCTCCATCGCGAACCGCAGTCCCCGCGTGGAAGACTTTCGCTCCCTCCGCTTCCGCCGCCCCCAGATCGATCGCCCCGCCCTTTTCGGGTGTTCCCGGATAGCCTTTGGCCGCCATCACCACCGTGAGCGCGGTGTCCTCGGCGAACGCCGCATCGATGCCCGCGAGCTCACCCTTTGCGCAGGCCAGCATCAGCGCCGCGAGGTCGCCCTGAAAGCGCATCATCAGCACCTGGCATTCGGGGTCGCCGAAGCGGCAATTGTATTCGATCAGCTTGGGACCGTCCGCGGTCAGCATCAGCCCGGCATAGAGCACGCCCGAATAGGGCATGCCCTCGGCGCGCATGGTCTCGACCGTCGGCTTGATGATTTCCTCGATCACGCGAGCCTGCAACGCCTCGGTCAGCACCGGGGCGGGCGAGTAGGCGCCCATGCCGCCGGTGTTCGGCCCGACATCGCCTTCGCCGACGCGCTTGTGATCCTGCGCGGTGCCGAAGGGGAGGATGGTCTCGCCGTCGGTGAGCGCGAAGAAGCTGGCTTCTTCTCCTTCGAGATACTCCTCGATCACCACTTCCGCGCCCGCTTCACCGAACTGTCCGCCGAACATGTCGGCCAGCGCGATTTCGGCCTGCTCGATCGCTTCGGCGATCACCACGCCCTTGCCCGCCGCGAGCCCGTCGGCCTTGAGCACATAGGGGGCGGAGAAGCGGTGCAGCGCGCGGTCGGCTTCTTGCAAAGACGTCGTGCGGACATAGGCGCCGGTGGGAATGCCGGCGCGCTCGCACAGATCCTTGGTGAAACCCTTCGAGCCTTCGAGCTGCGCGGCGGTCTGCGAGGGACCGAACACTGCGAAGCCCTTGGCGCGCAGGCTGTCCGCCAGCCCGTCGACCAGCGGCGCCTCGGGGCCGACGACGACAAGGTCGATGCCGTTGGTGGCGCAGAAATGCGCGACCGCGCCGTGATCGCCAATATCCAACGCAACCAGCTCGGCATCCTCGGCGATGCCGGGATTTCCGGGGGCAGCGAAGAGCTGGGTCAGGCTGGGGGATTGCGCGAGCTTCCATGCCAGCGCATGTTCGCGGCCTCCACCGCCGAGCAAAAGGACGTTCATGGCTCCCCCGCCAGGTAATTCAGACAATGACAGGCTGGTAGCGCGCGAGCGGCAGGGCGACAACGCGCAGCCACTGTCGATCACCGAGATTTCGGCCCTGTTGAAGCGAACCGTCGAGGAACGGTTCGGCTATGTCCGGCTGCGCGGCGAACTGTCGGGGGTGAAACGCGCCGCGTCGGGCCACCTCTATTGTGCGCTGAAAGACGAGAAAGCGGTGCTCGACGGGGTCATGTGGCGCGGCAATGCCGGTCGGCTGGCGTTCAACCCGGAAGACGGGTTGGAAGTGATCGCCACCGGCAAGCTGACGACCTATGCCGGGCGTTCGAAATACCAGATCGTCATCGACAGTCTCGAAATTGCGGGCGAGGGCGCGCTGCTGGCCCTGCTGGAGAAAACCCGCGCGCGGCTGGAGGCCGAAGGTCTGTTTGCTCGCGAGCGCAAGCAGCCGCTGCCGTTCCTGCCAAGGACTATCGGCGTGGTCACCTCACCAACCGGATCGGTTATCCGAGATATCCTTCACCGCCTGGCCGATCGATTTCCCAGCCATGTGTTGGTGTGGCCGGTGCTGGTTCAGGGGCAGGGTGCGGCGGAGCAGATTTCGCAAGCAATACAGGGGTTTTCTGGAATCGAGGCGGGTGGAGTGGTTCCGCGCCCCGACCTGCTGATCGTGGCGCGCGGGGGCGGTTCGATCGAGGATTTGTGGAGCTTCAACGAAGAGATAGTGGTTCGCGCGATTGCCGAATGTGCCATTCCGGTTATTTCTGCGGTCGGACACGAAACCGATACGACGCTAGCCGATTTTGCAGCCGATCGCCGTGCGCCAACCCCTAGCGCTGCGGCGGAAATGGCGGTTCCGGTGCGAGTCGATCTTGAAGCGACACTTGCCGATTTCGCCACCCGTCAGCGACGCGCGGTGCACCGTCCGGTCGAGCTCGGGCGCGAACGGCTCGAAGCCCGCATAAGGCGGCTACCCCGTATCGAAAACATGCTGCAACCCCAGGCGCAGCGACTCGACGAGCTGTCGGAACGGCTGCGGCGCGGACTGAGGGACCGGGCGGGGCAAGGGCGTGAGCGGCTCGCCGGAATCGCCGCGCGATTGTCCCCCAACGCGCTGCGGCGCACTCACCAGGACGCAGAGCGCCGCCTGAGACAGGTGCGACTGGTCCCGGTCCTGATCCGGAAGCCGGTTGCGGACGGGCAGGAACGGCTTGCCGCGCTCACTCGGATTGCCGAGCAGCTCCACCCCAAGAAGCCACTCGAACGCGGCTACGCAATTGTGCGCAGCGCCACTGGGGCGGTCCTTCCCACACAGGCCCAGGCAAAGGGAGAAAACGCCTTGTCGCTCGAATTCAGGGATGGAATGCTGGATGTAGCGGTGGGCGATGCGCCGCCGCCCGCCAAGAAACCCAAGCGCAAGTCTTCACCAAAACCCGTCGACCCCACACAAGAAGATTTGTTCGGTTAAGGTTCGGATGCTAAAAGGCCACCCATGTTGATGTCGACCGGTGATAAGGCCGCCAAATTGTACTACGGACCAGCGAGCTTCCGCGTTTTGCGCCCTGGCCAACACGTGCTGTGCGCAGTGACCGGCGAAGTCATCCCGCTCGAGGAACTGCGATATTGGAGCGCGGAGCATCAGGAGGCTTACGCGTCACCCGAAGTTGCGACGCGGCGACTGCTCGGTCAGGAATGAGCCGGCGCACCGTGCAATGGGGTGCGATTGCGATCGCCTCGCTTGGATTGGCGGGGCTGATGAGCTGCACCGGTAGCGAAGCGGCTGCGCCTGAGGCCGTGTCCTCTGCCGAACCCGAGCAGGCCTACACCGCGACGATCGAGAACGCGCAGCCGATCCCCGAACCGTTGGACGAGCCCGTTGGCCGGGTTAACCTCAACACCCGTTTCTCGTTCTCCGGTGAAATGACGCAGGGCGGCTTCATTCGCGGCGTGGTCCCGGACGGCACCGTTCGCGCTTCGCTGGGAGGGCAAGTCCTCGAAGTCGCCGATGACGGGACGTTTTTCGCTGCGTTCGACCGCGACAGCGCCGGTTCGCTCGACCTCGTCGCATCAACGCAAGCCGGCCAGACCGTGACAGAGGCGCTGACTATCACTCCGCGCGAATGGGACATCGAACGCGTTAATGTCTCGCGCCGAGGCGGGCGTTCCAGCGAAGCCTATTGGAAGATCCGCAAACCCGAATACGAAGCGATCAACGCGGCGCGCGCCAAGGTTACCGATGCGCAAGGTTGGAAGCAGGATTTCATCTGGCCAGTCAAAGGACGGATTTCCGGCCGTTTCGGACGCCAACGGATCTATCGCGGAGAGCCGGGCTCCTATCATTCGGGGATCGATATCGCGCCGGGCAACGGCGTCCCCTTCGTGGCGCCGGCGGACGGCGTGGTGGTGCTTGCGCGGATGGGCTTCAGCCTTGAAGGCGGGTTGATCATCATCGATCACGGTATGGGCCTAAACAGTGCGTTCCTGCATTCGTCGAAGATCGCAGTGAAGGAAGGCGAAAGCGTCAAACAGGGCCAGTATATCGGCAATGTCGGCGCGACCGGTCGTGCAACCGGCCCGCATCTGCATTGGGGCCTCAAGTGGAATTCGGCGCGGCTCGATCCGCTACTCTTTGTAGGCCCGATGAACTGAAATGAACCGGCCAAAGCGGCTGATTGCTGGAATCGCGTTGGCGATCCTGTGCGCGCCGGGCACCTGGCTTCAGGAAGAAGTGCCCAACAGTCCAACCAAGGACATCACGGTCACTCAGGTCGCGGGTCCGAGCGATTTATCGAGCAATGGCTGGACGGTGGAGGGGATCTGGCACGCTGAGGCGAACAACCTGACATTCGGAGGCTTCTCGGCGCTGTTTGCCTTGCAGGAAGACACTTTGCGCGCCTTTTCCGACCGTGGAACGCGCTTCACGCTGACCGAACCCGACAAGGTCTCCAGCGTCCGGAATGTCGTGCGACAGATCGTCGAACCCGGTCGCGGCAATGAGCTGTGGGACATCGAATCCGCCACCCGCGACCCGGATAACGGCACCTATTGGCTCGGATACGAGAACGTCCACACGGTTCATCGATTTACGGTTGCGAGCGATGCCGATGGCCTGCGCGATCTCGACGACGAAGTCGACTGGACCGTCAATTCCGGTGCCGAAGCGATGGTTCGTCTGGCGGATGGCAGGTTCGTCATTCTACCCGAAGGCGAGCGAGAAGGGTTGGTTTTTCCAGGCGATCCGGTGAGCGGAGTCGAGCCGGAGAGATTCACCTATCGCAACCCGGCCTACAGCCACGCGGCGACCGACATGGCGCAATTGCCAGATGGGCGCTTGCTCGTGCTGCTGCGCAATCTCGATTATGGACGCCTGGGATGGCCGCCCTTCGAGAGCAAGCTGGCAATCGGAACCGTCCCCGAACCCGACGCGGAATGGGCTCCGGAAATTGCGCTGGACCTGGCCGGAATTGTCCCGCGCGAAAACTACGAAGGACTGGCAATCCGGACGCGCGACGACGGAACGCTGAGTGTATGGTTGGTGTCGGACGACAATATGTCGGCGTTCCAGCGGACTCTGTTGGTCAAACTGCGCTTCGATCCGGCGTGGTCGCCCGAAGAGCAGGCGAGCCAGACAAAGCAAAAGGCGCGCGAGTAGCCCCGCACGCCTTCAAACTTTCCATTCGCGATCGCCTTAGGCGGCGGCGACGGCTTTCTTGAGCTCGCGCTTCACCTTGAGCGCGCGCGTCGACAGCTTGTCGTCGCTGGTCTTGAGCAACCAATTGTCGAGCCCGCCATTGTGCTCGACCGAGCGCAATCCGTGGGTCGAAACGCGGAACTTGAAGCTGCGATCGAGCTTTTCGCTCAGCAGCGTGACGTTCTGCAGGTTGGGCAGGAAGACGCGCTTGGTCTTGTTGTTGGCGTGGCTGACATTGTTGCCAACCTGGCGGCCCTTGCCAGTCAGTTCGCAAATCCGCGACATGATAAATCTCGTCTTGTTGTTCGGTTGCGGGAGCACCGCTGAGAAGCGGTCCGAATGCACGGTTATCCCGGAAAGCGCGCCGCATAGCGAGGCGTGGGCGAATCGTCAATTGATTCGTA
>JASJDE010000115.1 GCA_030065195.1 Erythrobacter sp. | reverse complement strand
CGGCCTCGTGGGCGTCCCCCACCATGCGGTAGGCGATCCGATGCATCAGCGGTGCGTGCGCTTCGATCGCCAATCGGAATGCCTGCTCGTCGCGAGCGGCGATCCGCGCGACCATTTGTGCCTCGACGTTCGGGCGATTTGGATCTGGCTCGCCGCCTGGTGTCATCATCTTCCGCGCAAATGGCCCCGTTTGCGTTGAACGATCGACTGCTCGATCATCCACACAACGGACGAAATGCACCTACCCTTCGCCAAGGCACGATTATTCGTTGTCAGGAGAGCTTTCCGCGCGCGGCAATGCCAGTTCCACCAACAAGCCGCCGAGGTCTTCGCTCTCTCCGATCGAGACGCTTCCGCCATAGATTTCGGCAACGTCGCGAACGATCGCGAGGCCGAGACCCGTGCCCGGCTTTCCGGTGTCGAGCCGAGCTCCCCGATCGAAGATACGTTCGCGCTCCTTCTCCGGAATGCCCATCCCGTCATCTTCGACCCAGACCAGGCATTGTTCCGACCCGGGCTCGTTGTCGATCGTCACGAACACGCTTCCGCCGCCATACTTGGCCGCGTTCTCGATCAAATTGCCGAGAATTTCGTCGAGATCCTGCCGTTCGATCGTGACCAGGGCGTCCCTGTTTCCTGCGATGTCGAGCCGCCCTTCGGGATAGAGTCGTTCGACCGCACGGCGCACGGCTTCGGCGCTTTGCCGGACATTGGTTCGGGCATGACCGACCGCGCGGCGACCCACCGCCCTAGCCCGGGCAAGGTGATGATCGACATGGCGCTGCATCGTGCGTGTTTCACGAAAAACCGCCTGATTCAAGTCGGGATCGCGGGCCGTTGCGGCGTTGGTGAGCACGGTCAGCGGCGTCTTGAGCGCATGGGCGAGATTGCCCGCATGCATCCTCGCTTCCTCGGCCTGACGTTCGGAATGCTCCAGCAATCCGTTGAGCTCCTCGACGAGGGGCTGCACTTCGGTCGGCAGTGGTTCGGTGATGCGGTTCTCGCCCGTGGTTCGCAGCTTGGAAATCGCAGCTCTCACCCGACGCAACGGCGAGAGGCCATAGCGGATCTGCAGCAATGCCATGACCAGCAGGCCAAGGCCGAGCACGGCGAAACTCCAGATCAGGATCGAGCGCACCGTCTGCAGCTGCGTATCAATCTCTTCGGTCGCACTCGCCACTGCGAAGGTCCACCGGGTCTCGCTCCCCGGAAGGATCACCGTGCGCTCGACGATGCGCAGCGGTTCGCCTTCGAATTGATCGGAATTGTAGAAGACCGCTTCGCTGTCGAAGCCCTCGCCATCGCTTTGCACGCCGCGCAGGGTCAGGGTGCGATCCCACAGGCTGCGCGAAGGCCACGGTTCGACACCACTGTCACCATCGATCTGGTAATAGAGACCGCTATTGGGCTCGAGGAAACGCTGATCTCCCAGCGCGCGGTTGAAGCTCACCTCTCCGCCGGGAAAAATCTCGGCCGAAGCGATCATCGCAGTCAGGATGTATTGCAGCTGCTCGTCGAAGTTGTTTTCGACCTGATTGGACAGCGCCCTGTCGAGAGCGATGCCGCCGCCAAGCAACAAAACGAAAATCCAGCCGGCGGCGATGATGCCCATTCTGCGGGCAAGGCTGCCGCGCGGCTGCGGCTTCGATGGCAAAGACGGGTCGACGTCTCCGGACGCGGCTTCAGGTTCGCCGAGCTGCGAAACCAGGACCGCTTCGGAAGACGTTTGCGAGGCGTCAGGCTCTTGGAGCGTCTTCGGGGTCGTCGAGGCTGTAACCGAGGCCACGGATAGTCGTTATAACTTCTGCGCCGAGCTTCTTGCGAATGCGTGTGACGAAGACTTCGATGGTGTTCGAATCGCGATCGAAATCCTGATCGTAAATATGCTCGATCAACTCGGTCCGGCTTACCACCTTGCCCTTATGATGCATCAGATAGCTGAGCAGCTTGTATTCCTGCGCCGTCAGCTTGACCGGTTCCCCGCTAAGCGTCACCCGGCCCGAACGCGTGTCCAGCCGGACCTGGCCGGCGGTCAGTTCGGAGGAGGTGTTGCCCGAAGCGCGACGAATCAACGCACGCAGGCGAGCGATCAATTCTTCGGTTTGGAACGGCTTGGCCAGGTAGTCGTCGGCACCCGCGTCGAGACCTGCCACCTTGTCCGACCAACTGTCGCGGGCGGTCAGCACAAGAACGGGGAAATCCCGTCCTTCCTTGCGCCACATGCCAAGGACGGTCAGTCCGTCGATCTCGGGCAAGCCAAGATCGAGAATGACCGCATCGTATTCTTCGGTGCTGCCCAGGAAGTGGCCGTCTTCGCCATCGGTCGACAGATCGACGGCATAGCCGGTCTGTTCGAGAGTCGATTTCAATTGCTGGCCGAGTGTGGGCTCGTCTTCGACGATCAGGATCCGCATATACCACCAATCTGCTGCTTGTAAGCCGCCGAACTCGTGCGCTTTTGACGGGCGGGCGTCAAGGAAAGTGCTGTGCAAACGCTCACGGATTTCCCCCGGACATTTGGCAATTTCGATAGAATGGGCTCAACGCGAACGGTTGATGATGCGGCCGGTGCGCGCATCGACATCGACATATGTGACGCGCCCGTCCTTGATGAACTTGAGTCGATAGGCCCGCGCCCTCGAATCGTATGCCGGGCCCAGATATTCGCTTCCACGCATTCTTGGCAGTACGCGGCGCTCGATCTCTCGCAGCGAAAGCTGGTTACCGGCGCGCATTTCCTTGCGCGCTTCCCCCTGGTCGCTCTGGCCTTGATCCTGGCTGAGCGCACCGGCGCTTGCCGGAACGCCGGCCAATGTCGCCAAGGCAAGCGCAGCAAGGATGCCTGCAAAGAATGATCTGATGCGCGTCATAATGATGTCATGCCTAGTCACGGTGCATTGAACAAGTTCTGAATGGCGACGTTGTCAGCAGTTCAGCGTCGTGAACACTCCTTAACCCTCGTCTTCTTCGGCATCTTCGTCGTCTTCGGCCATTTCGAACTTAATCGTGATCGAAACACCGGTGCTGACCATGCCGGGCTGGACCGGCGGGGCCGGCGCTGCCTCGGCTACCATCGCGCTGCGCATCGCCACGTCGGCAACCGGCCCCCGACCACGGAGGCTTTCGCTGATTTCGAGCACGCGCACTTCATCGTATCCGAGCATGGCGGCATAGGCTTGTGCACGCTCTTGCGCGCGTTCGACCGCCCGTTTTCGCGCCTCGTCCTTGGCGGCCTCGTCGTCTTCGATCGAAAAACTCGGCCCGCCCAGATCGGTCGCACCGGCCGAGACCAGCGCATCCAAGACCCGTCCGGTCTGTTCGATTTCGCGCAGCTTCACACTGACGCGGTTGGATACCTGGTAGCCGCGAAACTCGTTGCGCTGCGTACCCCGGTTGTAGTCGTAGCGGGCGTTTAGATTGATCCCGGTTGTCTGGATATCCTTCTCGTCCACGCCAAGAGCCTTGATCTGGTCAATCATGCGAGTCATTTCGACCGAGTTCTGGCGCAATGCCTCGACGGCGGTGGGAGCAGTGGTGCTGACCCCCGCACTGATAGTCGCGAGATCCGGTTCGGCAGTGACGCTTTCGAAAACCGAGAGTTCGATCACCGGACCTTCGGATTCGATTTCGATCGTCGCCGCGTTGGCAGGCAGCGAGAATGCCAAGGCGGCGCAAGCGGCAACTATGGTGCGGATCATGGTCGTGAACTCCCTCCGAGCCTCGAAATGCAGCATCGGGGCTTTCGCGGCACTGAACCGGTTCGCGCGTCCGCTTGCAAGCCCCTCTTTCGACAACTACGTGGCGCGGGCGATGGCACAACCTCCAATCCTATCCTGGGAAGGGCTCGGCTTGCAGCAGGGCGGACGCTGGCTGTTCGGTGGACCGGACGTCGCGCCGATCGACCTGCATGTTCTGCCGGGAGACAGACTGGCGCTGATCGGGCGCAACGGGGTCGGCAAGACGACACTGCTCAAACTGATCGACGATCGTATCGAAGCGGATCGCGGCACGCGGCGGGTTAAGCCGAATACCCGGATCGTGTTCCTCGAACAGGAACCGGAATTCGGCGCGTACGAGACGCTGATGGATTTCGCCTTGGCCGGCGATCACGCGCCGGCTGCGCACGAGGTCGAAAGCATCGCCGGGCAGCTCGGCATCGATATGGCGCGCGAGGCGGGCACCGCGAGCGGCGGGGAGAAACGCCGCGCCGCGATCGCCTGCGCATTGGCGCAGGGACCGGACCTGCTGCTGCTCGACGAGCCGACCAACCACCTTGATCTGGGCGCGATCGACTGGCTCGAAGATTGGCTGGCGCGCTACAAGGGTGCCTTCATCACGATTTCGCACGATCGTACGTTCCTGAAGCGCCTAACCCGTGCGACTTTGTGGCTCGATCGCGGCACAATGCGGCGCAAGGAAGTCGGGTTTGGCGGCTATGAAGCGTGGGAAGAACAGGTCTACGCGGAGGAGGCACGAGCGGCCGAAAAGCTCGACGCCAAGCTGAAGATCGAGGCGCATTGGCTCGAACGCGGCGTGACGGCTCGCCGCAAGCGCAACCAGGGACGCCTGGAAAAACTCTACCAGATGCGCGCAGCGCGGGCAGCGATGATTTCCGACGGCGGCACTGCGAAGCTCAAGCTGGCGAATGACGAGGAGTTCAAATCGAAGTCGGTGATCGTCGCCGAGCACATCACCAAGAGCTACGATGGTCGCGCCATCATCAAGCCGTTCAGCCTGCGCATCCAGAATGGCGACAGGATCGGAATCGTCGGCGCGAACGGCGCTGGCAAGACGACGTTGCTCAAGATGCTGACCGGTGAGCTCAAACCCGACAGCGGTTCCATCGCCCATGCCCGCACACTGTCGGGCGTGATGATCGACCAGCAACGCAAACTGCTCAGCCCCAATGCCAGCGTGCGAGACATCCTTGCCGAAGGCGGTGACTGGATCGATGTGCGCGGCGCTCGCAAACATGTGCAAGCCTACCTCAAGGAGTTCCTGTTCGATCCCAAGATAGTCGACACCAAGGTCGGCGTCCTGTCCGGCGGCGAACGCTCTCGATTGCTATTGGCGCGCGAATTCGCGCGCACCGCCAACCTGCTCGTGCTCGACGAGCCGACCAACGATCTCGACCTCGAAACGCTCGACCTGCTGCAAGAGGTTATCGCCGACTTCGACGGAACCGTCCTTATTGTCAGCCACGACCGCGACTTCCTCGACCGGACTGTGACGGTGACGCTCGGGCTCGACGGATCGGGGAAGGTCGATATCGTCGCGGGCGGATACGAGGACTGGGAAGCCAAGCGACGCAGGCCTGTCATCGGTAAAAGCAAAGCGACAACTCCCGCAAAGCGGTCCGAACCCGCCACGCTTCCTCCGCCCAAAGCCGACAAGCTTTCTTTCAAGGACCAGCGCGACTACGAATTGCTACCAGTGCGGATTGAGGAACTCGAAGCCGCCATCGCCAAGGGTGAGACGATTCTTTCCGATCCCGACCTGTTTCAATCCGATCCGCAGCGCTTTGCGACCATTTCCAAGGGGGTCGAAAACGCCCGTGCCGAGAAAGACGCTGCCGAGGAGCGCTGGCTCGACATCGCCGAACGGGTCGAAGGATGAGCGAGCGGGCGGCCCGGCTCCACGATGAGATCAAGACCTGCACGATCTGCGCCGACCATCTTCCGCTCGGTCCGCGACCGGTCGTGCAGTTCTCGCCGCGCTCGCGTGTCCTGATCGTCGGCCAGGCTCCGGGCACCAAGGTCCATGCCAGCGGCATACCATGGGACGACGATAGCGGAGACCGGCTGCGCAGCTGGCTCGGCCTCGACAAAGCTCTGTTCTACAATCCGGACAATGTCGCGCTGATGCCGATGGGTTTCTGTTATCCCGGCAAGGCTGGCGGCGGAGATGCGCCGCCGCGCAAGGAATGCGCGCCGCAATGGCATGACCGGGTGCTCGAACTGCTTCCCCACGACAGGCTCACCTTGTTGGTCGGGGCCTATGCGCAAGCGGCGTACCTGCCCGAGACCAAGAAGCTCTCCCTGACCGAGCGTGTGCGGCGGTACGCCGAATTCGCGCCGATCTTTCCGCTGCCCCATCCCGCCTGGCGCGTCCGGCTGTGGGCGGCAAAGAACCCGTGGTTCGAGAGCGACGTGCTGCCCGAACTGCGCGCGGCAGTCCGAGCAGCGTTGTCGGCCTGACTTCGTCGATCACGCGGTTGCGCGTGCCGGCAATACCTTCGGGTTCTTCAGGATGAATGCCGAAATCAGCGCGACGACCAGTCCCACTGGAAAAATCTCTATGAAGGTGATCGGCAGGCGAAACAGCGGGTTCGCATACATTGCCATGCTCTCTTCGATTTCGGCCAGCTTTGCGGCGCGTTCATCCGCGCCGAGCTGTTCCGCATCGAGCGCCGACTTCAGGCTATCGCTGTATGTCTCAACAAAAGCGAAGTCGGTGGCGTACAGAAAGAACTCCCAGCTAATGACGTAGAACACCCCCGCGACTGCCGCGATCCCGATACCGACCGCGGCCGCCTGGGTGAATTTGATAACGCCGCCATGTTCCACGTCGCGGAACCGCTTGATGCCGATGAACACCAGCGAAAGGACCGCCAGCATGACGGCGTAGCCCATCAACTCGGACGCGCCGAGGTCCTCGGTGCCCATCACCAGCATGACCGCGATCATGAAAGCGATAACGATAACGCCGATGATCGAACCGAAGATCAGTGAATAACGAAACATTGGATGTCTCCCCTTGGTTGGACGCCCGATCCGTCCCCCAAATCCCGCTCCGATCCTATCACCCAGATGGGTGAGTTGGCGTATTTAGCCCGATCGGACGACCTTAAGGAATGACTGCGAGCGCCCTCGCCGCCTCGACCGCCTTTCCGCGCCCCGTGACTTCCAACTTCATGTAAAGATTGGCGATATGCGTCTTGATCGTGTTGGGAGAGACCTTCAGCGAACGCGCAATTTCCTTGTTGCTCGCCCCCTTTGCGAGGTAACCGAGAATCTCCAGTTCGCGCGGTGTCAGGCCAAGCGACGCGATCGCCCGCTCGTTGGGTTCGAATTCCTCCCTGCCCGAGTCCGGCGTGAGTCGCCTTCCAACCCAGATACCGATCGCGATGAAGATCACGGCGATGACAGCCGCATACGCCTCGCCCGGCATTTGCATCACGTGATAGCGATATTCGACCCATTGCAGCAGCGCGGCGACCAGTGCGATCGCGCCGCCGTAGAGCAAGCCGTAGCGCAGGGTTGTACCGTTCATGCTTGCTTTGGTGCCAGAATGCGCCGCGATGTTCCAGACGCGTTCGGCAAGGGCCGGCGGCACGGTCGAACGGTCGCGATATTGCCACATTGGCGCGACATCCTTCGCGCTTCGGAAAGGGAGAATCGCCATGTCGATCGATCAAGTCGCCAAGGACTTCACGCAAGCCGTTGCAGACGACAATGCCGAAGCCTACCAGTCCTACTGGTCGGACGACATTGTCAGTCTCGAACCGATGGCTGACAGCCCGATGGCGCGCGTGGAAGGCCGCGAGGCGCTGCTGCAGAAGCATGCCTGGTGGGAAGCCAACGCCGAAATGCACGATTCCACCACGGAAGGGCCCTACGTCTTCGGCGACCAGTTCGCGATCCGCTACACCATGGACGTCACCATGGACGGCGAGCGCTCGCAAATGGCCGAAGTCGGCGTCTACACCGTGAAGGACGACAAGATCGTCGAGGAAAGGTTCTTCTACGGCGGCGGGGAGTAGCTCGGCCAGCCGCAGGAGCCTGCGGAAGGGGCCCCGTCGGTGGCGGACATGGACCGCATGTTACACGGTCCAGGAAACGAGTTCGTGCCATCACAGGCCGTCACCGGATGCGGTAGAAATCGGCAACCCGTTCGAGCGCGAGCCTGAGTACAAGCTTGCCGCTCCGCGCCGGCCAGCCCAATACCTTCTCGGCCTGCGGCAGCCCCTCCCCGGCGCAGACGACTCGCCATAGAATATCCTCCAAACCCTTTCCCGCTTCGGCCATCGCCGCGTCGAAGCGCTGCCTGGCGGCTACTTGCCTCTCGGTTGCGTTGAGATCCTGCCGCCCCCCGGTCCTGACCCTCACGGGTTCCCAACGCATCGTTACATTCGCCGATAGCTGCGCCCGCTCGTAATCGTTGCGCAGCGCTTCCCCGGCATCGAACAGCCGGTCTTCGAGGTGACCGCGCGCGTGCAACCACGCGATCGGCGATTCGCCGACATTCACGGTGACGCTCCGGCGCTTCCCGGCGACAGACGAACCCCGACGCGGGCCCTCGCTCGTAAGCTCGAGTTCGACCAGTTTACGTGGCATGCCCGTTCTCCATTTACCGAATTGGTGATATTCGGCTTGCCTCGACACCCAATCTGTAGGAAAGTGAATATTACCAGATCGGTTCAAGTTGGGTTTCGGGAGAACGCAAATGATCAATCGCATCCGCGACATTCGCAAAGCCAAGGGGCTGACTCTCGCCGATCTCGCCGCAGCATGCGATCCGCCGACCACGGCGCAGACCATCGGCCGGCTAGAAACCGGAATGCGAAACCTATCGACCAAGTGGATCGACCGGATCGGCACCGCGCTCGGCGTAGAGCCGGAAACGCTGGTCCGTTCCGAACGGAGCGAAACGCCGCAGGTCGTCGCCGAACTCTGGTCGAGTGGCGCCGAGGCGCTTTCGAGCCCGAGAGAGGCGCTCTTGCCGACGGAACTCGCAGTTCAGGGTGACGACAGCCCGTTAATGGTATTGGCGGTTAACGAAAGCGTGGGAGAGTTTCGTCCCGGCGACCTGCTGTGGATGCGACAATTACAACCCGAACGCGCTGCCGAAGCGATCAATCGCGATTGTCTGGTCCCTCGTCCCGGCGGGCGCTTTGCATTCGGTCGCCTGATCGATCGGCGCGGCACTCTGGTCGGATTGCTGCCGCCCGGCGCCGGTCAGAAGCAGCAGGTTGTCGACAATCCCCCATGGATTGCGACCGCGATGATGCTGGTGAGACCGCTCCAGGCGTAACCTTTGGCGGTTAGAACGCATTAACTCAGCCACCTTACTGTGCCGGGTGAAATTGGAGACGCACTCCTCTTGAAGCATGTCCTGTCCTTGAGCACGCTCTATCCCAATGCGGTCAATCCGCGTTTCGGGACGTTCGTCGCGCGTTCGCTCGAGGGGTTGGCCAACATCGGCGAGAGCGAAGGAGGCTGGCGCGTCTCGGTCGTCAATCCGATCGGGCTGCCGCCTGTCGCCTTTGGCCGGTATCGGGCGCTGTCCGAACTGGAGCCGCTGACGCGCGAAGGCGGTGTGACCGTCCATCGTCCGCACTTCACCCTGATCCCCAAGATCGGCGCGCGGCGGAATGCCAGCGCGATTGCCAAGGCCGTCTTGCCGCTCGTGGAACAGATTCATGCAGAGCAACCGATCGACCTGATCGATGCGCAATTCTTCTTTCCCGACGGGCCGGCGGCGGCAATGCTGGCCAAGCATTTCGACCTTCCACTCTCAATCAAGGCGCGCGGGTCGGATATCTCGCTCTGGGGCGAGCACGGATTTGCCCGCGAGCAGATTATGGAAGCCGCCGAACGCGCGACCGGCCTGCTAGCCGTCAGCGAAGCGCTGAAGCGCGATATGGTGGCGATGGGCATGCCGAACGACAAGATCGCGGTCCACTATACCGGCCTGGATCGCGATCGCTTCCGCCCGCTCGGCCACACCCAATTGCGATCGCAGTTGGGCCAGCAACTGGGTTTCGCCTTGCCTGCAAACGCACCTCTGCTGGTCTGCGTAGGCGCGCTCATCGAGCGCAAGGGACAGGGTATTGCGATCACCGCCCTGCCCCTGCTCCCGGAGGCGCGTTTGGTGCTCGTCGGTAAAGGCGATGACAAGGGAAGGCTCGAACAGTTGGCACGCGACTTGGAAGTTGCGGAACGGGTGCACTTCGCAGGTTCGGTCGATCACGACGTGATGCCGCTAATCCTGTCCGCTGCCGATGCGATGGTCCTGCCGACGGTCAGCGAAGGGCTCGCCAACGCGTGGGTCGAAAGCATCGCCTGCGGTACGCCGGTCATAACCACCGATGTCGGCGGTGCGCGCGAACTGATCCACAACGACATCGCCGGACGGCTGATCGAACGCACGCCCGACGCGGTCGTGGAAGCGGTGCAAGCACTCCTCGCCGCCCCACCCCATCCGCAGGAAGTGGCGGCTTCGGCCGAACGCTTCAGCTGGGAGAACCATGCGGCGGAACTGGCCGAGCATTACCAGCGATTGGTTTCCGGATAACCCAAGGGGCGCAAGCCGCCCGTTCGATCTACACTTCCCCGCGGACGATCTTTTCCTGCCGATCCGCCGCCGTTTCCTGCGGGACGAAACTGTTCGAAGTGACGCCCAACCAGATCAGGATCGGCGAAGCGAGATAGACGCTCGAATACGTCCCGATGAACAGGCCAGCCGTGATCGCTGCGACCAGGCCGAACAGGCTCGCGGGGCCGAACAGCAACAGCGGCAGCAACGCGACAAGCAACGTCAGTGACGTCATGACGGTGCGCGCGAGCGTTTCGTTGATCGACAGGTCGAGCAGTTCCGGCAACGGCATCTTGCGATACTTCTTCAGGTTCTCGCGAATGCGATCGTAGACGACGATCGTGTCGTTCAGCGAATAACCGATAATCGCGAGGATCGCGGCGATGATCTGTAGCGAGAATTCGAGCTGGAACAGCGCGAACATGCCGAGCGTCAGCGAAACGTCATGGAACAGCGCGAAAAGTGCGCCGACCCCGAACTGCCATTCGAACCGCACCCAGATATAGATGGCGACCATCATCATGGCAGCCAGCAATGCGAGCGCTGCGCTCTCGCGAAACTCGCTTGCGACCTTGCCCGATACGGTGTCGTTGCCGTCCGTGCGCGCTTCGGGATACTGGTCCTGGATCGTGGCGATGACTTCGTTGCCGATTTCGGTCGCCGCGCCCGGCGTG
>JASJDE010000114.1 GCA_030065195.1 Erythrobacter sp. | reverse complement strand
GCATCACCTATTCGATCGTACGGCCAACCGCCTTTTTCAAATCGCTGTCGGGACAGGTCGGCCGGGTGCTGCGGGGCAGGCCCTTCCTGCTGTTCGGCGATGGCGAACTGACCCGTTGCAAGCCAATTAGCGACGGCGATCTGGCGCGTTTTGTCGCCGATTGCGTGACCGACGACAAGAGGCGCAATCAGGTGCTCCCAATAGGCGGCCCCGGCCCCGCCATATCGCCGCGCGAACAAGGGGCCATGTTGTTCGAACTGGCCGGGAAGGAACCACGCTATCGGTCGATCTCGCCCGCGCTGTTCAAAGCCGCCTCACGCCTCCTTTCGTTGGGTGCGCCAGTTTCCGAATGGCTTGCCGAAAAGGCCGAATATGCGCGCATCGCCAACTACTATGCGACCGAGAGTATGCTGGTGCTTGATCCGGAATCCGGCGCATATATCGAATCCATAACCCCCGAATTCGGCAGCGAAACCTTGCGCGATCACTACGCTGCTCTACTCGCCGAGCAGGAGGGATCGGCTTGAGCGGCGAGAACCTGATTTTCACGTTGGCAAGTTGCATTGGCTTCATGGTGCTGGTCGGCTGGATCAGCTGGCTCAAAACGCGCGGGACTGCCAACACAAGAGACGGGTACTTCCTCGCCGGGCGGGGGTTGGGAGCGACCTTTATCGCTGGTTCGCTATTGCTGACGAACCTTTCGGCCGAGCAACTCATCGGCCTCAACGGATCGGCCTATGGCCACAACCTGTCGAGCATGGGCTGGGAGGTCACCGCGGCGATTGCGACGATCGCGATGGCGCTGATCTTCCTGCCGAAGTATCTCGCTGGCGCTTTCACCACCCTCCCGCAATTCCTCAATGACCGGTTCGATCCGACCGTTCGGCGGATGTCGGTGGTGCTGTTCATGCTCGGCTACGGCCTCGTGACCATTCCTAGCGTACTCTATTCTGGCTCGGTCGCGGTTCTGCTGCTGTTCGATGTGCCGGGCCTGACCGGGCTCGACTACTTCCCGTCGTTGGTGGCGATGGTGGTGCTGATCGGAGTGATCGGCGCGATCTACGCGATCTTTGGCGGCCTTCGCGCAGTTGCGGTTTCCGACACGCTCAACGGAGTCGGCTTGCTCATCATTGGCGTGCTTGTGCCGGTCTTCGGCCTGATTGCGCTAGGCAGCGGCGACTTTGCAAACGGCCTGTCGAGACTGGTGAGCGACCATCCAGAAAAGCTCAACGCGATCGGCTCCTCGACCGATCCGACCCCTTTCGGGACGCTGTTCACGGGGATGATCTTCGCCAACCTGTTCTACTGGTGCACCAACCAATATGTGATCCAGCGCACGCTCGGCGCGCAGAGCCTCGCCGAAGGGCAGAAGGGCGTGCTGTTTTCCGGCTTCTTCAAGATCCTGGTACCGTTCCTGATGATGATCCCGGGCGTGATCGCGTTCCATCTCTACGGCCCGGGGCTTGGCACGATAGACGAAGCCTATCCGCGCCTGATCCGCGACGTGCTGCCGGTGTACCTCTCCGGCTTCTTCCTGGCGGTGTTGCTTGGGGCGGTGTTCAGTTCGTTCAACTCGCTGCTCAATTCGGCGGCGACCTTGTTTAGTCTCGATGTCTATGCCCCGGCGCGCTCGGGCAAGGCGAGCGATGAGGAACTGGTGCGCGTCGCCAAGATTGCCAGTCTCGTAATCGCGCTGTTCTCCTTCGCGGTCGCGCCGCTGCTGTACTTCTCGCCGGAGGGACTGTGGCAGATCATTCGCATCTTCACTGGCTTCTACAACATCCCGACCATCGTGATCGTAATCGTCGGGCTGTTCACTGCGCGCGTCCCGGCCCTTGGGGCGAAGCTTGTGATCGTCTTCCATGTCATCGCCTACGGCCTGCTGCGGTTTGTGTTCGACGACGTGGTGACGCTCCACTTCATTCACCTCTACGCAGTGATCTTCGTGATCGAGGTCGGAATCATGCTCGCCTGCGGAGCGCTCGCCCCGCGCCAGGAAGCATGGAAATTTACCCGCAACGAACAGGTCGACATGACCCCATGGCGCTTCGCCAAGCCGCTGGCGGTGACGCTATTTAGCGGTGTGGTCGCGACCTACTTGCTGTTCTCGCCCTTGGGTGTGGCGTCGGCAGAGGGGCCGGGTTTGCTGTTCGGAGCGTTGCTCGGCGCGCTCGGGTTAGCCAATGTGATCGTCTGGGGCCTCGCCGGCCGACGTCCCGAACTAAGCGACTAGGCTGGCTAGCACCCGCCGCTTCCCTTCAAATGGACGGCGGCCGTGCATCACCAGGAAATTGTCGACCAGCGCGACATCGCCCGATTGCCAGGCGAGATCGACCGTCAGTTTATCGGCAATCGCGATTGCGGGGGCCATGTCCTCGGACGTGATCGGCTCGCCTCCACCAAAGGTTATTGCACGGTTCGGATCGTTGCGGCTGTCGGCCCAGCCACGGAAGGCAGCGATCAGCTGGTTGAAGAAGGTCTTGCGCCCGTCTTCCAACTCACGAATGGCGGGGAGGGCGGGCGTGGTTGCGCGCAGGCTCTCGTCGTCTTGCCATTCCCAGCTGTAGCCAAGGTCTTTCAGCCGCTCTTCGGCTGCGGCCCGACCATCGACACTCAGCGTGCTGCGCCAGCTGCGGCCCTGTCCCGACCCAGCATCGTCGCTGTCAGGCATGACATTGGTGTAGCGCACGCCCTCGGCTTCGACCCGCGCGACAAAGTCTGGCGCTTCACTGTCTAACCGATCGAGCACCCAGTCGGAGCGGCACAAAGGTGTCGCCCCGCCTTTCTCCGCCGCAATCTCGCAATAGAAGAACAGCTTCGACGGATAGATCGGCGTCTGCGCCATCTCGTGGTGCAGGAAGATCTCGGTCGTTGACGGGGCTTCGTTGGCGGTGAAGACGCGCGGCGTGACGTTGGTCCGCACCGCGTTGGAGAGCGAATCCTCGTAGGTGAAGCCCGGCTCGCCATAGGCTTCAACCGCGGCATCGAACGCAAACGGATCGGGTACGTCGAACCCGCGAAACAGCAGCGCGCCAGCGTCGCCGAGCGCCGCATCGACCGCCGGTTTGTTGGCGGAAAGAAACGCAGCGAGGTCGCCGCCACCGGGAATGATCGCGGGAAGATCAGTCATAGATCGGGTGGAAGGTGTTGAAGGCCGCTTCGGTGAAGACGCCGGGATCGTTGAAACGGCGGTTGCGGTTGAGCGCGGAGATCGCCGCCACTTCAACTGCGCTCAACTCAAAATCGTCGATGGCAAGGTTCTCGCGCATCCGCTCAGGCTTGGTGGTTTTCGGGATCACAGCCATTCCGCGTTGCACGCCCCATCGCAGCAGCACCTGTGCGGGCGTCTTCCCATGCGCCTGCGCCGCGACCATGACCGGCGCGGCGCCTAGAAGGCTCTCCTCTTCCCGCGCCATGTCGAGCTCGAAATAGCTTTGCGCGCCCAGCGGGGAGAAGGCAGTGACGTCGATGCCATAGCCTTGCGCGCAGCGGATCAGCTTGTCCTGCGTCAGGTAAGGATGCGCTTCAATCTGGAGCACGGCGGGCTTGATCCGCGCATAGGTCATCAGGTCGTGGATCAGCGCCGAATTGTAGTTGCACATGCCGATCCGCTTCACGAGGCCCTTGTCGACCAGCGCCTCCATCGCCGCCCAGGTCTCGTGCAGCGGCACCCGGGCGAGCTTCATTGCCGGTTCGGCCGCGTCCGGATCGTGCAACCATTCGGGCGGATAGCGTGTCTCGATGGGCACGAATTCGAGCGGGATCGGGAAGTGGATCAGATAGAGATCGAGCCGCTCCAGTTGCAGGTCTTCCAGCGTCTTACGGCACGCCAACTCGACGTGCTCGGGCGCGTGGAAGGTGTTCCACAGCTTCGAGGTGATCCACAATTCCTCGCGCTTCACGAGCCCGCTCTGCATCGCCTCTGCCAGCCCGTCGCCGGTCTGAGCTTCGTTGGCGTAGTCGGCTGCGCTGTCGAAATGGCGGTAGCCTGCCCGCACCGCCTCGACGACGGTTTCAGCGGTACTGGGTCGGGGGATTTTCCAGAGGCCGAAGCCGACCGGAGGCATTGTCTCAAGCACGTTCAATCCTCGTCTTTGAATTCGATCGCGACCGCCTGACCGGTGGCGATGCTTTGCTGTGCAGCCGCGCCCATCACGACTGAGCGATATCCGTCCCGGGCAGTGATCAACGGCGGAGTTCCGCTCACAAGCGCTTCGTGAAAATCGCGCTGCTGGAAGAAGGTCGAGCCGTGGTGATCTCCCGCAGCAAGCGCATAGGGCGGGGTGTCGACATGGGTCACGAACGGCCCGGACTTGTCGCGCGGTGACCAGGTGACTTCGCCGACCGGGAGCTTCACTTCCATCTTGCCGATGGGGCCGACCGCGCTGATCTCTTCCTGCTGCTCCGATCCTTCGGCGAACATGCACAGGTCGAGCGCCGCACGCGCGCCGCCGGCAAAATCGACCGTGACGAATGCGTTATCGATGATGTCCGGCACCTCGCCATCATAGCGTTCGTCGAGGTGGTTCACATCCTGCGCGCCGCTGGCGAACACGCGCACGGGTTCGTCGCGCAATATGTGCCGCATCAGGTCGAAGAAGTGGCAGCATTTCTCGACCAGCGTGCCGCCGGTGTTGCGGTTGAAGCGGTTCCAATCGCCGACCTTTTCGAGAAATGGGAAGCGGTGTTCGCGGATTGCCAGCATCTTGAGATCGCCCGCTTCGCCGGCATGGACTCGTTCGATGAAGGATGTGACAGGCGGCATGTAGCGATATTCGAGCCCGACCCAGAACAGGTTTGGATAGTCGCGCGCCGCTTTCGCCAGTGCTTCGGCATCTGCAAGGGTGGTACACATCGGCTTTTCGAGCAGCACCGCGCACCCTGCGTCCATGACAGGTTGGACCACGTCGAAATGGGTGAAATTGGGCGAAGCGACAATCACCGCGTCGGGATTCGCCTCGGACAGCATCGCGGCATTGTCGTCATAGCATCGGATCGACAAACCGAGTTTCTTTGCGTGCGCTTGCGCCCGTTCGCGAGATCCCGCGTTGGGATCGGCAATCGCAATCAATTCGGCGCCCGGCACCAACGCCAGATTGGCCATATGCTCACGGCCCATCATCCCGCAGCCAATGATGGCGTAGGTGCGGGATGACGTCATGCGCGCGCCCATACAGCAAATCCGGCGGGAGCAATCGTGCTGTCACCCACAAGCGGCTCGCCGAGACCCAGAGGTGCGGTATCGGCGGGTTCGGACCGGTAATTGAAAGCAAATATGTGCGAGGCGGTGCGGCGCAGCCGCAGGCCGTCAGGCAGGGGCGTGATATCCATACCCGCCTCGTCGGCGATCCGCATGACCATCAGGTCGAGCAGCTTGCGATCCGGCCATGCCGCGCAATAGCGCACATTGCCCTGCCGATAGACGACTCCGCGCCCGTCGCTGAGTGCGAATTCCGGGTCCAGATCACTCGTAACATCTTCGCGCCAGCGAGAGATCGACCAACCATCGCCCGCTTCAATCTCGCCATCGCGCAGGCTCTCGACCCGGGTGACGGTCACGGGAATGAGGTCGCGCAAGGGGCCGGGGGCCAGACCTTCGGGAATGCAGAAGCCGTCGGTTTTGCTCCCCGAACGCGGGCCGATGAGGATTGGGCGGGAGGCGGATTTCAGGCTTTCGACCTGAGCCTCGTGGGCAATGGGTACGCTCGGAATGAAGATCGCGCCATACCCATCGAGAGACGCGCCGAACTCGACGATGTCCACATCGAGGCCCTGGCGGCGAAGCGCCGAATACCATTCATAGGCAAGTTCCAGATAACGGAAGCTCTCGCCCTGCGGCTGGATCCCGCAAATCCATGCGGCTTCGTAGGAGAACACCAGCGCGACCGGCGCTTGCACGGCGTCCTGCGGACCCAATTGCTCGATCACCCTAGCGGCCAGGCGCACTTCGTCTGTCGCTTCGGCTTCGCTGCCGTCGGGGCGGAGCAGGCCGGCATGCATTTGTTCCTGCGCAAATGGAGCCTGCCTCCAGCGGAAGTAGCTTGTGAATTCAGCCCCATGGGCGAAGGCCTCCAGCGTCCAAAGTGCCACCATTCCCGGCAGAGGCGCTGGATTGAAGCGAGCCCAGTTCACCGGCCCCGGTTGCTGTTCCATCACCCCCCAGCGTCCGTTCGAGCATCCGCGATAAAGATCGTGATGGAACGCGGCGATATCAGGATGACCCTGCCGAAGGTAGGCGTGCTTCTCATCGTCGGAGAACCAGAATTGTTCAAGGAATCCGAGTGGATAGGAGTCCCACGTCGCGATATCGAGATCGCGGCCGACATCGTGGTGGTCGAACTCGGCGAAGAAACCCATGAAATTGTGCGTAATGTCGCGGCCCGGCGAACGCGCCCGCAGGATTTCGACCTGCTCGCGGTTGAAGCTGGCGACTTCGCTGGAGGCGAACCGTCGATAGTCGAGCCAGTGTGCCGGGTTGGCTTCGGTGACGGTCAGATTGGGCGGATCGATTTCGTCGAACAACCGGTACTCCATGCTCCAGAAGACGTTGCCCCAGGCGGTGTTAAGCGTGTCGATGCTTTCATAGCGTTGGGCCAGCCATCGCCTGAAACCGCCGGCAGCAGCCCTGGAAAAGCTCAGCACGGTGTCGTGGCAACCATATTCGTTATCTGTCTGCCATGCGGTGATGGCCGGGTGGTGGCCATAGCGCTCGGCCAACGCGGTGGTGATCCGGCGGCTTTCGGTGCGAAATCCCTGATGCGAGAAACAGTAGTGCCGCCGCGATCCGAAGCCGCGCGGGCGGCCGTGTTGGTCGATGGCGATCATGTCGGGCATCCGGTCGACCAGCCATTTGGGCGGTGTTGCCGTCGGAGTGCATAGGATCACTTGCAGCCCTTCTGCGTGCAACGCGTCGATGGCACGATCGAGCCATTCCCAGTCGAAGTGTCCCGGCTCCGGCTCGATCCGACTCCATGCAAACTCGCCGATCCGCACCAGCGAGAGGCCTATTGCGCGCATTCGGCGCGCATCTTCGACCCACATCTCTTCAGGCCAGTGTTCGGGAAAGTAGCAGCAGCCGAGCTTCATTTTGGAGCGCACTCAAGTTAGATTGCCACAGCCCTAAACCAGCAATTGCGTGCCGCATAGTGTTCTGATTGGGACGTCAACCGAAGCTTTACGCACTGGATTTACACATATAAGAATATCTTTATATGTGGTGCAAATGGTGATCGACACGATCTTCAAGGCTCTGGCCGACCCGACGCGGCTGCGTATTGCGCGGCTGCTCTCGACAATGGAGCTTGCCGTCGGTGAACTCGCACAAGTTCTTGGGCAAAGCCAGCCCCGCGTATCGCGACACGTCGGCATCCTGTGCGACGCCGGACTTGCCGAACGACGTCGCGAAGGCAGTTGGGTTTTCCTGCGTTCAACCGGTGGTGCCGAGGAATCCAGCCCTATCGTTGCCGCGGTGGATCGTTTGCTCGCGACAGCCGAGCTCGAAAGCGCAGATTTCGCCAAGACTTGCGAGGACGATCGACGGCGGCTCGCCGCGATCCGCGAAGCGCGCGAATCCTCGGCAGAGAGCTATTTCGCCCAGCACGCGGGTGAGTGGGATGAATTGCGCGCCCTCCACAGCAAGGACGAGCAAGTCGAAGCGCGTCTGATCGAAGCGCTCGGCGACGCTCCGCTTGGCACTGTCCTGGATATCGGGACCGGAACGGGAAGAATTGCCGAATTGCTGGCCGATCAAGCTGAACACGTAGTCGCGCTGGACAAGAATCTCGAGATGTTACGCGTCGCGCGGGCGAGGCTCCAGCATCTACCGACCGCGCAGGTCGAGTTGGTTCAGGGCGACTTCGCGGACCTGCCGTTCGCCGCAGGGAGCATTGACACCGTATTGCTGCATCAGGTGCTGCATTTCTCGCAGGATCCGGCATTGCCGATCGCCGAAGCGGCCCGAGTCATTCGACCGGGTGGCCGGATCGCTATCGTCGATTTTGCTGCGCACGATCGCGAAGAGCTTCGGACCCGTCACCAGCATGCACGTCTAGGGTTCTCGGACCGTCAAATGCGCGAGTTGCTTCGTGGCTCGGGTTTCACCGCGCGGGAGCCTATCGCGCTCGAAGGCGTTGAACTCACAGTCAAGATCTGGCTCGGCAAACGTCGCGAGCTTCCTTCCTCCCAAACCTCTCCCTCCGCAAAAGAGCAATCAGCATGACCCCGACTCTCGATCAGCTTCAGGAAGCCAAGACAGCTTTGGGCGCTCCGCTGTTTTCCGACTTGCCCGGCGATATCGATATCAGCTTCGAATTCTTCCCGCCAAAGACCGAAAAAATGGCGGAGACCCTTTGGGAAAGCGTGGCGACTCTGTCGCCGCTTGGGCCGCGGTTTGTCTCGGTTACCTATGGCGCGGGCGGCACCACCCGCGAGCGCACGCATGAACAGGTTGTGCGCATCCAGAATGAAGCGAATATCCCGGCAGCAGCGCACCTCACCTGCGTGAACGCGACGCGGGAGGAAGTGGACGAAGTCGCCCGGCATTACTGGGAAGAAGGCATTCGTCACATCGTCGCATTGCGCGGCGATCCGCCTGACGGGGCTTCGCAATACACGCCTCATCCCGGTGGTTACGCCAATGCTGCGGAGCTGATCGCGGGGCTCAAGAGAGTGGCGGATTTCGAGATTTCAGTTGCGGCCTATCCCGAAGTGCATCCGGACTCGCCCGATGCTCAGGCCGACATCGAAAACCTAAAGGCCAAGTTCGATGCGGGAGCCGACCGCGCCATCACGCAGTTCTTCTTCGATCCCGAGTGCTTCTTCCGATTTCGCGACGAAGCTGCGGCAGCCGGGATCGAAGCAGAGATCGTTCCGGGTATTATGCCGGTGATGAGCTTCGCGGCGGTCCAACGCATGTCGGGCCTGTGCGGGACAGAGATCCCCGGCTGGATGGAAGGCCTGTTCGACGGTCTCGACGAGCGTCCTGCCGCACGCCAGCTTGTCTCCGCGACTATCGCTGCCGAATTGTGCCGCAAGCTTTACGCGGGTGGCGTACGCGAGTTCCACTTCTACACCCTCAACCGCGCCGAGCTGAGCTACGCGATCTGCCACATGCTTGGGAAACGCCCGGTCGGAGGTGGAGCATGAGCGCGCGCGAACGTTTGCAGGCGGCCGCAGCCGAGCGCGTCCTGATCTTCGACGGTGCTTTCGGAACGCAGATCCAGGAGCGCAAGCTGACCGAAGAGGATTTTGCGGGCGATCTCGGTCTCAAAGCCGATCAAAAGGGCAACAACGATATCCTCGCGCTGACCCGGCCCGATGTGATCCAGGACATCACGTGCGCCTATCTCGACGCGGGTTCGGACGTGATTTCCACGAACACTTTCTCCGCCAATCGTATAAGTCAGGCTGACTACGCTGCTGAGAATCTGGTGACGGCCATCAATGTCGAAAGCGGCAAGATCGCGCGAGCGCTTGCGGACGAATACGAGGCGAAGGACGGCAAGCCGCGGTTCGTGGCGGGCGCGATAGGTCCAACCAATAAGACGCTGTCGCTAAGCCCCGATGTTGAGGACCCCGGCTTTCGCGAAATCGATTTCGATGAATTGACTGCCGTCTACAAGGAGCAAGCCGCCGCACTGGTTGAAGGCGGGGTCGACTTCATCCTGATCGAGACGGTGTTCGATACGCTGAACGCCAAAGCCGGGATCATGGCGGCGAAACTGCTTGAAGCCGAACTGGGCCGGGAAGTCCCTGTGATGGTCTCGATGACTCTAACCGACCTCTCGGGTCGCAATTTGTCGGGTCATACCGTCGAAGCGTTCTGGTACGCTGTGCGGCACGCCAATCCAGTCACTATCGGACTCAATTGCAGTTTCGGTGCCGACCAGTTGCGGCCGCATGTCCAGTCATTGAGCGGTCTCGCGGATACTTTGCTGATGGCCTATCCCAACGCAGGCTTGCCCAACGAACTGGGCGAGTATGACGAGATGCCGGAGACGACAGCCGCACTGGTGAAGCAATGGGCCGAGAACGGTCAGGTCAACATACTCGGCGGGTGTTGCGGGTCTTCCCCAGACCACATCAAGGCGATTGCTGAGGCGGTGGAGGGCCTGCCGCCGCGCGAAATCCCAGCTTCAGGGACTGCGATGCGTTTGTCCGGGCTTGAAGCGTTTGTGGTGGCTGCCTGACCTATGACAGACCAGAACAGTTCCGCCCGCTTCATAAATGTCGGTGAGCGCACCAACGTCACCGGATCTGCCCGCTTCAAGAAGCTCATCATGGCGGATGACTACAGCACCGCCGTCGAAGTCGCGCGCCAGCAGGTCGAGAACGGCGCGCAGGTGATCGACGTCAACATGGACGAAGGGTTGCTCGACGCTGAAAAAGCGATGACGACCTTCCTCAAGCTGATCGCGGCAGAACCCGATATCGCGCGGGTGCCGGTGATGATCGACAGCTCCAAGTGGGAGGTGATCGAAGCGGGCCTCAAGTGCGTTAGCGGCAAGCCGATCGTCAATTCGATCAGCATGAAGGAAGGCAAGGAGCCGTTCCTCGATCAGGCGCGCAAATGCATGGCCTACGGCGCGGCGGTGGTGGTCATGGCCTTCGACGAGGTCGGACAGGCCGACACCAAAGAGCGCAAGGTCGAGATCTGCAAGCGCGCCTACGATCTCCTCACCGGCATCGGTTTTCCGCCCGAGGATATCATCTTCGATCCCAATATCTTCGCGGTGGCGACAGGGATCGAGGAGCATGATCGCTACGGGCTCGACTTCATCGAGGCGGTGCGCGAGATCAAGGCGCAGTG
>JASJDE010000113.1 GCA_030065195.1 Erythrobacter sp. | reverse complement strand
TTTCCGCAACGCACTCGACGGCACGAAGCACCGAGTTGGATCGGGTGGTCCCTTCGTCGTTGATCTGGATCAGGTTCGGCGCACGGAAACCCTGCGACCAGGCGCCGCGCAGCAGGATGTCGCGGACGGGTCGCAGGGTTTCCGTGCGCCGAACCTGATCCAGATCAACGACGAAGGGACCACCCGATCCAACTCGGTGCTTCGTGCCGTCGAGTGCGTTGCGGAAATCATCCAAGGGATCGAAGACGACGTCCCCGATTGCGGCACCCAGGGGACAATCGATTTCCGCTCTGGCGCGCGCGATCTCGAACCGGAGGACACCGAAAGCATCAATTTCGGCGTTGTCCTGACACCGAGCTTCATCCCCGGCCTGACGCTGACCGCCGACTACTGGAGGGTAAAGCAGGAAGGTATCATCGGGATCTTCGGCAACCAGAACGCGCTGCTGCTCGACCTGTTGCTGCGTCTCCAAGGAAGTTCGAACCCCTTCGTGGTGCGCGACGCCCCGACGCAGGACGATCTCGATCTCTATGCGGGAACCGGCATCAACCCTGCCGGCGAGCTCCAGCAGATCCTCAATCCCTATCGCAACCTGGACCGCCGAACCTCCGAGGGGTTGGACTTCAGCATCCTCTACGAATTCGAGACCGGCATCGGCGATTTCGATTTCCAGGTGAACGCGGCGAGGTTGCTCGGCTTCGAGCAATTGGCGGGCCCCGATGCGGACCTGTTGTTCACCGAGCTCACACCCTTGCTGGAACAGATACCCGAACTCTCGACCGGCGACGTTGCGGCCTTGCAGCCGTTCGGCTTTGGCGAATTGCTCGAGATCGACGGCCGTCCCAAATGGCGGGTCACCGGCTCGGCTGCATGGGAGAGCGGTCCGGTCCGGGTGAACTTCTTTGGCCGCTACGTCGACAATGTGTTCGACCCGGGGGCGCAGCAGAACGACACGGCCGAGCTGTTCCGCGTCGACGATTGGTTCACCCTCAACTTCGGGATCAGCTACACGGTCGAAAACGACACCGCGCTCGACGGTACCCGGCTGCGCTTCGGCATCAACAACATCTTCAACGAAGCGCCGCCCATCGCCGATGAGAGCTTCGGCTATTATGGCAGTCTGCATAGCGGGAGGGGGCGCCAGTTCTCGATCGATCTGCGCAAGAACTTCTGATCGGAGGGCCGACGAGAATCTCGTTGGGAACTGCCTAATCGAGGACAGGATATGCATCGAATGCCGATAGCCGGGGCGATCGCAGCGATTCTTCTTGCAGCGACGGTCCCCGCGGTGACCGCGGCCGAAGCTCACTCTCCGCCTGCTGCCGAGACGTGCGAAACCGGCAGTGTCAAGCTCGACAAGGACTTCGTCGCGGGTGCCTTTGCGTCCTGCGAAACGGTCGATGCCAACACCTTTCGCATCGCCATCGCCCCCGAGGACGAAGGCGAGATCAATTGCAGCCCATGGTACGCCTTCCGCCTGACCCCCGCTCGCCGTGCAACGGTGACGGTAGAGATCGACTACGCGCGCTGCGGACACCGGTACTGGCCCAAGACCAGTATCGACGGGCGAAAATGGACCCGATTGCCCGAAGGCTCCGTAGAGATCACCGGCGAAGACGACATGCGTCGTGCGCGGCTGACGCTGGAACTCGGAAGCGAACCCGTCTTCGTATCCGCGCAAGAGATTATCGGGCCGGAAGACTTCACGAACTGGCTGGATCGGATCGAACGGCCCGGCTTCGCGACGCGCGACTTGCTGGGCCAATCGGCCCAGGGCCGCGATATCGAACGCCTTACCATCGCCGATCCTGAAACCCGTCAGCGCGAAACCGTGGTTTTGGTCGGGCGACAGCACCCTCCTGAAGTCACCGGAACCCTGGCACTGGCCCCGTTCGTCGAGACGCTGATGGAGGACAGCGCGCTTGCTAGGGCCTTTCGCACCCGGTTTGAGACAATTGTCGTCCCCCTGCTCAACCCGGACGGCGTGGTGCTTGGCCATTGGCGACACAACACCGGCGGGGTCGATCTCAATCGCGATTGGGGCCCGTTTACCCAGCCCGAGACCCAGCTGATGGACGGCCTGCTGCGCGGGATCGAATCCGACCCGGAGCGTAGGCTGCGGGTCCTGTTGGATTTCCATTCGACCCGCCGCGACGTGTTCTACACCATCCCCGACGAACTGCCGACTGATCCGGAGCTGTTCACCAGGAAATGGCTCGCCCTCTATCAGGAGCGGATGCCGGACTACACGGTCGAACGCGATGCCCGTCACACGGTCGGGCGTCCGATTTCGAAGGCGCACACATTCGACACCTATGGGGCGCCGGGGATTACATTCGAGATCGGGGACGAAACGGATCGTAGGCTGATCTGGCGGATCGGGCGGGAATCGGCCATCGCGATGATGACGACGCTGCTGCAAACTCCGCGCAAATGAAGTGCTGGGGGCTCGCCCGAGGAGCCCTTGTCGCCGCCTGCACAGTTGCACTTGTAGCGTGCCAGGCCGTTCGACCACCTACACAGCTCACCGCGGTCGATACACTTGTGGTGGGCGGGAGAGTATTCGACGGAAGCGGTGCTCCCGGCCTCGTGCAGGATTTGGCAATCCGGGACGATTCCATTGTCTTTGTCGGTCCCAATGCACGCGTTCGATACAAGGCGCCATCCGTGATCGATGCGAGCGGACTGGTCGTCGCGCCCGGCTTTATCGACCCGCACACGCACGCTCGCGGCGATCTCGCCTCGGACGATCCAGGGCGCCGAGCCAACCTGCCCTTCGTGTTCCAGGGCGTGACGACGGTGGTGGTCGGCAATGACGGCGGAGGCCCGCCCGATATTGCGGTCCAGGCCGAGGCTGCCAGTGCGAACGGGATCGGCACCAACGTCGCCTTCCTCGTCGGGTTCGGCCCGGTCCGCGAGTCCGTCCTCGGCAAGCGCGATCGTACGCCCACGCCGACCGAGCTTGCGCAAATGGAGCGATCCGTCCGTGCGGCCATGTGCGAAGGTGCCTGGGGCTTTTCGACCGGCCTGTACTATGTCCCCCAAAGCTATGCGCAAACGGAAGAGGTGATCGCTTTGGCGCGCGTCGCCGCCGGGTTGGGCGGATATTACGACACCCATATGCGCGATGAGAGCACCTACAATATCACGGTGACGGGCGCATTGGCCGAAACGCTCCGGATCGGGCGCGAAGCCGGGATGCCGGTCCACATCGCACATATCAAGGCGCTCGGCCCGGCCGTTTGGGGGCACAGTGCGCGCATGATCGCCCTGGTCGAAGAGGCTCGAAAGTCGGGTCAGCAAGTAACGGCAGACCAGTATCCCTGGTCGGCATCGGGAACCCGGGTCAGCAGCGCGCTGGTGCCGCGCTGGGCCTTGGAAGGCGGTCTCGAACGCCTGCGCGAGCGACTGTCCGACGAGGCAAATCGCAGCCGGATTCGAGACGAGATTGTCGAGACTATCGCGCGTCGCGGCGGCGCCGATAGGCTGCTCGTCACCGGAAGGTTGTCGGGATCGACCGTTCCGCTCGGCCAAACCTTGCTGCAAATTGCACAAGACCAGTCGATCGAGCCGGCGGACGCGGCCATTGCGATCCTGCTCGAGGGAGATGCCCGGCTCGCCTCGTTCAATATGAGCGAAGCCGATATCGCCGCTTTTGCCCGGCAGGATTGGGTGGTGACCGGCTCGGACGGATCCACCGGTCACCCGCGCAAATATGGCAGCTTCCCGAAGGCCTATCGCGACTTCGTCGAGGGCAATGCGAGCATGAGCCTCGCGCGCTTTATCCGTCGCAGCAGCGGACAGACGGCAGACATTATCGGCCTCGACCGGCGCGGATACCTGAAGCCCGGCTACTTTGCCGATATCGTCGTCTTCGATCCCGACCGGTTCGCGCCGCGCGCGGATTACCGCAATCCTCGTGAGTTGTCCGAAGGCGTGGAGCATCTGCTGATCAACGGTGTGCCGACGATAGCCGGGGGCGAATATACGGGGGCGCTTCCGGGGCGACCGTTGCTCAACCCGACCGAATGCGGACCCGGCACAGGCGCCCCTCCCAAATAGTCTCTCCCGTTCAGTCCCGTTCGAGCAACGCGGCGAGCCGTTCGCCCGATCCCATGGCCAGCGTCCAGCCGAGCGCGCCGTGTCCCGCATTGATAGCCAACCCTTGCGCAGGTCTGGCGATCACCGGCTGCGATGTGGGGGTAGTCGGTCGCAATCCGGCCCAGGGGCGGGAGAGCTTCGAATAGTCTCCGGCATTCGGCATACAGTCATGCGCGACATCGCACAGTCGTTCGATCCGACCGGGTTCGATCGCGTATGACCCGCGCCCGAGTGCCGCAAACCCGGCGACGCGCATCCGGTCGCCGAGATTGACGATCACGATCCGGCGCTTCACGTCGGTGACCGAGACATGAGGCGATCCATTGGCGAGCGGCATTTCGAACGAATAACCCTTCATCGGCTGGATCGGGATCCTGTGCCCCAGCGGAGCCAATAGGCGGTTGCTGCCGGTCCCGGCACACACGACTGCCGCGTCGGCTTCGAGCCTTTCACCATTATCCAGCGCGATTCTCGCCTTGGGTGAGGTTTGTTCGACCCGGCTTACGGAGCTTCCAAAACGCACCTCTACGCCGTAATCCTCCCGAAGCAGGTCGACCATCGCGTTGCAGAACAGGAATGGGTCGCCGACTTCTTCGGACGGTGTGTGGATCGCGCCGACCACATCTTCGGCCACGCCACCAAGCGCTGGGTCCAGATCGGGCAGTTCCGCGCGGTCCAGCATGACTTGTTCAAAGTCGACTGCGCCTTGCTTGAGGTCGCGGCTCCGCCGCGCTCGATCGAACTCTTCCGGCGAGTGCAACAGCAGGAGCTTGCCCGTGACGCGTCTGCCGAACTCCAGCGCATGCTCGGCGCAAAGCCGATCCATCGCGTCGCGCGATTCCAGTCCCAGCCGCAACAGTGCGAGCGTGTTCTCCCGAAACCGCGCGGCGGTGCAGTTGCGGGCGAATTGTACGAGCCATGCAAGATAGTCGGGACCGCCGAACGGACGTATCGACACCCCCTCGCGAGCGCGCACGAACGTGGGCAATGCGGCGAAGGTGGCCGGGCTTCCGAGAGCGTCGGTGTAGCAATAGCTAAGCTGCGCCCCATTGGCGTGCGATGAGCGCATGGCCGCCTTCTCCGCCTCGTCGATCAGGGTGACCTGCCAGCCGCGTCTCGCAAGTGCATAGGCGGTGCCGATGCCTATCACGCCTGCGCCGATCACGATCGCGGATGATGCCAAGTGCGCTGTCCTTTCCACGGACGGTACAACACATCGAGCATAAGCGATTGACGCCGTGCCCTTCAATGCGGTCTATGAATGTCATGAAGGCCGGGGCTAACTCGAGACGATTGAAGACAGCTTGCGGGCCCTTGGTGGCAGCCGCTTTCGCGCTTTACGCCGCTCCCGGTTCGGCTGCGTCCTGTTCGATCTCGGGGGTTTCCGAGCTGTTCGAATATGAAGCGCGAACCCAGACCATTCTCGAGGTCGAAGCGGCGATGGCGCGTGCGCAGGCCCTGGAAGGATACATCCCGGCGGAGGTCGCGAGCGAGATCACGCGCCAGGCGCGCGTCGCTCTGGTGCCGCAGGATCGGTTCGACGAGGAGTATGCCCGCGTCCGCCACCGTATGGTGGCGCTGCTCAATGTCTGGCGTGAGAGCCTGAGCGACAGCGCGGACCGATATGTCCACTATGGCGCGACCACGGTCGACATCTATGGCACGGCAGCGATGCTGCAGGCGGACCGCACGATCGAGCGACTGGATCGGTGCCTTGCGCGCAATCTCGTCATCATGTCGGAGATGGCCCGAACGCACAATCGCACCGCGATGATCGGGCGGACCCTGGGCCAGCATGCGCAACCGATCACCTTCGGCAAGAAGGTCAGCACCTGGATCGACGAATATCGCCGCCACCGCCAGCGTCTGGCCGAACTGCGTGGTCGCGTCCGCAAGTCGGCGATCCTCAAGGGTGCGGTCGGCAATTATTCCGGACTGGGACCAAAGGCGATCGCGATCGAGCAGAGCTTTGCCCGCGAACTCGGTTTCGATCCGCCCTACGCGGCGGACTGGAACGGCACCCGTGACGTGATCGCCGAATACGGACTTGTGCTCGGCCTGATAGCGAAATCGAACCAGCGGATCGGGCAGGAGATATTCCTGCTCCAAAGCACAGATATCGGCGAAGTGCGCGAAGAATTGCCACCGGGTACGGTCGGCAGTTCTTCGATGCCGCACAAACGCAATCCAAGGTTGCCGGAACGGGTGATCCATTCTGGCCGGACCATTCCGCGCCTCGCCGAAGTGCTGTCCGACGATGTCGTCAATTTCTACGAACGCGACAACACATCGCGGCTGTCTCCGGTGATCGCGGACATTTCGATCGAGAGCATGCGAGCGTTGCGGACGCTTGCGCAATTGCTGGAAGGCCTGGAGGTCGACGCCGAACGAATGCGCGCAAATATCGCAGCGACGCGCGGCTTCGCGATGTCGCAGCGCGTCGCCTTTGCCTTGTCCGACCACATGCCGCGCGCGGACGCGGAAGCGCTCGTCAAGGCTGTGATCGCCCGTGCACTCGAGACCGATCGGAGTTTTGCCGTAGCGCTCGCGGACGACCCGGACGTATCCCGACACCTCGACGCGCAAGCGATTTCGGAACTGCTCGACGGGGACCGGATCGAACAACCGGCGATCGAACAGGTAGAGCGAACGTTGGGCGAAGTTGCACCCGGAGACCAAACGCCGTGAATTCGCCGATCGAGCAGCAGGGCGAGTTCGACAATTACGGCGCGCCGCGCGGTCCGCAGCAGCGCTCCGCCCGATCAATCTGGGCATTCCGGCTGGCCGGTCCGGTTGCCGCCGCGCTCGTTTTCGCCTTGCTCCAATCGGCCGACATGTCCGCCGATGCCCGCTGGGTCGCCGCAGTCGCCACGTTGATGGCGGTATGGTGGATGAGCGAAGCGATCCCGCTCGCAGCGACCAGCCTGCTCCCGATCGTGTTGATTCCGGCGCTAACCGAACGCAGTGTCGGCGAGACAACGGCATCCTATGCCAGTCCGATCGTCTTCCTGTTCCTGGGGGGATTCCTGATTGCGATCGCGATGGAAAAGTGGAACCTGCATCGTCGAATCGCGCTGCTGACCCTGCGACGGGTGGGCGTGTCGCCAACGCGGATCATCCTTGGCCTGATGATCGCGACCGGGTTCCTGTCGATGTGGGTGTCGAACACGGCGACCACGCTGATGATGCTGCCGATCGGGTTTTCCGTCCTCGCCTTGGTTTCCGGGGGCAGCATGTCCGGAAACGAGGGTTCGGCGTTAGCCGAAGCGGAACCCGACGTGGCGCGCTTCGGGGTGTGCCTCGTGCTTGCCATCGCCTGGTCGGCCAGCATGGGCGGCCTTGGAACGCTGCTCGGCAGCCCGCCCAACGCCATCATCGCGGGCTATGCCAATGACGAGCTCGGCATCGATATCGGCTTCGTCGATTGGATGATGCTGGGCGTACCGCTGGCAGCGACATTCATCCTGATCGGCTGGGCGCTGATGACCCGGTTGCTCTATCGTTTCGACCTGGACGAGATCCCCGGCGGCAGCGAGTTGATCGAGCGCGAGATCGACGCGCTTGGCTCGTTCAGCCAGGGAGAGAGAATGGTCGCGTTCGTGTTTGCCGGGGCGGCCTTCCTGTGGATCGTGCCGGGATTGCTGTCCGAAATTCCGTCGGTTTCCGCGGCGGCGCCGTGGCTCGGCGATCTCAACGACACAGTCATCGCAATCGCAGCGGGGCTGGCGCTGTTCCTGTTGCCCGGCCGGGGCAGGAGCGAAATGGTGCTCGAATGGAAAGACGCCGAGAACGGCCTGCCGTGGGGCGTGTTGCTGCTGTTCGGAGGCGGGTTGAGCCTGGCAGGCGCCGTCGCTGGCACCGGACTCGACGACTGGTTCGGCAACCAGGTGTCGGGGCTTGGGACCCTGCCACTTGTCCTCATCATTGCCTGCGTCGTGGCTATCGTGCTGTTCCTGACGGAAGTGACGAGCAACACGGCGACCGCCGCGACATTCATACCGGTCTTGGGAGGAGTTGCGCTCGGGATCGGCCTCGACCCGATGGTGCTGCTGATCCCGGCGGCGCTGGCCGCGACGTGCGCTTTCATGCTGCCGGTCGGCACGCCACCCAATGCGATCGCGTTCAGCACGGGCGCAGTGACGATAGCGCAGATGGCGCGCGGGGGTTTTGTGCTTAACCTGATCGGCATCGCCTTGATCACCGCCATGGTCTACGCGCTGGGCGGCGCGGCGCTGGGTTTGGTGATCGACTGAAGTGTCACTCGATCAGGTCTGACACCTTCGCAGCCATGTCGCCGTTCGAATGCGCGACGCCTTCGACGACGCGCAGCGACCAGCCGAATTGCCAGCCGTTTCGCTGCGCCAGCGCGCGCGCCGCTGCGAAGAACGCCTTGCCCCGGGCAAATCGGTGCGGCCCCTGCTCCATCGCCCCGTCCGAGCGATTGAGCGAAGAGCTTTCGGGATCGATGTCGCGATCGCCGAGCAGGATCACGACATCCCTGGCGAGAGCCGCGCGCAGATCGTCCTTGCCCAGCATCGTGTCGCCAAGGCCGAACGGATACGGTGTCTCGAGGTCGGGGAAGGTGTACCAGCCGGCATTGGCGGCGAGATAGCGTTTCGCCCGCACGCTCGGCCTGAAGAACAAAGAGCGGTGGACGAATTGTGAGCCGGCCGAATGGCCATAGATCGTGTAGCCAGCTTGCGATCCGCCGATCCTCGCCACTACGGCATCGAAGATCGGTTCGATCGCAGTAAAGCTCCACCGCGCATCGTCGCGCCATTCCCCCGATTCGGGATCCCGCATCGCTCCCAGATTGTACCCGTTCGCGCGGGGGAAATCGGTGCGTGAAAAGCCGGGCGCAACCACGATAAAGCCGCGCTTGTCAGCTTCGACGCTCCATTCATTGCGATAACGATCGGGATCGCGCCGAGCGCCGTGCATGATGATGGCAATGCGCGCGGTGGTGCGATCGATATCCCTTGGGACATAGAGCCACACGGGGATGTCGGGACCTTCCCAGCCTGCAAAGACGAAGCAGGACTTTCCGTCTTCGTTTCGGTTCGACTGGCTGGGCTGATCGCCAGGCGGTTCGCAGGCGCCCTGAGCGGCGGCAGAAGATGCGAAGAGGCTGGCCAAAAAGGCGAAAACGAATGCTGAAGGCAATCGAAACATGCCCAATCCGTAGAGCATGGTGACCTTTCGATCCAGATCGACCGACGTGTGTTAGGCTTCGATCTCATCCCATGGACAGAGGTAGGATCCCCATCCGGGTCGTCATGGGAAGCGTCGCCGCGTAGAATTTGGCTTGAGGACGGCGGTGTAATGCACCACTGCCTTGGTGCTGGATTGAACCGATTGGAGGCCACGATTGAGTAGAGACACAGCAACCGTGCCCGAAGTGGGCAGTTCGCTGGTCATGAGCGACGGCTCGCTGAAGGTCGTCACGCGTGAGATGGTCGATGCCCTGTCTTCAGGATCGCGCCTGCTGACGGTGAATTTGGGGCAGGATCGCAATGAAGTGCTGCTCGTCTCGCCGGACGAGAGCCTCGCCGCCGACATGGCCGTAACGCAGGCGCTGGAAGCGTTTTCGGGTCTGTCATCGGTCGAAGACGCCGCCATCCTTGCGTTCTTCGAAAGCGCGGCAGCGCGGCTGCGCGACGATGCGATCTGGCGGGACATCTGCGAAGCCAACGCCGTCGATGTCGAGCGTGCCCAGGCAAAGGGACGCGCGGTCGGGCGTCTTCAAGTGAACGATGATGCCCGGCGCAAGATGATCGACGGCCTCGTCGAATGGCGCGAGCTCGGCGTATTCCGCAACACCGTGATCGAAACGGTCCAGCGCGACGGATTCACCGTCGATTTGGTACGCGCGCCGCTCGGCGTGGTCGGTTTCGTGTTCGAAGGGCGGCCCAATGTCGTGGTCGACGCGTGCGGGGTGCTGTTGACTGGCAACAGCGTGGTGTTCCGGATCGGTTCGGACGCGATAGGCACGGCGCGCAGGATCCTTTCCCGGGTGATCGACCCGGCGCTGGAAGAAGCGGGACTGCCGCCGGGTACGGTCTCGCTGATCGACCACACCAGCCACGGCGCTGGGTGGTCGCTATTCGGCGACGACCGGCTCGCGCTGGCAGTGGCGCGAGGATCGGGCGAAGCGGTGGCGATGCTTGGTGCGATCGCACGGCAGATCGGTGTGCCGGTCAGCCTGCATGGACGCGGCGGGGCCTGGATGTTCGTCGGCGAGGATGTCGACCAAACGGCCATTGCATCGACCGTGGCGCGCTCACTCGACCGCAAGGTGTGCAACACGCTCAACACGCTCTGCGTGCCAAAGACCAAGCTGGCGGAGGCGCTCAATGCGCTGCGTAGAGCCGCCGAAGATGTGGCCCGCCGCTATCCGGAGGGGTTGATCGTCCATGCCGGTCCCGACACTATGCCATTGGTGCAATCGCTGGACGAAGCCGCGTGCATCGAACTGGTGCCGCTAGGCGACGCCGATCTCGGCACCGAGTGGGAATGGGACGAGTGCCCCGAAATCACCATCGAGGTGATCGACAGTCTTTCGTACGGCTACGCATTGCTCAACGCGCACAGTCCGCGCTTCGTGGCCAGCCTGCTGAGCGACGATGCCGACGAACACGAGCGGTTCTTCAACGCCGTCGACTGCCCATTCGTGGGTGACGGTCACACCCGTTGGGTGGACGGACAGTTCGCCTTGGGCAAGCCCGAACTTGGCCTGTCCAATTGGGAGAACGGCAGATTGCTTGGACGCTCGGGAATCCTGGCGGGGGATTCGGTTTTCACGATCAGGATGCGTTACCGCACGGGATGAGACGAGGGGCTGCCGCGCGATGCAGCCCCTCGCTGGATTTCATCATGCGCCGGATTTGAGACCCGGCTCGGGATGGATCCCGGCGGCCGCCGGACCGCCAAGCTCGGCTTCGCCGGCAAGATGATCGGATTCGTCCGACAGGGTATCGAGATGCATGAGCTTCTTGATCAGTGGGCTGACAACCATCACGCCAACACCG
>JASJDE010000112.1 GCA_030065195.1 Erythrobacter sp. | reverse complement strand
CGACGTTCGGCGATACGCGCACGCTTACCGGTGCGGCCACGCAGATAGTACAGCTTCGCACGGCGCACGACGCCGCGACGCACCACGGTGATGCTGTCGACGATCGGCGAGTAAAGCGGGAACACACGCTCCACGCCTTCGCCAAAGCTGATTTTGCGCACGGTGAAGTTGGAGCCCATGCCGCGGTTCGAACGCGCGATCACAACGCCTTCGAAGTTCTGGACACGCTCGCGGTTGCCTTCCTTCACCTTCACGCCGACGCGAACGGTGTCGCCCGCGCGGAATTCGGGAATCTCTTTTTCAACCTTGCCGATTTCTTCGGCTTCGATCTGCTGGATCAGGTTCACTGGTCCGGTTCCTTGTCTTTTCGCCGCGCGCCAGAGGCAGACTGGACCGGATCGCCACTGTAGCGTTCCCATAAGTCCGGCCTGCGTAACCGTGTAATCTCTTCGCTTTTCGACTTTCGCCAAGCCGCGATCTTCGCATGATCCCCCGATCGCAGCACTTCGGGGATCGTGCGCCCTTCCCATTCGGTAGGTCGGGTGTATTGCGGATATTCCAACAGGCCGTTTTCGAACGACTCTTCGGCCCCGCTATCGGGCGCGCCCATTACGCCGGGAAGCAGCCGAATGCAAGCATCAAGTATCGCCAGCGCCGCCACTTCCCCGCCCGAAAGGACGATATCGGCGAGAGAGACCTGTTCGATCTGAGGGCGTGCCTCGAACAGGCGCTCGTCGAAACCCTCGAACCGACCGCAAATCAGGGTGACGCCGGTGCCTTGCGCAATTTCTCGGATGCGCTGCTGTGTGATGGGTTTCCCGCGCGGCGTCATGGCGAGGATCGGGCGTTCATCGGCGACACTGTCGACTGCCGCGCCAAAAATATCGGCCTTGAGCACCATCCCTGCCCCGCCCCCGGCAGGCGTGTCGTCCACCGTGCGATGCCTGTCGGTTGCGAAATCGCGCGGGTTGACCGTTGCGCACGACCAATCCCCGCGCTCGAGAGCCTTGCCCGCGAGCGATTGCCCCAACGGCCCCGGAAACATCTCGGGGTAAAGAGTCAGGATGGTGGCGGCGAAGGTCATTCGAAAACTTCCACGTCGCGCGCACCATTGTTGGGATACTTTCGAGTGAGCCACAATCCGAAGACCGCTGAGCCCGCGAAGCAAACCAAGAGGCCAGGCGCCAATGCATATTCAAATCGATGCACCCCAATCAGCTCAAGAAATAATCCGGAATAATGAAAAATGGGGGCAACGAATTCGTGCACAAGACTCGAAACAACCACTGACAGGATCGTGGCCAACGCAGCGGTCAGGACAAGCCAACGAGTGAGTTTGAACCGATGAACAAGCAGAACGAAAAGCATTGCGGGCGGGAGTAAGACTAAGCCCTCCAGCGCTGATGCCAAGACATCCACCAACAATTGGTGGGGGCCGCCGTCCCAATAGCCAAATTCGGATTCCGGTGCGGAGTTGGCAGCGGCAGCTAGAATGGTGGCGGCGCAGGTCATCGCGCACGCCCATGACAGCGCAGCCTTGGTCAATCAATTCCTAACCGCCCCACCGTATGGTGTACGCATGAGCAAGAAGAGGACCCTCAAGATCGGTTTCGGCGCCGTCATCGGCGTGCTTTGCCTGTGGATGTTCCTCTATGTATCGACGCTGTTTCCTTACCTCGGAACCGCAAGCAAGGGCGAGACCAAGTTCCCGCTCGGTTCGGTCGATGCGAGTATGCCGACCATCGGAACCGAGCGCATGCTCCTGTTCAAGGGGCAAACGGCATTCATCGATTACAATGTCAACTCGTCCGACGGCGGCGGTGTGCACTTCGATGTGAAGCCGGTGATGCAATTCGGCTTTTCCGACCAAACACAGGTCATCAGGGGCAATCAATCGGGTCGGATCGAGTTCGAAGTGAAAGAGACCGGCTTCTACCGGTTCTACCATCGCTTCTCCCTGAACGGTCTGAGCGGAAGCACCAGCTATTCGGCCAGTTGGGGCGCAATCTGAATTCTTTGGGCAATGGCTGGGAAGGCCATTCAATCACCGATAATCGGATGCCTGGTTCTCGCTATCCGCCTATGGATGATGACAAACACCAGCGGCCAGCCAATCAGGAAGACGAACGGCAAAGACGCCAGCGTGATGAGGATCGGGACAACTTCCGGGCCACGATGAGTCCCGTTCAAATAGGGGACCCAGGGCACGACCGCCATCGCCAAGGCGGAAAGCGGCAGGGGCAGGGTCGCGAGTAACGCCAAAATGCGCGAACCAGATTTCGGCAGAAATACGCGGAGCTGCTTCGGCAAGGGGAGTGCCACCAGCAGTCCTATGATGGTGAGCACGACTGCAAAGCCCAAGCCGTATCCGATCAGATGGATCAACTTAAACCATCCCTCCGTCTACACGCGGCGCGTTTGGGCGGTTCCAATACATGGATAGGATGGAAACAAGCAGCCCCGCGAAAAGCAGCGGCGAGAATATCAAAACCAGCCAGACCACCGCAGGACCGTAGAACAGGAGCATAAAAGCCAAGGGAATCGCATTCACCGAAGCAACACCTCTCCAGGAGGATTTGAACCAGCCATCCCACGTCAGACGCAGGATCGGTGACAACCAAATAGGGCTTCCGATGACAAGCCAAGCGATGGCATCAAGGAACGCCGTCACACCCAATTCACCCCATCCTTTGCCCGCGTATCGACGTGGAGATCGAAAACATCTGGTCGCGAATAGTGGCCGTCAGTGTCGAGGCTCGCGAGCCCCTGCCCGACCTCAGACAGGTCCAACTCGGCGCGCAGGATCTCTTCGCCCGCGCCTGCCTTCGCCAACACCCGCGCATCGGGCGCTACAATCATCGATCCGCCGCGATTGAGGACGTCGCTCTCGATCGCTTCGAACAGTTCCTTTGCCTCGGCTGAGCCGCCGGCATTCTCCAGCCCTTCGAACAGGTCGGCCTTTGTCTGCACCAGCCCCGCAGCCAGCACAAAGCACCGACCCTCCATCGCGTAATGCCGGGACGCCAGCGCATATTCCTCGCGCACAGTCGGCCACGCGGCCACATGCACGCTTTCGCCGAGATTGTGCATCGCCGCGCGGGCGAGCGGCATCCAGTGTTCCCAGCAGATGAGATTGCCCGCCCGGCCCCACTCTGCCTCGTGCACACCCAACGTCGATCCGTCGCCGCGCATCCAGATCAGCCGCTCGCCATGGGTCGGCACCAGCTTGCGGTGGTCGAGCGGAGCTTCGCCCGGACGAAACAGCAGTTGATTGTTGTAGAGACTCTGGCGGACCCGCTCATGCGCGCCGAGCGAGATCAGCGCGCCGCTTTCGTCGCACAGCTCCTGCAGCGGCAAAAGCCGCTCGTCGTTGGGCACGATCGCGTTGTCGAGCATGATTTGGTGGCACGCCTTGGTGCCAGGATGGTCCCACAGTGCAGCGCCCGGCGACTCATCCAGCCACAGCGGATAGCCGCCGAGGAATGTCTCTCCGAATGCGACAAGCTGCGCACCTCCTTCGATCGCCTCACGCGCAAGCCTGGTCGCTTTTGCGATCCCTCCGCTGAAATCGAGCGGGATCGGGGCGGCCTGGCAGATTGCAACGTTTAGCTTGGTCATGCGCGCCGCTTACGAGGCTTCCCCGAGCCCCGCAAGCCAGCGCCACTCGCGACAAGGGCAGCGCCATGGTACGTTGCGGCCAAGGAGAAAACGATGATCGTCCAGCAACTGCGCCAACATGTCGAACTGATCCTTGGCAAACCGGATGCGCGCGACAGGCTCGACCACTGGATCGAGGTCTGGATCGCCGAACACGGAATCGAAGCTGCCGACGAGACTCACGCCGAACTCGCGCGAATCTGTGAAACCTACGTAACCGACACGGTAGAACTGATTGCAGCGTGCGATGCGGTTGCGCCCGGCGCGGGAGTCGGTCCGGTCGCCGGCCAGATTCTCGTCGGTGCAGCGCAGTACTTCTTTGAGCCCAACGATCTCGTCCCCGATTCCGAAGGTCTGCTGGGCCTGCTCGACGATGCCTATCTGGCCAATCGCTACATTGCGCGCCTTTCGGAGCTGTACCAGGCGGAAACGGGCATGGCCCTGCTCGACACCGGGCTGGACAACCTGTCCGATGCCATTCGTGCGCTTCTGGGCCCGCAGATCATTGCCGCGCTCGATCAGATGGCCGAGGCGGGGATTTCGCAGGCGGTCGCCAATGTACAGATGAATCAATTCCAGCCACTGCCACTGAGCGAGGCAGAACGCTGGCAGAGGGTCCAGGCAGATCGCGCGAACAACGACCTCGCGCGCGGCATGGCGATACTGTCCGGCGGTGGGTACTGAACCGCACAACAGCAACAGCGTCAGCTCTGGTCGAAGTCCTTCGCGATCACCAACGCCTGTCTGTCCCACTCAAGCACGGCGGCCTTGGTCATGGGGACCATGAAGGTCTTCAAACCCTTCACCGGTGGCGGACGGCGCTCGATCTCGATGATGTCGGTGGCACCGAAATTCTGGACCGCGATGACTGTGCCGACCGCTTCACCCGCATCGGTCTTCACGTCGAGCCCTATGAGGTCGGAGTGGTAGTACTCGCCGTCCTCAAGGTCGGGCAGGTCTTCGCGCGAAATCGTGAGAACGGTACCGCGGAGTCTCTCCGCCTCGTTGCGATTTGTGCTTTCGGCAAAGCGCGCGATCCCGCCACCTTTACTGTCCGAACGGACCTTCTTGAGCGTTAGCGCGCCTTGGTTGAAACTCGTGTGGCGGGAGAGCGCTTCCACACCCTCCCCAAACAGTTTCAAACGAACTTCGCCATTAACGCCGTGCGCGCCGGTGATGGCAGCAAGTTCCACCATTCCCGGCGCTTTCGACGTGTCGGCCATGGGGCTTGATTAGCCCTCGGCCTTTTCTTCTTCGCCGGAGTCTTCGGCAGGTGCTTCTTCGGCCGGTGCCTCTTCAGCAGCAGCTTCCTCTGCGAGAGCTTCTTCCGCAGCTGCTTCTTCGGCGGGAGCCTCTTCGACTGCTGTTTCTTCGGTTGCAGCCTCTTCTGCAGCGGCTTCCTCGGTCGCGGCCTTGGCCGCTTCTTCGGCTTCCTTGGCCTTCTCTGCCTTTTCTTCAGCGCGCTCCTTGGCCTTCTCGCCCGGCTCGGCCTTCTGAGGATTGTTGCGCGCTTCGCGCTCCATGATGCCGGCGGCGTCGAGGAAACGCAGCACGCGATCGCTTGGCTGGGCGCCAACGCCGAGCCAGTAGCGCGCGCGATCTTCGTTGAGCTTCACGCGGTTGTCGTCGTCCTTGGCGAGCAGCGGGTTGTAGGTGCCGATCTGCTCGAGATACTTGCCGTCACGCGGGCTGCGGCTGTCGGCTGCGACGATGCGATAGTAAGGACGCTTCTTGGCGCCGCCGCGCGAAAGACGAAGTGCAATTGCCATGAGTTAATACCTTTCGATTGAAACTGTCTGATTGAATTGAATTGTTGAAATCACTTTTTTGGCTTGCCGCCGCCCAGGCCGGGAAGCCCGGGAGGCAATCCGCCCTGACCGGGGCCACCTAACCCTGGCAATCCGGGTGGCAGTTCGCCTGCTCCGCCGGGGCCGCCCATTCCGGGCATGCCGCCGCCGAACATCGATGCGAGGCCCTTCAGCCCACCCATCTTCTTGATCTGCTTCATCGCGCGGCTCATTTCCTGATGCATTTTCAGGAGCTTGTTCACGCGTTGGACATCTGTGCCGCTGCCTGCCGCGACGCGCTTCTTGCGTTTCGCGTTCATCAGGGCCGGATTCTTGCGTTCCTTCTCGGTCATCGAACCGATGATCGCGTCCATATGGACCAGCACCTTGTCGTCCATATCGGCCGCCGCCATCGCGGCTTTGGCCTTCTTCATGCCCGGCATCATGCCTGCAAGCATGCCAAGACCGCCCATACTCTGCATCTGCTTCAATTGCATGCGCAGGTCATTGAGGTCGAACTTGCCCTTCTCGAAATTCTTCGCGAGCTGTTCGGCCTCCTCTTCCTTGATCGTCGCCGCCGCCTTTTCGACCAGGCTGACGACATCGCCCATGCCAAGGATGCGGTCGGCAACGGAACCCGGGCGGAAGGCTTCGATCGCGTCGAGTTTCTCGCCGGTACCGGCAAATTTGATCGGCTTTCCGGTGACCGCGCGCATCGACAGCGCCGCACCGCCGCGCGCATCGCCATCCATCCGGGTCAGCACGACACCGGTCAGCGGGACCTCGTCGGTAAAACTCTGCGCAACGTTTACGGCGTCCTGACCGGTCAGCGAGTCGACCACCAGCAGCACTTCGGTCGGCGCCGAAACCTGGCTGACGGCCTTCATTTCGGCCATCAGCGCTTCGTCGACATGCAGGCGGCCGGCGGTGTCGAGCAACAGCACGTCGAAGTTCTGAAGCCGCGCGGATTCCATCGCGCGGCGAGCGATATCGACCGGCTGCTGGCCGGCAACGATCGGCAAGGTCGCGATATCGACCTGCTCGCCCAGCACAGCCAGCTGCTCCTGCGCCGCCGGACGGTTGACGTCGAGCGACGCCATCATCGCCTTCTTGCCGTGCTTCTCACGGATCAGCTTGCCGAGCTTGGCTGTCGTTGTCGTCTTACCAGAACCCTGCAGGCCGACCATCATGACGACGACCGGCGGCTTGGCTTCGAGGTTCAGACCCTCTCCGACCATCGCGCTGTGCGGATCTTCGGGATCGCCGCCAAGCGTGGCAATCAGTTCGTCATGGACAATCTTGACGACCTGCTGGCCCGGCTTGACCGACTTCAGAACTTCCAGACCGACGGCCTTTTCGGTGACCGCATCGATAAACCGTCGAGCCACCGGCAGCGCGACGTCGGCCTCCAGAAGGGCAATCCGGACTTCGCGCATCGCATCGCGGACATCCTGTTCGCTTAGCGCGCCGCGACCTTTGAGCTTGTCAAAGACGCCGCCCAAGCGGTCGGACAGATTGTCAAACATCGTCTTCAACTCCTCGCTGATCCTGATGGACCAGTGCTAAACGCGAAAAACGCCGGCGGACGAAACCTCGTCGGCCAGCGTGCGGAATTCCTCGACAGAAATCCGGCTTGAATGTCTTTCGATGGTGGAGCCTAGCGGGATCGAACCGCTGACCTCAACACTGCCAGTGTTGCGCTCTCCCAGCTGAGCTAAGGCCCCAGATCATCGAATTTCAGCCCCACAAATATAGGGCCATGCCCTCGCTTTCGCAAGGAGGCAGCCCTCTATGGCCGCTCCCTGCGAAACGCAAGAATTAATTGTCTTCGTCTTCGTCGTCGCCTTTGCCCTTGGACACGCCAAGGTCATCGTCGCCACCCAGGTCGACATCGTTATCGGGCGAATCGTCGTCGTCGTCGATGTTTTCGATGTCCTTCAGTTCATCATCGTCATCGCCGCCGAGATCGGCATCGGCTTCGCCGTCCTTCTTCTTCTTTTCTTCATCTTCGAACGGGATCGGCTGTTTCGTCTTGAGCACAGGCTCAGGATGCCATTCGTTTCCACATTCGATGCAGGTCACGGGATCGTCATTGCCGAGATCGTAAAACCGCGTTCCGCAATTGGGGCAGGTACGCTTCGTACCCCATTCTGCCTTCGCCATCAGAAAATCCTTAGTCTTGCCCGCTTTCCCGGCAGGCATCTGAAATTCGCGTTTTATTGGGACCGGACCCGAACACATTCAAGACCCGGAATCACATGCGCGGCGCGCCTTGCCAGACGCGAAGGGCGCTGTCAAAGACCGCCGCGCTATGGCGAGCTACACCTTCCAATCATCCGGGCCGCTTGGAGGGCGCCTGCGCGTCCCCGGCGATAAGTCGATAAGCCACCGTTCGCTCATGTTCGCTTCGCTGGCGGTCGGCGAAAGCACCATCGAAGGCCTTCTCGAAGGCGAGGACGTGCTGGCTACCGCAGCGGCTATGCGCCAACTCGGTGCGCAGGTCGAGCGCGGTGAAGGTAGCGTGTGGCGGGTGCATGGTGCCGGCCTTGGGAGCCTGCTTGAGCCGCACCAGGCACTCGACATGGGCAATAGCGGTACGTCGACCCGATTGCTGATGGGCCTGCTGGCCAGCCACGGGTTCAAGGCCACCTTCGTCGGCGACGCCAGCCTGTCCGGCCGACCCATGAACCGCGTGATCGAACCGCTTTCGCAGATGGGTGCGAGTTTCGAGGCGTCGAGCGGCGGTACCCTCCCCCTGATGCTGCGCGGCGCCCTCCCCGCCGTGCCGATCCGCTATCGCTTGCCGGTTGCAAGCGCACAGGTGAAAAGCGCGGTGCTGCTGGCTGGGCTCAACACGCCTGGCATAACCACCGTAATCGAACCGGTTGCCACCCGCGACCACACGGAGAGGATGCTGACCGGCTTCGGTGCCAAGCTCGAGATCGGCGAAGAGGATGGCGAGAGAATCATCGCCATCCACGGCGAAGCGGACCTGCAACCTCAGCGCGTTGTCGTTCCCGGCGATCCGTCTTCCGCAGCGTTCTTCATTGTGGCCGCCCTCATCGTACCGGGCAGCGACCTTGTGATCGAGAATGTCGGCATGAACACAACCCGTGCCGGGATCGTGGAGGCCTTGCGCCAAATGGGCGGCTCGATCGATGCGCTGAATCCACGCGAAGTTGGCGGCGAGCCGGTAGCGGACCTGCGCGTGCGCCATTCGGCGCTGACCGGCACGGAAATCGACCCTGCGCTCGCGCCCAGCATGATCGACGAATTTCCGGTGCTGTTCGTGGCAGCCGCGCTCGCAGACGGAACGACCGTTACCAGCGGCCTCGAAGAATTGCGGGTTAAGGAAAGCGATCGACTGGCAACAATGGCCGCAGCGCTCAAACTCGCAGGAGCGCGGGTTGTGGAAGACGAGGATGGACTGACGATCCACGGTACAGGCGGCGAGAAATTACCTGGAACTCCAGAGGGTGCCGCGGTGGAAACCCGTCTCGATCACCGGATAGCGATGAGCATGGCCGTGGCCGGGCTCGCAAGTCGCGACGGGGTGACTGTGGATGACACGGCTCCGATTGCAACGAGCTTTCCGACATTTGTGGAGCTTCTCGCAGGACCTGGCGCATGAACGAAGGCGCGCTCGACATCTACAGCCTGATTGGATTCCTCGGCACGGCGTGCATCATCGGCGCGTACGCCTACCTGACATACAAGGAGGAACCCAACGCGTTCATCCTGCACGGCACCAACCTGACCGGCGCGGCGCTGCTGACGATTTCGCTGCTGGTGCACACCAACTGGCCGAGCCTGGTGCTCGAAGGGTTCTGGGCGGCCATCGCGATTTTCGGCTTGGTCAAGGCGCTCCGCAAACGGCAGGGTCCGAAGAGGGTAGAACCATGATCAGGCGACGCCTCTTCGCCGCGCTCATCCTCTTCGCCTTTGCCGTCGGATCGGCACTCTTCTGGGATGGTGGGGAAGTCGATTGGTTCACGATCGGCACGAACCTGGCCGTGGCCGCGATCGGTCTCGTGTTCCTCCACTTTCGCTGGCGCACGCGCGAACGCCGGGCGCTTACCCCCAACAAAGCCAAGGACGTATTTTCATGATCATCGCCGTCGACGGCCCAACGGCTTCGGGCAAAGGCACCATTGCCAAACAGCTCGCGGCGCATTTCGGCCTCCCCTGCCTCGATACGGGCTTGCTCTACCGCGCCGTAGGCTACCAAACCTGGCTCAATGGCGGCGACCCCGACAGCGAAGCGGATGCACTGGCCGCGTGCGCATTTCCCGACGAGTTGCTCGATAACCCCGAACTGCGCAGCGAAGAAACTGGCGGACTCGCAAGCCGGGTCTCGGTCCATCCCAGCGTCCGCAAAGCGCTGTTCGATCGCCAGCGTGCCTTTGCCGAGCAGCCCGGCGGCGCGGTGCTGGACGGGCGAGATATCGGCACCGTGATTGCACCCGATGCAGACGTGAAGCTGTTCATCACCGCCAGCGTGCAGGAGCGCGCCCGGCGTCGCTGGCTTGAGATGACGGGCCGCGAGATCGAAATCCCGCTCGCCGAAATTGAGAAAGACGTGGTTGCGCGCGACGCTCGCGATATCAACCGCAAGGACGCGCCGCTCAAGGCCGCTCCGGATGCGATGGTGATCGATACGACGTCTTTCGACAAAGATCAGGCCTTCGAGGCGGTACGCGAGGCGGTTGAAGCGACGCTCGGCGCATAATTCGCTTTCCTACACCTGGCGGTCGTGGCTTGGTTGCACCATGCCGTGCATTCGCCTTGCCCTCACCAGCCAACACAGCCGCCTCGCAAGTGCCCCAGCTCTTTGTTCCCAGGACCGTGTAACATGCGGTCCATGTCTCGGCGCGGAGCCCCATTTCCCTTGCTTTCCACCGCGTCTTGGATTAGGCGCGCGCCCGTTCTCGCAATCATCGTTGGTTGAAAGGACCTCTGGACACGCATTCGGCGGTGCGGAGATGTCGGCCTCTTGCCCCGTTAGCCGTCGCAATCGTGCGTCGGAGACGGAGAAAGACCCCGAGTGGGCATGATCTACCGGGGGCAGATACGTCTGGACGGAGGCGGTTTGGGTCGAGGGCTAGGAGCAATGAGAGAGCGATGCGGCGCATCGTGATCGAAGAGCGACGACGCCATCGACCCAAACCGCCCCGCCGCAGAGCGGTCGGCCAAGAAAGCGCGCTATCGGTCGGCGCAACGCTCGCTCGGGCAACCAGCCCGATCTTCGCGCTGCTTCTCCGCTAGCACGCTTTCTTGGCCGATCCAGATGCATCTGCCCCCGGTAGATCATGCCTTTAACCGGTGGCCGGTAGCAAAACGAACTCGAGGGAATCCTCATCTATGGCGACTTCGCCCAACCCAACGCGCGACGATTTCGAAGCGCTTCTCAACGAACAACTCGGCGGCGCAGGCGACGAAGGCTTTGAAGGCCGCGTTGTCAAAGGCACCGTTACCGCGATCGAGGCCGGCATGGCCGTGATCGACGTTGGCCTCAAATCCGAAGGCCGTATCAACCTCAAGGAATTCGCCCGCGGCGAAGACGACCACGGCCTCGAAGTCGGCAGCGAAGTCGAAGTCTATGTCGACCGCGTCGAGAATGCCGATGGCGAAGCCATGCTCAGCCGCGACCGCGCTCGCCGCGAAGCCGCTTGGGACAAGCTCGAAAACGAGTTCGGCGAAGGCAAGCGTGTCGAAGGTCGCATCTTCGGCCGCGTCAAGGGCGGCTTCACCGTCGACCTCGACGGTGCCGTCGCCTTCCTGCCCGGCTCGCAGGTCGATATCCGTCCGGTTCGCGACGTCACGCCGCTGATGGAAGTGCCGCAGCCGTTCCAGATCCTCAAGATGGACCGTCGCCGCGGCAACATCGTCGTCTCGCGCCGCGCCGTGCTTGAAGAAACGCGCGCCGAACAGCGCAGCGAACTGATCGACAAGCTCGCCGAAGGCCAGGTGATCGACGGCGTCGTGAAGAACATCACCGATTACGGTGCGTTCGTCGACCTCGGCGGCATCGACGGCCTGCTGCACGTCACCGACATGAGCTACAAGCGGG
>JASJDE010000111.1 GCA_030065195.1 Erythrobacter sp. | reverse complement strand
TGCCTATCTTGAGCGACAACTTGGCGTCGATGAGGCGACGCGAGAGGCGCTGATAGCGGAGCTTGTGGAACAGTAACGCATTCCATCGTGCGACGAATTGAAGCCCGGCTGTCAAAGGCCTAGATCGCAGGGCAACAGAACACAGGAATTCAAGAATGGCTACCCACCACACGAAGATGCTCATCATCGGTTCCGGCCCAGCTGGCTACAGCGCAGCCATCTATGCCGCACGCGCAATGCTCGAACCGATCGTGGTGCAAGGCCTCCAACCGGGCGGTCAGCTGACAATCACGACCGATGTCGAGAATTACCCCGGCTTTCGTGATGTGGTGCAAGGCCCCTGGCTCATGGAAGAGATGAAGGCGCAAGCCGAACACGTCGGTACAAGGATGATGTGGGACACGATTGTCTCGGTCGATCTCGAGAACGGACCTCCCTACAAGGCGATCGGCGACAGCGGCGACGAATATATCGGCGATACGCTGGTGATTTGCACGGGAGCGCAAGCCAAATGGCTGGGTGTGCCGGGCGAACACGAGTTGGGCGGCAAGGGCGTCTCGGCCTGCGCGACTTGCGACGGATTCTTTTACCGCGGGAAGAAGGTTGCGGTTATCGGCGGCGGCAACACCGCAGTCGAAGAAGCGCTCTATCTCACCAACCATTCCGACGACGTCACGTTGATCCATCGCCGCGATGAGCTGCGCGCCGAGAAGATTCTGCAGGACCGGCTGTTCAAGAACCCCAAGATATCGACCCTCTGGAACAAGACTGTCGAGAGCTTCCAAGCCGGAGAGGATGGCGCGCTCGGTCATCTCGTGTTGAAGGACACGCAGACGGGCGAGACCTCGACGCTTGAAGTCGATGGCGCCTTCGTCGCGATTGGCCACGCACCGGCAACCGGACTGTTCAAGGGCAAGCTGGCGATGGATGCCGGCGGGTATCTGGATGTCGAACCGGGTACTCCGAAGACGGCGTTGCCCGGCGTTTTTGCCGCGGGCGACGTGACGGATCACGTCTACCGCCAGGCGGTTACGGCCGCCGGAATGGGATGTATGGCTGCGCTTGACGGCGAGCGCTATCTTGCCGCGCTTGAAGACGAGGCTGCCGAGCCGGAAACCGAAGCGGCGGAGTAGTACTCGCTAACCGACGTAGCCGAACACCACCGTTGCCGCGTGGAAGATCATTGCGATCAGCACCACGCTCGACAAGGCGAACAGCACGAAGCGGACCATGACCTTGTTGGCTGTCGCCTGCACCAGCGAGTGTGCGACGCGCAGCCCGACATAGATCCAGGCCAGAAGCGCGTGCTGGCCGTCGCCGTGCCCGACCATAGCGAGCAGCAAGGCGACAGCGTAGAACAGCGTCGGCTGTTCGTGGAGGTGGTTGTAATTGTCCGCCTTCCAGTTGACCTTGTCGGGCAGTTTGTCCCGCAACGAAGCGCCAGTCGTACCGACCAGCTTCATCGGCTCCGTGATCTCGGGCGCCTTCGACATCGCAGGTATGCGGGTTGCATACATCCAGACCCACATGACCATGGTCCAGATCATCAGGGCCACGATGGGTTGGAGGATTTGCCCTTCGATTACGTTCATCCGACCGCTCCCGGATCGGCAAATACGGTCGCCATGACCGCGCGGATTGCGAGCGTGACGAGAACGACTGTGCTGAGCAAGAACAGCGCAAAGCGGATGGGAATCTTATTGACCAGGATCTGCCAGAGGGAATGCACGATCCTGATCCCGACGTAAGTCCAGGCCAGCAGCACGTCGAACGCGCCCGGCCCGACAATCGCCAGGATCACGACAACCGCATAGAACAGGGTTGGTTGTTCATGCAGGTGGGTGTGGTTGTGAGCCGGCCAATTGGCCTTGTCCGGGATCTTGCCTTCAAGGTCCTGTCCGCGACCGCCTTCCTTGCCGGTGAAGACCGACTTGTCCTCGACCTTTGCTATCGCTCCGAAACGAACCGGGACGATCCAGAACAGGATGATGAGTGTCCACACCACCAACACGGCGGCGGGTGCCAGGATTTGCGCTTGCATCGAGACGATCCCCTCTCTTTCGGCTTACCTGCGAAAGAGGAGGCCGATTGTCAAATGCAACCGATTTCAGGCTGTGGGCGCGGCCAGCACGTGAAGCTGGAAATAGCCCAGCTTGCCGCTCGCTTGTTCATGGGAGAGACCACGAGCATTCGCAATGCGAGCGGCGACATCCGGCAAGGTGCTGCGTGTTTGGACATGGAACTTCGCCAGCCATGCGTGGAGCATTCGTTGGAACATGCAGGGAAGACCATCGAGGTCGCCGAAATCGACCACATGCAGCTGTCCGCCCGGTGCCAGCTGCGCCGCGGCATGGTCCAGCGCGCCTTCCCAATCGGGGATCATCGATAGCGAGTAGGACAGGACGATACGCTCAAAGCCTTCCTCGTCGAACATCTGTTTGGGGTCGAATGAGCAAGCATCGCCGGCAGCCAGATTTGCCTCAGCGCCCACCGCCTTGCGCGCATTCTTCAGCATCTCTTCGGAGATATCGAGACCGTAGAGCCGTACTCGCGGCCAAACCTTGGCGATCCTGGCAAGATTTCGCCCGGTTCCACAGGCGACTTCAAGCACTCGCATTCCAGGTTGCGCGTCCAATCCCGCAATCAGCGTATCGCGCCCGAACAGGTAGTATTTGCGGGTGAGATCGTAGATGTGGCGCTGCCCGCGATAGATGCCGTCCATCAGTGCAGCATGATTGCCTCCGGCCCGGGAATCGGCTCCCATCACGCCAGCTCGTAAAGGTGGACGCCGCCATAGATCGAAGACCGATCGCGCGCTGTCAGGTCGGCCGATTGGTCCTCCAGGTAAGTCCAACGCGACAGGATCGCGTCATCGAGGCGTCCGGGCAGAAGGCTGGGCTCGGCAGCCGTGCGGAACAGCACCCGCGCGCCGGGGCGCGAAGCGTAGGTGATCCGGCTCCAAAGCTCATCGAGTTGGGCGTCGTTCATCCAATCTTGGGCGTCGAGCAGCACAAAGCGATCCATGCTGGCCTCGTCGCGCTCGCCGATCCATTCGACCATGTTGGAGCGGACAACATCGATCCGATCGATCCGATCGCGAAGCGCCTCCCAATTTGCGCGCTGCAGATAGGGCGGCATCGCCGAAGTCTCTGCACGGTCGTAACCGCGGCCAAAGGCCTGCCAGGCGAAGTAGTTGTCCTTTATGTCGAAATCGCAGGCAAGCTTTTCGAGGCGCCGACGCAGCACTTCGGCCATGCGTTCGTCGCCCGCCAGCTCGTCGAATTGCGCCGGCGGGATGCCGAGGCCGAACAGCGAAGCGGGCTGGTTGGTCAGCCAGCGCACGAACTTCTTGTCGAAAACCGGCGCCAACTCGGTCTCGAACACTTCGCGCTGCTCTTCCATCGTTTCCGCTTCGAGCAGTCTGTGAAGGTCGATCTTGTAGAGTTTGGCGAACAGGTGCGCGAGGCCGATGAAGTTGCCGAGCAACCCTTTGCGGTACAGCCCTCTGGTGAAATAGCTGATCCGCTTGCGGCCGCGAATATCCCGCTTTTCCCAGTACTTGCGGCTCTCTGAATCGAGATGCGGGGCAATCATCTCTTTGTAGACCGCCTTGTTCTCCTTGTGATCGGCGTGGCCGAAGAAGCGGTGGAAGCGTTCGTAGTTCGGCAAGTGCTTGATCGCCGTGATTTTGAGCTTGCCGAGCGCAATATGGGCGCGGTTGAGGTCGACTGCCGTAACCTGCGCGGGGTTGGCTGTGAGGTAGGATAGTGCGTTGCAGCTGCCGCTGGCGATGCACATCACACGGCTGTTCGGCTCGATCGCGAGGCCTTCCATATCGACCACGGGATCTTCCCAGATCTGCGCATAGACCAGTCCCTTGAACGCAAGCGCGAAGGCCTTGTCGAGCAACTTGTCGCCGACCTTCGCATCCTTGCGCACCACCGCATCTTCGATGATCCGTTTTGCCTGAGCTGCCATTCGGGATGTCTCCTGGGGGGTAGGATTTTGTCATATTCCTGCCGCGTGTCGGCAATGTGACGGTATCCACAGCTATCCGAAGTCGGCGATCGTCTGGGCGAAAGCGCCGGGATCGGCGTTGCCCCCCGTGATCATGATGACGGTGCGGTCGTCGAGCGGGACCTTGCCCGCCAGCGCAGCGGCGAGAGCGGCGGCGCCTCCGGGTTCGATCACCATGCGCAGATTGGCAAAGGCCCAACCTTGGGCCTTTCGCACCTCGTCGTCGGTGACGGTCAGGCCGGTTTGGGCGCGACCGGAAAGCACACCGAGATTGATCGCCTTGGTCGCCGTCGGCTGGAGCGCATCGCAGATCGTCTTCGGGGCATCGGGCCCGGCCTGCACGATCTCGCCCGCCGCCAATGCGCGCCCGACCATGTCCCATCCGACCGGCTCGACGATATGGATTGCGCTGTCCGGGCAAGCCAGTGCAAGACCGGCGGCCAACCCGCCGCCGCCACAACAGGCGAGGATCCGGCTGGGTTGTTCGCCGAGCTGTTCCGCAATCTCGATTCCGGCGCTGCCCTGGCCTTCGATCACCCATGGATCGCCGAAGGCATGGACCAGAGTGCCTCCTCGCTCTTCGATAAGCCTGGCGGCGACCTCGTCGCGATCCTCGCCCGGGCGATCGTACAACACGATTTCGGCACCCAGGGCCCTCGTGTTGTCGAGCTTCACTTGCGGTGCATCGCGCGGCATGACGATGGTCGCCCCGATGCCCAGCCGTTTTGCCGCCCAGGCCACGCCCTGTGCATGATTGCCGGACGACACCGCGACGACCCCTCGCGCCCGTTCCGCTTCGTCCATCGCGCTCAGGCGGTGCCATCCGCCCCTGATCTTGAACGCGCCGATCGGCTGGAGGTTCTCCGCCTTTGCCCAGCAACGCACACCCCCAATCTCGACCGGCAGCAACGGGGTCGGGGGCAGGATTGCCGCGATCTTGCCGGCGGCTTCGATCACGCCGTCGCCGGTTGGGATGCGCGTTTCAGACATCGTCCGTCGCGCTTTCTCCGGGCGGAGACATGGACCGCATGTTACACGGTCCAGGAAACGAAGAATCTACTGATTTCATTCGAATTTTCATTGCTGCCGGCATACCGGATGTTGGATTCGGATATCGCATGCTTTCGCTATGCCGCAAGCGCATGCGGTAGGAAATGCCGGATCGTATTGCGGTGGCTAGGCATTTGCCTATGTGAAGCACCATGCGAGGCCGCCGCGCGGGCGCCAACCAATTCAGAGGAAAGATCAATGTCGACAGTTCTGGTGATCGGGGCAGGGGGTGTCAGCTCGGTCTGCGTCCACAAAATGGCGATGAACGCGGAGATTTTCTCCGACATTCACCTCGCCAGCCGGACCAAGTCCAAATGCGAGGCCATTGCCGCCAGCGTGAAGGACCGAACCGGTGCGGAAATCGCGACCTACGAGATCGACGCCGAGGAAGTCCCGGCCATGGTCAATTTGATCGGCAAGGTCCAACCGAGCCTGGTCGTGAATCTCGCGCTGCCATACCAGGACCTGCCGATCATGGATGCCTGCCTTGAAGCAGGGGTGCACTATCTCGACACAGCCAATTACGAACCCAAGGACGAGGCCAAGTTCGAGTATAGCTGGCAGTGGGCCTATCACGACCGGTTCAAGGATGCCGGGCTTATGGCGCTGCTCGGCAGCGGGTTCGATCCGGGCGTCACCAGCGTCTTCACCATGTGGCTGAAGAAGCACAAGCTGAAAACGATCCGCACACTCGACATTCTCGACTGCAATGGCGGCGATCACGGACAGGCCTTCGCGACCAATTTCAATCCGGAAATCAATATCCGCGAAGTGACCGCACCGGCGCGACACTGGGAAAATGGCGAGTGGGTCGAGACCCCCGCGATGCAGGTATCGACGCCGTTCGATTTCGAGCAGGTCGGCACGCGGCAGGCCTACCTGATGTATCACGAGGAGCTCGAAAGCCTTGCCAGGTTCAATCCGGAGATCGAGCGCGCGCGCTTCTGGATGACCTTCGGCGACGAGTACATCAAGCACCTCACCGTGCTGCAGAATGTCGGCATGACGTCGATCGAGCCGGTGCGGTATCAGGGCAAGGAGATCATCCCGCTGCAGTTCCTCGCCGCCGTGCTTCCAAAGCCCGAGACGTTGGGCGAAACGACCAAGGGCAACACCAATATCGGCGTGATCGCGACCGGAGAGGTGCTGGACGGATCGGGCGAGAAAACGTTCTACATCAACAACATTTGCTCGCACGAAGCGGCCTATGAAGAGACCGGCAACCAGGCGGTTAGCTACACGACCGGCGTTCCGGCGATGATCGGCTCGGCGATGATGGTGCAGGGCACCTGGGGCGGCAACGGCGTGTTCAACATGGAAGAGTTGGACCCCGATCCCTTCATGGAGATGCTGAACGCGCACGGCCTGCCGTGGCAGGTGAAGGAGCTGGACGGGCCGGTTGGGTTTTAGAGCGCCAGCGACTTGCCGGAGGCGTGCATGAACCACTTGCGATACGCGAACCATCCCGTCCACATCAGCGCATACAGGCCCAGCGCCGCGTAGATCGCGGGCATCGGGTTGTCGATCGTGCTGACCGATCCGGCATAGGCGGCGATGCCCATGTAAGGCAGGGTGCCGATGCTCCAGAACACCGCAAAGCGGGCGAGGGGCATGCGGGTTAGACCCGCCATGCAGGCGGTGACTTCGGGCAGGATCGGTGCGGCGCGGGCAAGCAGGATCATCCCCGGACCATGCGCTTCGAAGGCGGCACGCATTTCCACCCGCTGCGTGTCCTCCCGAACGACCTTTGCAAGTGCGTCTTCGCCCCAGCGCCTGCAGATCGCGTAGCCGACGAAGGCGGCGAGGGCGGAACCCGTCATGGCGGCGAGCAGGCCCAGTTCGAAGCCGAGGAAGTATCCGCCAAGGATCACGATGGTCAGCGTCGGCACGGCGACGAACAGGTCGATGAACAGCAGGGCGATCACGACCGCCGTCACGGTCAGTGCCGACAAGGTGCTGGCAGTCTCGAGCCAGAGCCGGACATTGTCCTCGGTCAGGATCCCCAGCACGCGGCCCAGGATAAAGGTCGAAGCGAAGACGAGGGCGATGGTCAGCATGACCTTGAGCAGGGTTTTCATGCGTCACCTTTCTGCATGATGCGGTTGGCAAGGGAGGGGGAGAGGCGATTGATCGTGCGCAGCAGCTTGACCTTGCCAATGTCGTTATCGGCTTTGCCGCGCTCGATCCCGGCGATGATGCGGCGCGCGACTTCGGCCGGGGAGAGCTTCTCTCCGCGGCGTCCTTCGGTCATCGGCGTGTCGACCAGGGGCAAGAACGCTTGCAGGACTCGCACATTCGTGTGTGAAAGCTGGCCCCGGAGCCCGCGCGAAAAATTGTCGAGACCTGCCTTGGTGGCGCAATAGACGGCGGACTCGCGCTTGGGCACGATGCCAAGACCCGAATTGACGTTGAGGACGAACGATTCCGGGCGTCCCATCAGGCTCTCGAGCAATCCGGCGACGAGCTGGATCGGACTGGTGAAGTTGATCGCGATCTCGGTGGAGATGCCGGTCGGGTCGAATGCCGTATCGAGGAAGGTCGGAGTGAATTGCACGGCCGCACAATTGATCAACCCGTCGATCCCGTCCGGGCAGTGCGCGCGGACGGCCGCAATCGCGTTCTCCACGCTTTGTGCATCGGCCAGATCGGTATCGATCTGAGTGAAATCGTGCGCGGTCGCACGCGCATCTCCGGGAGGCGCCGATCGCGAGAGGTTGATGAGGGTGTTGGATGCGGCGAGCGCGCATAGCAGCTCCAGGCCCACACCCGAGCTGCCTCCGGTCAAAACGATGGTCTTGTTGTCGAGTTTCATGGATGTAGGCTATTGTCGACCCCGCGCGGTCCGTAATTAACCGAGGTTCATTTGTCGCGATTTCAGGAACTTGTCGTCGAACATGGTCGCGAGAAAGCGCTCGATCCAGGCGAGCATGTCTTCAGCCAAGGCGATAGCGATTCGAACGTCTACTTCGTCAAGACCGGCCTCCTGAAAGCCTATTACATTCGCGCCGACGGCAAGGAGCACATCAAGTCGTTCCTGCCCGAAGGCTCGATCATCGGCAGCATGGTCGCGCTGGTGGATGGAGACGCATGCACCTTCAGCCTGCAAGCGTTGGAAGACGGCGTCGTGGTGGCGCTGCCCTATGCAAAGCTGGAACTTGCGGCGCAGAACGACGTCGATCTCGCCAATGCGCTGATCGCCTTCCTGTCCACCTACGGGAAGCGTAAGGAGCGGCGCGAATATGAATTGCTCAGCCTTTCACCCGAAGATCGGTTCGCGATCCTGCTCGAAACGATGCCGGATATTGCCGATCGTGTAAGTCAGGCCGATATGGCGGCCTATGTCGGCGTGACGCCGCAGGCGCTGAGCCGGATCAAGCGGCGGATGGCGAAGTGAGAACGGACGAGTCAGGAGCTAATTGCTAGATGCAAACCCAAGCCGGAGATCCCGGCGCCTTCGCGCGGTTCGACCTCAACCGGGTCGATAGCCCGGCGTTCGTTGTGGATGCGGCCAAGATCCGTGCGAACTGCCAGATCCTGGCCGAGATCCGCGATGCCGCCGATTGCAAGGTCTTCGCTGCGCTGAAGGCATTTTCGATGTGGTCGACCGCGCATATCGTCGGCGAATACCTCGATGGCGTTTCGACTTCCGGCTTGTGGGAAGCGCGGCTCGCTTCCGAATTCTACGACGGGGAAATCGCGACCTATTCGGCCGCCTACAAGCCGGAAGACCTTGAGGAGGTGTGTCGTCTTTCGGATCACGTGATCTTCAATTCTCCCGACCAGATGAAGCGCGCCGCCCTGATCCTCGACCATGCGGCGACCACGGGTGGCGATGTCAGCGTGGGGCTGCGCATCAACCCAATGGTCGCCACGGGCGAGGTGCCCAAATACGATCCGAGCGCACCCGGTTCGCGGCTCGGCTTTCCGATCGACCAGCTGACCGACGAGCATATGGAGAGCGTGGAAGGCATCCACTTCCATAACCTCTGCGAACAGACCTTCGAGCCGCTGCGCCAGACGTGGGACCGGGTGTTCGACGCGATCGAGCCCTATTTCGGGCAGCTTAAATGGATCAATATGGGCGGCGGGCACCATATCACCCGTGCTGACTATGAACGCGCCGAATTGGTCGAATTCCTGAAAGACGCCGCCGAAGACACCGGGGCGGAGATCATCCTCGAACCGGGCGAAGCGATCGCGCTCGATGCGGGTATCCTGATCGGCACCTTGCTCGACACCGGTTTTAACGAGGTCCCCATCGGGATTACCGACGTCAGCGCCACCTGCCACATGCCCGACGTGCTCGAGGCGCCCTACCGTCCGGCCATGCTGGGTGAACTATCCGACGACAGCAAAATCGCAATCCGGCTGGGCGGTCCTTCGTGCCTCGCCGGAGATGTGATCGGCGAATACCGCTTGCCCGTGCCGGCCGAACCCGGCGCGCGCTTCGCGTTTCTCGACCAGGCGCATTATTCGATGGTGAAGACCAACACCTTCAACGGCGTGCAGCTTCCCAGCATTTGGCTGTGGGACAGCGACACCGATGCGCTCGAATGCGTCAAGCGTTTCGACTACGAGGACTTCCGCGACCGGCTCAGCTAGCCCGGTCGTTGAATCCCAATTGTTGCTTCACCTGCTTGGCCAGCCGTCCCATCGCTGCCAATTGCTGTGCGCAATTCTCGACCATCCGGCGATCGGCAGCGGGATCCATCGTCCCGCTTTCGAACATGTTCGCGCCGCGGACGGCGACGATGATGTCCCCTTCGACGAATAGCGAGCAAACGCCACTGCCGTTGAATGCGTTTTCGAGCGCCAGCAGCCGTTCGACATAAAGCGGATCGACCAGGTAGCGCGCTTCGACCTGATCGTCGCTCCACACGTCGAAACGATCCTCGAAATCAGGGTGCACCATGTCGACCGCGTAAAGCCGATGACCGTCGAAATCGACACTGTCCTTGCGTCCGCCCAACCCGAACCAGCTTTCGTGCTGCCCCGCTCGGTGCACGAGGGTTGTTCCGTGGAACGATCGACCCGATGCGATGCGGATGATCGCACCGCGAAACACCGTAACCCAGCGGCGATTTTTGCCCGATCCGCGCCGTTTGCGCAGGCGCGCTTCGTGGAGCAGGAATTCGTGACCCTCCAGTTCCCCGCTCCAGAAATCCTCCAAATGGGCCCTTGTATGGTAGGGAACGAGGCCAAAGCGCTTTGCAAGAATGAACTCGCGACCTTCGTCGCCATCATGGCTGTAGACCAGGCCAAGCGCATCGGCGATGCCTTCGTTGATACCGATTTTGACCCGCTTCCTCGCCTTGCCAAGCGGCATTCGTGTCCAGCCCAGCACCAGCGTTCCAACGGCCCCGCAAGCCCACAGTTTCGGCACGAGTTCGAACGGCACGAGGACCAGGAAGGCGAGCATCAACGGGCCGACGAAGATGATCGCTTTCCACAGGCGCGCCCGAGCTTTGGCTTTCGCTTTTGCGCGCACGCCGCGCTGTTCTTCGAGGAAATGGCCAAGCGGCCCTGCCAGCAATTGGTCGGTGTCGGGAATGGCCACCATTGCGCTTGCTTTCGCCCCCTAATCAGCTCGCCCTAACCGCATGGTCGACGAAGTGGAGGGTGCTTGCAAGGTCAGTGAGCAATTACAGGCCCTTGCGCCCGAAGCCCCCACCAGCCGGGCGTTTGGGAGCGAGCACGCTTTCCGATCCCAGATCGCGCGCATCGTCGGGCCCGGTCTGGCCGACCGTACGGCCACGGTCGTTCTGGTTCAGCGCCAGAGCCAGCCTTGCCAGCGCGGCGAATTGTTCCGCGGCTTCCTCGGCTCGCTCTGCATCGCCGCTGGAATCGAGCGAGCCGCTTTCGAACAGGTCGCCGCTCTCAACCGCGATGATAACTTCGCCGCGCAGAAACAGTGCGCGCACCGCGTCGCCCTTGAACGCATTCTCCAGTGCGAGCAGGTGTTCGATATAAGATGGGTGCACAAGCACGCGCGATTCAATCTGATCGTCGCTGTAAACGTCGAACACATCCTCGAAGTCGGGATGGACCTGGTCGACCAGGTCGAGCCGGTGGCCGCCGAAGTTCACCTTGTCCTTGCGACCGCCGAGGCCGAACCATTTCTTGTGCTTGCCCGCGCGTTGCAACAGCGTGGTCGAGCGGAATCCGCGGCCGAACTGCATGTTGATGATCGCGCCGCGGAAGACTGTGACCCACCTGCGGTTTTTGCCCGAGCCACGGCGCTCTTCGAGATGGGATTCGTAGAGACTGAAACCGTGCCCTTCGAGCTCGCCATACCAGTTGTCCTCGAAGCTCGAACGGTCATAACTGGGAACGAGCCCGTAATTCCTTGCGGCATCGAACTCCGAACCCGGTTCGACATCGTGCTCGTAGGCGATCCCGAGATTGTTCGCGATTGCTGAGTTGATCCCGACTT